>DASQOM010000106.1:0-8770 GCA_035644495.1 Planctomycetota bacterium | reverse complement strand
GCGTCAGCATCTCCGGCGGCGAGCCGATCGACGAGGAGATCAAGGGCGAGCTCGTCGAGCGCAAGAACACGTCGAAGAATCCCGGCGACGGGGACACGTCCTGCACCCAGTTCGCCATCCTGGGCCTGCACGCCGCCGCCCGCTGCGGATACAGCGTTCCGAAGTCGGTCTGGGAGACGTGCCTCAAGGAGATGGAGGCGCGGCACTGCAAGGACGGCGGCTGGCACTACCACTATCCCAACAACAAGTCCTACGGCAGCATGACCTGCGCCGGGATCTGCACCGTCGCCCTCTGCCGCTTCTACCTCGGCGAAAAGGAGTATCTCGAGACGCCGTCGATCAAGGCCGGCCTCAAATGGCTTGGGGACAACTTCGCCATCGACAAGAACCCGAACGAAAACGGGTGGGCGATGTACTACCTCTACTCGGTCGAGCGCGTCGGCGTCTTCGCGGCGACCGACCTGATCGGCGAGCACGCCTGGTACGGGAAGGGCGCGAAGTACCTGGTCGGCGCCCAGGCCGCGGACGGCAGCTGGAACGGAAATTCCGAGGGCAAGGAGAAGGCCACCGCTTTTGCGCTGCTCTTCCTGACGCGGGCCACGTCGCCCGTCAAGACCATCAAGCGCGGCGGCAACGGCTGGCTCGAAACGCACGCCCTCAACGACGCCTCGAACTTCATGATCATCCTCGACGCATCGGGGTCGATGCACGAAGAGATCGACGGGAAGGAGAAGTTCGACATCGCCAAGGACGTCATCGAAGCGATCGTGAAGCGCCTGGGCGAGGGCGCGAAGGTGGGATTGCGGGTCTATGGTCACCGTCTCCCGGCGATCGACGAGAAGGCCGACGAGGACTCGCAGCTCGTGGTTCCCGTGGGGCCTCTGCAGCCCGGGCTCTTCATGGCCAAGGTCCGGGCGCTCCGCTGCAAGGGGAAGACGCCGCTGACCTACAGCCTGACCGAGACCATCAAGGACATCTCCGCGGTCGACACGGAGCTCGATCTCGTGACGATCCTCCTGACGGACGGCGGGGAATCCACGAGGGGAGCCAGGCCCTATGAAGCCGCGGCGAAACTGGCCGCTTCCCGCAAGGGGATGAAGGTCCACGTGGTCGGCTTCGACATCAACGAGGACGACTGGAAGGAGCAGCTCGAGAAGACGGCCGCCGCGGGCAACGGCCAGTACTTTCCGGTCAAGAAGGCCAGCGACCTCATGGCGGCGCTCCAGCTGGTGACCGTGGGGGCCGGCGCCTATACCCTGCTGGACAAGACCGGCAAGGAGGTCGCCCGGGGGACGCTCAACGACCGCCGCGAACTGCCCGAGGGCAAATACACCCTCGTGGTGAGCGCGGAAGGAAAGAAGGAAGAAAAGGTCTTATGGATCAATACGGGCGTCGTCTCGCACGCCACCGTCAGCCTGGCCAAGATCCTCAAAAAGTGATGCGCTTCCTCCTGCCCGCGTTCCTGCTCCTCGCCGCCGCTTCGCCGCCGCAGGATCCCGACGCCACCGAGCGCATGCTCCGGGTCGCCGAGCGGCGCTACCGCGAGACCCCGGACCCGACCGACCCCCGGGGCGCCGCGGCGCGGCTGGGCTTCGACCGGACTAAAATCGCGGGCTTCGTCGCGGGCTTGGCGTGGGAGCCTTATGGCGGCATCCTCCGGGAGGCCGCCGGCACGCTGATGTGCGGCGGCGGGAACTCGATCGACCGCGCCCTGCTGCTGCAGGCGATGCTCGAGGCGGGCGGCGAGAAGACCCGTCTCATGCGGGTCGACGTCGCCGAAGCCGACGGCGCCAGGCTGCTGGAGTCGTTCCGGAAGCGCGAGCGGAAGGAGCGGCCGCTGTCGGATCCGAAGGCCCTGGCGGACGAGCTGGGCGTGGATCCCGCGGTGCTGGAGCAGGTCGTCCAGACGCGCCGCAACGAAGAAGCCGCGCTCGTCGAGGAAGTGGTCGAGGCGGCGAAAGCGGAAGCCGCGCGCCTGTTGCCCCTGGCCGGGGCGATCGCGGGCCGCGCGGCGGCTGTCCCCAGGGAGCACGTCTTTGTCCAGGTCCAGGAGAAGGCGGGCTGGGTCGACCTGGACCCGTCGCCCGTGGAGCTTCCCCACGCCACGGCCCGGCCTCTGACGCCGCAGGAAATCGCGGCGCAGCGCCGCTCCATCGCCTTCCGCCTGATTCTCAACCGGAAGAGCGGCGCGAAGACGGAGCCCGTGCCGCTGCTGTCGGTGCCGCTGGACCTGTCGGCCGCATCCTGGAAAGTCGTCGAGTTCCTGATCCAGCCGCTGCAAGGCCAGCTGCCGGCGAGCGCGGACCTGAAGAAGCTGGACGCCCGGGGCGTCGTGGCCGCCTTCCTCAAGGTGAAGCAGTACCGCGCGGTGCTGATCGTCGACGGGAAGTCCTACGGAGGCGTTCCGTTCGACCTGGACGGAAAGACCTATGACGTCGACCCGGGCGGCCGCGTGGGTCCGGCCAAGGCGCTGTCCGGCGGCCTGGGCAAGGCCTTCGGCGGCGCGTTCGGCGGCGGCGACGAAGCGCCCGCGGCGTCCGCCCTCGAGAGCGTCGTCGTCGAGGTCGGAGTCAAAGAGGGCGGCGTCGAGCGGGTGCAGCGGCGGACGCTGGTGACGACGCCCCAGCCGGGCAGCCTGCGCGCGCTTCCGTTCCTCCGCCATTCGTATCTGGTGGACGCTGCGCCGCTCCCCCAGGGCGAGCTGGGACGCCGGGAACTGCACGGGATCGTCGCCAACGCGGCGGCGATTCGCCGGATGGTGAAGGGCCCGCTGGCGGGGATCCACTTCAATCCCCAGGTCGACATCACGCCGACGCTGCTCCTGTATGGCGATCTGAGGCGCCGTGCCCTCGACCGGCTTGCGGAGGGCTCGGTCTATATCCAGGACCGCGTCGGCCTGGTCGCGGAAACGAGCCAGATCTTCGTCGACGAAGCGGCGGGGCGGATGCTCGCGAGACAGGGGATCGACATCCTCGACAATCCGGGGTTCTTCGACGGCGCCGCGGACCGGACCGTCACGCTGGGCGCGGCGGAGACGGTGCTGGAGTGTCTCCTCGTCGGGCGCTTCTATGCGTCCGACGCGCGGCGCTCCGCGTGGACCCTGATGGAGCGGGCTCGGCTCCAGGGCGGGAAGGCGGAGGCCGTCGACCGCGAGGGCCGCCGCGAGGTGCGCTGGTCGGCGGACGCTTGGTGGAGCATCGATCCCGCCGGAGGGATGTGTGTGGGGCGCGTGCCGTCGGGCGCCGGACAGGGCCTGATCGAGACGCTGATCGAATCCGCGAGCCAGGTCTGCCAGTATGCCGACGCGGTCGGCTTCGTCTCCGGGGCCAGCGGCGCGACGGGACAGCAGCCGGGCTGGGCGGACAAGACCACCAAGACCTTCGGGCGCGCCTGCGGAGCCCTGGCGGGCACGAACGTGCGCGACGAGCTCAAGGACCAGATCGACGAGATGACCAAGAATGCCTGGGCCACCGCCATCAGCAGCATGATGGGGTTATAGGAGATGAACGTGCTGCTGGTCCTGCTCCTGGCGCTCGCGCAGGAGGAGCCCGTGGTCATCCGCACGGCGGAGGCGCCGGCTGCGGAGTCCTTCCCCGCGCGCGAGCTGCCGGCGGGGGAGGTCGGGGTCGTCCTCGGCGCCGCGCCCGAGCTGCGCGAGCTGATGGCGGCCGCCGGGTTCTCGGCCTCGCCCGGCGCCCGCGGGAAGCTGACCTTCGTGACGGAGCCCAAGGCATCCGGAAGCGGCACCGTCGTCTGGGTGTCCTCCCTTCCGAGGGAGCAGACGGCGGCGGCGCTGCGGGAGGCGAAGGGAATCGCCTTATGCATCGTCACGGGCCGCGGCGGGGGCGATCCGGAACCCCTGAAGATCGGCGAGGCGTGGATGGTGCAGGCGCCCGGCAGCTCGGGCCTCTGGGGGCGCATCGAGCTGCGCGGCGGGACGGTCACGAACCGGTACGCCGCTCCCGGAGGGAAGCCGTCGGAGAAGGTGGCCGCCTCCAAGAAGAAGCTGGGGCTGCCGGCCGACGACGTCGACGCCCTGCGCGAAGGCGCGAAGCCCGGGGGCGCCGCGGACCCCGTCAAAAGCCGGGAGACGGGGAACCGGGCCTGCCGCTTCCGGATATTGGCGAGCTCCGAGCGCGCCGCTTATGGGGCAAAAATCCCCGCCCCCGGCAGGAAGCTGCTCGTCCTCGACGCCGAGTTTGAGAACATCATCCCGCTGACCCTCATCCAGCAGAACCAGGTCCCGACGATGTACCGGATCAAGGACCTGGCCGATCACCTGTACCTCGTGGTGAACGGCAACCGGGTGTCGAGGCTCCCCAAGGACGCAGCGACGCTGCCCGGGCACGTCCAGACGGTCGGCTTCACCCTCGAACGGCTCGGCACGCGGGCCCGGGGCAACCTAGTCTTCGAGATCCCGTCCGACGGGGTCGACTCCCTCGACCTCCGCTTCTACGACTACGCGCACGGCCACTTCACGATGGCGCTGCAGCCCGCGTCGAAGCCCGACCCGGCCAAAATGATCGGCGCGGCGCAGCAGAACGAGATCCTCGAGGCCGGCCTGTTCCGGGCGGAGCGGGCGACCGAGGTCGACGGCAAGAAGGCGCCCGACGGCATGACCTGGCTGCTCGTCGATTTCCGCGCTCGGAGCCAGATGTTCACGGAGGGCGACGCGACCGCGTTCGACCCCAAGGCGGCTCCGGGCCAGAAGCTCAAGATCGGGACCGTCTCCGACTGGACGGACCTGCGGCGGCACTTCAACGTCCTGGTCGACGGGTCCCGCTCCTTCGGCAGCGTCGGCGAACCGGAGATCGGGGAGTCGCCGCGCTTTCTTCCCGACGTGCTGACCGGCGGGCTTGCGGTATTCCAGGTGCCGGAGAAGGCCGCGTCGCTGGAGCTGCGCTGCGACTTCCCCAATGCGAAGCTGCCCGACGGCGCGCTGGTCCATCCGAAGCCGCTGCTCTTCCTGCTGGAAGGGAAGCGGCCCGAGGCGGCATCGGCCGGTCCCGCGATCGCGTCGATCGACGACGACATCTACAAGGTGGCGATCACGGGACAGGCGGTGGTCCCGGACTTCGCCGGGATGAAGGCGCCGGCGGGGACGACGTTCCTGGTGCTGGACGTGACGGTGACGGGGGCCGGGAAGGCGGGGGAAATGTTCCAGACCGCCGACCAGCTCTTCTACGCGACCGAGAAGGGTCAGCAGCTGCCGATGCACGAGGCGGCCTACAAGGGGCCCGCGCCGGTGGTGAAGCTGCTGCTGGTGCCGACCGGCGAGCGGCGCAGCTTCCAGGCGGTCTATGCGATCCCGCAGGCGGACAAGCGTCTGCGTCTGGCGTATCGCGGGGTGACGAAGGCGCTCGTGGTGGACCTCAAGCCGCTGGAGGAAGCGGCGCCCGTCACGCCAGCCAGGCGCCTCTGCCCGAAGTGCAAGGCGCCAGCGGATCCCGCCGAGAAGTTCTGCGCGGAGTGCGGGACGAAGATCGATCCGAAGTAAGCTCAGGACCCGGAGGATTTCTCGAGTTCCTTGAGGAACTGCTCCCGAAACTCCCTGGCCCACTCGAAGGCGGGATACATCGGCACCCCGGCTGCCTGGAGTTTGGCTTAGGGGAGGGGAAGGGTGCCGACCTCGTGTTTTGACTTTACTGCGCAATGGCGCCCGCGTAAACTTGCCCCCATGCGCATTTTCGAGCCCCACGCGCACATGTACGCGCGGACCACGATGGACTACGAGGCTCTGGCGAAGGCCGGGGTCGAGTACCTGGTGGAGCCCGCATTCTGGCTCGGCGAGACGCGGAAGTACGCGGGGAGCTTCTTCGACTACTTCGACCACCTGATCAACTACGAGCACACGCGCGCGGCCCGCTACGGCATCCAGCAGTTCGTCACCATCGCGATGAACCCCAAGGAGTCGAACAACTACGAGCTCGCCCAGGAGGTCCTGGAGGAGCTGCCGCGCTTCCTCGAGCGGCCCACGGTGGTCGCTGTGGGCGAGATCGGCTTCGACGCCATCAACAGCGTCGAGGAGGAGTTCTTCGTCCGGCAGGCGGAACTGGCCCGGGAGTACAAGCTTCCCATCCTGATCCACTCGCCGCACCTCGGAAAGTTCGAAGGGATCAAGCGGCTGATCGACGTCCTGAAGGGCATGGACTACAACATGGACATGGTCCTGATGGACCACAACGTCGAGGACACGACGCCCATGTCGCTCAAGGCCGGCTGCTGGGCGGGCCATACGGTGTACCCGATTTCGAAGCTGTCTCCCGAGCGGATGGTCAACATCCTCGAGGACAACGGCTACTCGAAGATGATGATCAACGGCGCCGCAGACTGGGGCCCGAGCGATCCGATGATGGTGCCCCACGTGATCTCGGAGTTGCGCTCCCGCGGCGCCGACGAAAAGAGCATCGAAAAGCTGGTGTGGGACAACCCCTGGAACTTCTTCAGCAAGTCGGGTCGTTTGAAATAGGGCCTAGTCCCGCCCGGATGTGTACGTAGAAGTCGGAGTATCACCTAGTGGAGGCATCCATGGTTTCCCGTTCCCCCCTGCTGTTCCGCGCCGTCGTCCTGGCCGCCGCCGTCCTGGCCGTTCCCGCCTGCAAATCCAACAGCAATCTGGCCGCCCCGCAGCTCATCGCGGTCCTTCCGGCCACGGGGGCCAGCACCGGGATCTCGATCAGCCCCAACATCATCTTCCAGTTCGACCGCGCCATGGACAACGCGTTCGTGAGCAACCCGATCTACTTCGAGCTGATCCCGGGCACTGCGGCTTCCGGCATCCCGATCACCGTCGAGCACCTGCCCGCGCTCAACGAGGTGCGGATCATCCCGACCGCTCTCCTGCTGCTGAACACGACGTATACCGTCGTCGTCTCCGGCCAGGTCCAGTCGGCCGCGGGAACCCCGATCGGCAGCAACGTGGGGTTCACGTTCACGACGCAGACGGCGACCACCACGACGAGCGCGATCAGCTTTACGACGCCGGTGGGCGCGACGGGCGCCAATGCGGGCGAGATCACGCTGACGTGGACGGCCGCGACGGAGACGCCCGGCCCGGTCAACGTCTCCAACTACGACATCTACTACTCGACGACGTTGGGCGGCGAGGATCTGATGCTGCCGGCCCAGAAGGTCAGCGCCAGCGCGACGGGCGACCTGCTCACCGGCCTGACGCCGGCGACCCTGTACTACATCAAGGTCCAGCCCCGCGACAGCGCGGGAGCCGTGCTTCTGGCGCCGTTGACGGAGTTCACGGCCACGTCGAAATAGCCGCGGGCGGCCCGGAGGGACAGGATGGCTCGAGCGGCGCGGATCGCCCTGGGATCCCTGGCCGCGCTTCTGGTCCCCGCGTGCACGCTGACGTACGTGCCGGACCAGACCGTCGTCCCCGGCAACCCGGGGCTGCCGTTTGTGCTCCTCCTCCCGCTCGACGGGGAACTCCAGGCGTCGGCCAGCCCGCAGTTCGCGTGGAACGCCTACCCCGGCGCGATGGCCTATCAGCTGGAGATCTCGACCGCGTCGGACTTCAGCAAGGTCGTCTGGGACGACCCCACGCTGACGATCACGTCGACGTTTCTGACCCAGGTGCAGCTGACCAACTTCACGACGTTTTACTGGCGCATCAACGCGCTGCTGTCGGGGGGCGGCAAGGTGCTGGCCGGCGGCTCTCCGTTCCAGTTCCGGACGCAGGGCGGCGGCTTCACGATCCCCGTGCCGTTCGCCACGCAGTATCCGCAAAACGGCCTGGTCGGCGTCACGCTGAGCCCGCAGTTCGCCTGGCAGCCGTCGAACGGGGCGACGTCGTACCGGGTCGAGCTGGACACCGTCCCGACATTCCAGGCGCCGGTGATCGTGGAGGCGAATGTCCACATCAACCGGGCGACGCTGAGCACCCCGCTGGTGCCCGGGATGCAGTACTTCTGGCGGGTCCTGGCCACGGGCCAGCTGGGCAACCGCTACTCCGACGTCCCCGCCGCCCTCTTCCAGACCATCCCCTAGGGATAAAACAGACCGTCTGTTTTATTCCGGCGGTATACTGCGGACATGGCGCGTCCTGCCAAGCTGCTGTTCACTCGCGGGTGTAAGTCCCGCCAAGGTAAGCCGAGCGGGCGCCTTGTAGCGGACCCCAGCGCGAGGGCGAAATCCCTGGTGCCAAGCGGGGTGACAAAAGCCTCTGTTATAGGAGGGAGCAAGCGTACGACCCGTAACGAAAGTGAACCCCCGACGACATCCCGTCAGAGTATCCGCCCGAAAGGGTTGTGGGAGGCCGAGCCGAGCATGTCACGGCGAAGGCAAGAGACTGCGGAGCCCGAGAACGGTGGACGCGCCTCGGGGAAGAACTCCCGCAGGACTCCCCCGGGGTATAGGGGACGGGGCGTACGCACAGCGAACAGCGGAACAGGAGAGACCCTCCCCGGCGGCCTGAAAGGGTATAGGGGTGCGTATAAGGCGGAGCCGAAATCGCACTCTGCCGGGAGGGAGTCCGATGAGGTCGTACTACCGTTGACCGCAAGGACGAACAACCTTGCCGAGGGAAGGACCTCTACTTTGATCGGACACGGCGAGTCCGGCCGATCCGGCAATTGCTCTCCTACAGAGCTAGCCGATAGGATCGCGTTCGGTAGGAGTATCCGTGTCAGGAACAGGATGCAAGCCCGGGTGGTCCGGTGCGAAATGTCCGTTCTGAAGATCATCGGTAAGCCGGATGCCTTAATTGGGCACGTCCGGTTTGAACGGGAGAGGCTGCCGTAAGGCTGCCTTTTACCAATGA
>DASQOM010000105.1:0-7668 GCA_035644495.1 Planctomycetota bacterium | reverse complement strand
ATCCAGGTCGCGGGCAACCCGTCCTATATGTCGCCGGAGCAGGCCCTGGCCCGCACGGGCGACATCAAGGAGCGGTCGGACGTCTACTCGCTCGGCGCCACGCTGTACTTCCTGCTGACGGGTCGTCCGCCTTTCGACTCCGGCAACGCGATGAAGACCTGCTTCGCGGTGGTCAAGGAGCCGCTGGTCCCGCCGTCGCAGCTCAACGCCAACGTCAAGACGGACCTCGAGCAGATCGTGTCGCGCGCCATGGCGAAGGACCCGGTCCGCCGCTACGATTCCGCACGCCACCTGGCGGACGACCTGGACCGCTTCATCAAGGGACAGGCGATCGTCTCGGACGACCAGATGCGCTTCACCCAGGGGGTCGCCGCGGTGCACGCGGGCCGCCTGGAGGAGGCCATCCACATGTTCAAGGAGCTGATCCGCCTCGAGGGCGGCGAAGGCGGCGGCACCGAATCCGTCATGAAGCAGCTGGAGGAGGGCGAGAACGGCGTCACGCTCGCCATCAAGCAGCAGGGGAAGAACTACGACATCCGCACGCAGCGCGGCGTCTACCGCTTCGCCAAGGCGGTGCTCACGTCTCTGGAGGGGAACGATCCCAGCGCGGCCTGCAAGAGCGCCCTCGAGGACTTCGTCATCGCCTGCGAGCTGCGGCCGGAATCGACGCCGTCGCGCGTCAACCGCTCCAACGTCCTGATCTTCGGCGGCCGTTACGCGCGCGATTCGGGAAAGGACGTGAGCCCGGTCTTCGCGATGGCGCTGAAGGACCTCGACGCCGCCCTCGAATTCGACCCGACCTGCAGCCCGGCGTACCACAACCGCGGCATCGTGCGGTTCTACATCGCACGGTCGATCAAGAAGGGCTCGGGCGATCCGGAGCCCGAATATCGGAAGGCGATCGACGACTTCTCGCGCGCGGCCGAGCTGGAGCCCACCTATGCCTATATCTTCAAGGACCTGGGCGTCGTCAAGGTGGCTATGGCGAAGCAGCTGCTCGCACGGGGCGAGAAGGTGAAGGCGCTCTTCGAGCAGGCGGTCGCGCACCTCGACGTGGCGATCCAGCTGAACAGCTCGATCTACGGCGCCTTCTACGAGCGCGGCCAGGCCCACTTCGCGCTGAAGGACTTCCGCAAGGCGATCAAGGACTTCCGCCGCTGCCTCGAACTCGACCCCACGCGCGACAAGAAGGTGCAGGCCCTCATCGAGGAGGCGCAGAAGCACCACGATACGCGGAAGCTTTAGTCAGCGCCCCCAGCGCGATCGTCACCGCAAACCCGATCACGGTGAACCACGGCCAGGCGATCAGCGCTTCCTTCCGGTTCACGCCGAAGCGCACCGTCAGCACGGCGATGACGCTGACGAGCATCGCGATCACGTTGCCCCGGTCGGAGCCCCGGGACGTGGTCAGGCGTCCGAGCACGAACACGCCGAGCAGCGCGCCATAAGCGTACGTCATCACCTCCAACCCCATGTCGAGCAGCGACTGGCTGACTTTCTCGAAGCCGACGGCGACCACGGCGAGCAGGGCGCCCATGACGCCGGTCATGACCCGCGAGAGGCGCAGATCCCGGACCGGGTCCTCGCGTCCCCGCTGGAACCGTTTGATGCCGTCGATGACCGCGACGAGCGCGAGCGCGCCGATGGCGGACGAAGTGGTCGACATCGCAGCGGCGAAGACGGCGGCGATCACGAGTCCGCGGACGCCGATCGGAAGTTGGTGGACGATGAAGTGGGGGAACACCTGGTCCTGCCGGGCGGGCAGCGCGGCTTTCAGGTCGGGGTGGTGGAAGTAGAAGGCGTAGAGGCAGCTCCCGATATACAGGAAGAGGAGGACCATCGGAATGCTGATCAACCCCGAGAAGATCACGGACAGCGACCCCTGTCGGCTGCCTTTGCACGTCAGCATCCGCTGAACGAGGTCCTGATCGGTGCCGTGGGTCGCGAACGTGAGGATGGGGCCGCAGATCGCCGCCGTGAGCAGGGTATAGGTTTTCGCGAGGTTCATCGAGGGATTGAGGATCTGAAGCTTGTCGGTGCCGGCCAGGGCCTGATGGAAGCCGCCGACCCCGATGTCGCCGAGGATCAGGGCCAGCGCGAGCAGGGCGCCGCCGATGAAGAGGAAGAACTGGAGGACGTCGGTCCAGATGATGGATTTGATGCCGCCGTAGACGGAGTACGCAGCGGTGACGGCGGTGAACGCGACGACGCACCAGAGGAAGCTCCAGCCGGTCACGGCCTGGACGATGATGGCGGCGACGGTGAGGCGCACGCCGCTGGCGAGAATCCGGGTGACCAGGAAGAGGGCGCCGGCCGTGCCGCGGGTCGCCGGCCCGAAACGCAGGCCGAGGAACTCGTAGACCGAGGTGACCCCGGCGATATAGAACGCGGGGATGAAGAGGAAGGCGACGAGGATGCGGCCGGCGAGGTTGCCGACGACGAACTGGAAGTAGGCGTGGTTGCCGGAGTAGGCCTGGCCCGGCACGGCGCAGAAGGTGAGGGCGCTGGTCTCGCTCGCCAGGATGGAGAGGCACACGGCCCAGGTGGGGATGGCGCCGCCGCCCTTGAAGAACTCCCCCGCGTTCTGCTGTCCCCGTCCCGTCCACCACCCGACCGCCGCGCATAGGGCGAAATAGCCGGCCAGCACGGCGTAGTCGAGTCCCCCGAACACGGCGGCGAGTGTAGCAAGTTTCGCGATTCGCGGCGAAAGCCTTGCGTCCCCCGGAGCGGGCTCCGTATGATGAATCGGCGATGAAGTGCAGCAACTGTCCGTCGGGCTCGGACGGGTACGCCGTGATCCCCGGGATCGGCGAGACGGGAGAGGCGCGCTTCTACTGCGATCGATGCGCCCGGAACCACCGCGTCAAGATGAGATACTGGGACGGCCGCGACCTCGACGTCGGCGGCTACCGGGAGAACCCCGACCTCGGGGCCTCCTTCCATACGCTGATCTTCGCGTTCGAGGACGTCGCGAGGATGCGCCGCGAGGACCTGGAGCCGGTCATGGAATGGGTGGACGACGACGAACTGGCCCTCGCCCTGCGCGGGAGCGACGCGGCGCTGCTCGAGAAGATCTACTCCGTGCTCCCTCTTCCCCGGGTGCGCAATCTGAATCGCCTGCTCCAGAAGGCGGAGCCGGGCTCGACCCCGACCGCCGCGGACAGCAAGGCCGCGCGGGAGTTCATCGTCAGCGTCATCAAGAGGCTCTAGCGTGATCGTCGACTATCACCTGCACACGCCCCTCTGCCGCCACGCAGTGGGGGAGCCCGAGGCCTATGCCCGGCGCGCGCTCGAGGTCGGCGTCGAGGAGATCGGCTTCTCCGACCACTGCCCGATGCCCGAGTCCTACGATCCCGACTGGCGGATGACTTCAGCGGAGTATCCCACCTATGTCGAGATGGTGCGGCGCTGTCAGAAGGCGTTCCCCCAGCTGTCGATCAAGCTCGGCCTCGAGGCGGACTTTCACCCGGGCACGGAGGGGTATGTCCGCGAGGTGATCGCGGCGAACCCGTTCGACTACGTCATCGGCTCCGTGCACTATCTGGGCGACTGGGGCTTCGACAATCCGGCCCACATGAGCCGGTTCGAGACCCGGGACCTTCACGAGATCTATTCGCAGTACTACGAGCTGGTCGCGAAGCTGGCCGGGACGCGGATGTTCGACATCCTCGGCCACCCGGACGTCATCAAGAAGTTCGGTCACCGGCCGGCGAGCGACTACGAGCCTCTGGAGCGCCGGGCGCTGGAGGCGGTCGCGAAGGCGGGAATGGCCCTCGACGTCAACACGAGCGGCCTGGCTCGGCCCGCGAAGGAGATCTATCCCAGCCTGCGGATCCTGAAGACCGCGCGATCGATGGGGATCGACATCACCTTCGGCTCGGACGCCCACGATCCGAAGCGGGTGGGGGACTGCTTCGCCGATGCGGTCGCGCTGGCGAAGCAGGCCGGTTACACGCAGTTCCGCCGCTACTCGCAGCGCCGCTTCGACCTGCTCCCGCTGCCCTGACGGATCGCCCCGGCGCTCAGCCGAACGGACCCGGCTATAGAACCGCGATTTGCGCTGCTTCGCAGGGAATCCCATGCGCCGGCTCGAAGCGGACTGCGCCGTCTCCCTCAGGTTTCGGCTCGCGTCGAAAACCCCCTTGAACTGCCCGTCGTATCGCGACTCTACGTCGTCGATCCGCCGGGCGAGGTCGGAGGGAATAGAGCAAGCCGCATGCCAGAAGTGCTGATGTTGCAAGTTGCTGAATGGGAGGGAGATCTGTAATGCGCCTGAATAGGACACGGTGTTCGTGCTACAATGCGTCATGTGGCGGGTAACGTTTGACCCCTCTGAGGGGCTCTGTTAAGGTTGGCGGCCATGGCGCAGATCCACGTGCTGGCGCCCGACGTGGTCAACAAGATCGCCGCCGGGGAAGTCATCGAGCGGCCCGCCAGCGCCGTGAAGGAGCTCGTCGAGAACGCCCTGGATGCCGGGGCCAGCGAGATCCGGGTCGATATCGAAGAGGGCGGCCGCAAGCTGCTCCGCATCACCGACAACGGTCAGGGGATCGCCGCCGACGAGCTGCCCCTCGCATTCGCCCCGCACGCCACGAGCAAGCTTTCAACCGCCGACGATCTCTTCCGGGTCTCGACCTTCGGCTTCCGGGGGGAGGCGCTGGCGTCGATCGGGTCCGTCGCCCGCGTCCGCATCCTCAGCCGGCCTGCCGGGGCCGAGGGCGCCGAGATCGTAGTCGAAAACGGAGTCGCCTCCCCGGTCATGCCCGGCGCCGCCGCCCCCGGCACCGTCGTCGAGGTCCGCAACCTGTTCCAGAACGTCCCCGTCCGCCGCAAGTTCCTCCGCTCGATCGAGGTCGAAACCGAGCACGTGATCGAGTCGGTCTCCCGCTTCGGCATCGCGCTGCCCGGCGTGCGCTTCGACCTGTTCGTCGACGGCGAGCGTCGCTACTCTTTGTCGCCGGGCGACCGGCGCTCGCGCATCGCGGTCTTCTTTGACGAGGACGTCTCCCGCGCGCTGAAGGAGGTCGAGACCGCCGACTTCCACGCCTACGTTGCCCCGGCCCAGTACTCCCGCATCAACGCGAAGGGCATGTCGTTCTTCCTGAACGGGCGATACATCCGCGACCGGGTCCTTCTGCGCGCGATGAACGAGGCCTACCGCGAGCTCGTCCCGCACGGACGCTATCCCGTCGCGTTCGTGTTCCTGACCCTGGCCTCGGACGAGGTCGACGTGAACGTCCACCCCACGAAAATCGAGGTGCGCTTCCGCAGCGTCTGGAAACTGCACGACCGGCTGGTCGGGGCGATCCGGGCGAAGCTGCTGGAGGGGTCGCTCGACCATCGCGTGGCCCCGGAATCGGTGGCGGAGCGGACCACGGTGTTCGGCGAGCTGCCCGTGCCCGGCCGGCCGGCGCGCGAAGTCGTCGACTTCTTCACGCGGGAGCCGGAGCTGCGGCTGGCCGAGATCCCGGCGCGTCCGCTGCTCACGACCGGCCGCCGCGTCTTCCAGCTCCACAACCGGTACCTGGTCGAGGAGGTGGACGACGGCCTGAGGATCCTGGACCAGCACGCGCTTCACGAGCGGGTCATGCTCGAGGAGCTGAGGAAACAGTTCAGCGGGGCGGCGATCGCCAAGCAGCGGCTGCTGCTTCCCGCCGTGGTCACGCTGACCCGGGAGCAGCGGGCCCGCCTCGACGATCAGCGCGAGCTGCTTGACTCCTTCGGCCTGGAGTGCGAGGATTTCGGGCGCGACGCGGTCGCCGTGCGCGCCGTGCCGGCCCTGGTGGCGGAGCATGACCCGGTGACCCTCCTCACGGACTTCCTCGAGCTGGCGCGGGACTCGGAGGCGGATGTTCCGCTGCTGGAGAGGGCGCTGGAATTCATGGCGTGCCGGGCCGCAGTGAAGTTCGGGCGCAAGCTGGCGGACGAGGAGATCGTGCGGCTGCTGCAGGACGCGGCGCAGATGGACTTCTCGGCCACCTGCGCGCACGGCCGGCCCACGGGGATCAAGCTGACGCTCGACGACTTGGAAAGGTTCTTCCACCGATGATGCAGGCCGATTTCGAGGTGTTCGAGCCCGCGAAGGGCTTCCGTGTCTTCGTCCACCCGACCACGAAGTTCAAGACGATCACCGTCTCCCTCTATGTCCACCAGCCGCTGGGAGACGAGGCCACGGCCGTCGCCCTCCTCCCGCAGGTGCTCCGCCGCGGCTGCAAGACGCTGCCCGACATGAGGTCGATCGTCATCTACCTCGAGGGGCTCTTCGGCGCGTCGATGGGGGCCGACATCTCCAAGATCGGCGAGCGGCAGATGATCGTCTTCCGCCTCGAGGTCGTGAACGACCGCTTCGCGCCGAAGAAGATCCACGCCCTGGAAAAGTCCCTCGACTTCGTCTGGAAAATGCTCTCCCAGCCGGTGGTCGCGAAGGGCGGGCTGCGGGCGGACTATGTCGCGCAGGAGAAGGAGAACCTCAAGCGCCTCATCGACGGCATGATCAACGACCGGATGAGCTATGCCTACGAGCGCTGCATCCAGGAGATGTGCAAGGGCGAGCCTTATGCCCGCTACGAGTACGGGAAACTCGAGGAGATCGATCCCGTGACGCCCAAGGGCCTGCTCAAGCTCCACGCCCGGCTGCTGCAGGAGGCGCCGATCGACCTCTTCGTCTCCGGGGACGTCGAGGGGAAGAAGGTCGCCGCGCTCGTGAAAAAGACCTTCAAGTTCAGATCGAGGAAGGTCAAGGCGGTGCCGGCGGCGATGGTGAAGTCCGGCAACGGCCAGCTCCACGAGCACATCGAGAAGCTCGACGTCGAGCAGGGGAAAATGGTGATGGGCTGCCGCACCGGGGTCACCTGGGGCCAGCCCGAGACCTTCCCCCTCGTGATGTACAACGGCCTCCTGGGGGCGTTTCCGCACAGCAAGCTCTTCGCCAACGTCCGCGAGAAGGAGGGCCTGGCCTATGCCGTGCACTCCTCCCTCGACCATACCAAGGGCCTCCTCTTCGTCACCGCGGGCATCGACCCCGCCAAATACACGAAGTGCATCGAGGTCATCCAGCAGCAGATGGCCGACCTCGCCCAGGGCAAGATCTCCGACGATGAGTGGGACAAGACGCGCCTCACCATCACCGACCGCGTCCGCTCGCGCGAGGACAATCCCGCCGCCAAGATCGGGTCGTTCCTGGAAATGTCGCTCAACGGGAAGCCGATGACCGCCGCCGAGGTGATCGCCGGCATCACGGCGGTCACGCGGGAGCAGGTGGTCCAGGCTGCGGCGCGGGTCAAGCCCGACACGATCTTCTACCTCACCCGTCCATGAAGTTCGGGCCCTGGACGGCGTCGATGCTGCCGTCGATGGTCCGCTTCTGGAACCGCTCGTTCTCGGGGAAGCGCAATTTCCATCCGATGACGGAGGCGCTGTTCCGGGAACGGGTGCTCGGACGGGAGACGGCCTTCGAGCATTTCGATCCTTCCTGCCTGATCGTCGCCCGGGACGGCCGGGAGCTGGCCGGCTTCATCCACGTCGGCGTCCGCCCGGAAGCGCAGTGCCGCTCCCTCGACCCCGAATGGCGCAGCGGGTCGCAGGGATATGTCGGCTTTCTGTTCGTCGATCCGGCCCGCCGCCGACGGGGGCTGGGGACCGAACTGTGGCACCGCGGGCTGCAGGCGG
>DASQOM010000104.1:0-18202 GCA_035644495.1 Planctomycetota bacterium | reverse complement strand
CCGAACGCGGGCGGCCTCGGCATGGCCGCCATCGGGGTGGGCGGCGCGGACTGCGGCGAGGCGATGGCCGGGCTCGCCTGGGAGGTGAAGCACCCGAAGATGATCGGCGTCAAGCTGACGGGCAAGCTCGGCGGCTGGGCGGCGCCCAAGGACGTCATCCTCTGGGTCTGCCAGCAGTTGACGGTCAAGGGCGGCACGGACCATATCGTCGAGTACTTCGGCCCGGGCTGCACGTCCATCAGCGCCACCGGCAAGGGCACGATCTGCAACATGGGCGCCGAGCACGGCGCGACGACGTCGATCTTCCCCTTCGACAGCCGAATGGTGACGTACCTCAACGCCACGCGGCGGGCTCAGCTCGCCGACCTCGCCGTGAAGAACGCCGACCTCCTCCGCGCCGACGACAACGCCCCCTATGACAAAGTCCTCGAGTTGGATTTGTCCACCCTCGAGCCCTATGTCACCGGGCCGCATACCCCCGACCGCGCCCGGCCCATCTCCCAGCTCAAGGAGGAGGTGGCGAAGGAGGGTTTTCCCGACAGGCTTTCGAGCGCGCTGATCGGCAGCTGCACGAACTCGTCGTATGAGGATATTGCGCGCGTGGTCGACGTGGCCCGGCAGGCGAAGTCCGCCGGAGTCCGGTCCGCGGTGCCGTTCCTGGTCACGCCCGGATCCGACCAGATCTACGAGACGATCAAGCGGGACGATTTCGTGGGCGCCCTCGAGGGTGTCGGCGCCGTCGTCATGGCCAATGCGTGCGGCCCCTGCATCGGCCAGTGGAAGCGCGACGACGTCAAGCCGGGCGAGAAGAACTCGATCCTCAACTCGTTCAACCGCAACTTCCCCGGGCGCAACGACGGCAACGCGGAGACGCTGTCGTTCATCGCGAGCCCGGAGATCGTGATGGCGCTCGGCCTCGCGGGCCGGCTTTCGTTCAACCCGCTCACGGACACCCTGCCGGGCGGGCTGAAGCTGAAGGCGCCCGCGCCGGCCGACGAGGTCCCGCCGAAGGGCTTCGTCACGCCGATGGCCGGCTATGTCGCCCCCGCGGAGGACGGAGCGAAGATCCAGATCATCGTCGACCCCCACAGCCCGCGTCTCCAGCTGCTGGCGCCGTTCGCGCCCTGGGACGGGAACGACTTCGTCGAGTGCCCCCTGCTGCTGAAGGCGATGGGCAAGTGCACGACGGACCATATCTCGCCGGCCGGCAAGTGGCTGGCGTTCCGCGGCCACTTGGACAAGATCAGCGACAACATGTTCACGGGCGCGATCGACGCGTGGACCGGCAAGCCGGTCGGCGACTCGATCCCGAAGAAGGCGCGGGAGTACAAGGCGGCCGGCAAGCGCTGGGTCGTGGTGGGCGACATCAACTACGGCGAGGGCTCCAGCCGCGAGCACGCGGCGATGTCGCCCCGCTACCTGGGCGCGGCCGCGATCCTGGTCCGGAGCTTCGCCCGCATCCACGAGACGAATCTGAAGAAGCAGGGGCTGCTGGCGCTGACGTTCGCGAACCCCGCCGACTACGACAAGGTTCAGAAGGACGACCGGATCAGCATCCTGGGGCTGGGCGGCCTGGCGCCCGGGAAGGATGTCGACGTCGTGCTGCTGCACGCGGACGGCAAGGTCGACAAGATCGTCGCGAAGCACTCGATGACGACGGAGCAGATCGAGTGGTTCAAGGCCGGCTCCGCCCTGAACCTGCTCAAGTCCAGAAGCTGAGAGTATCCTGGTTATTGGTGATGGGTCTGGAGGTCGCCCTCCAGGATGCGGGCCGTGAACTCCAGCTCCAGCCCCTTCAGCCACTCGCCCGTGTTCTGCCTGTCGATCAGCACTTTGCAGACGTGCGGGACGTCGGCCTTCGTCGACGCGAAGCGGGCCTTCGCGTCCCGCGCCTTCCGCAGATACATCGCGTCGTCAAAGACCCCCGACCGGATCTCCGCCTCCCTCGACGACGACATCGACAGCGCGTCCGCATAGTACGCGAGGGTCTCCGTCGAGATCTTCTTCACAAGGTCCGACTCGTCCTTGCCGCCGATCTCCTTAATGTAGCGGGTGTAGCCGTTCGGATCGGTTTTCCGCAGATCGGCGACGATCCCGGCCGCCAGCTTGTCCGCGACCGGGGCGAAGACCGCCGCGCCGCGCTGGATCGCCGTCGGCTGCGGCTTCTGCCCGCAGCCCGCGAGAATCACGACCAGGAACAGCGCCGTCCAGCGACTCATAGGCCTCCCTTGTCCCGCACGAGGCCCTCGAAGAACGTCTTCCAGTCCCCCTGGGCCTGCTCGAAGCGATCGCGGAAGGCGTCGTAGCGGCCGTAGCGACGCATCATCAGGATCTCCGCGTTGTTGACGGGGCCCCCCGCGATCCGCTCGCGCTCCTTCAGGACCTGGTCCCGCGGCAGATTCGCCTTATAAAGCTCCTCCAGCTTCTTGAAGAGCTCCCGGGCTTTCACGTCGCGCCGCTCCTCCGCCGCGAAGGCGCGCACCGTGCGGTCGTATTGCGGCGAATGGATCCCGTGCTTCCAGCGCGCGTACTCGAGCGCCCCCTGCCAGCCGACGAAGCTGGCCAGCCCCTCGTTGAAGTCCGTCCCGCCGGGCAGGTAGATCGTGCCGTGCGTGAGCTCGTGCAGCAGCAGCGCCGCCAGCTGCTCGTCCGGGTACTTCAGCATCGTCGAGAGCACCGGATCCGGGAAGTAGCCCAGCGTCGAGTACGCCGCGGCCGTGCCCAGGGAGACGTCGAGCCCCTCCTTCTCGAGCTCCTTCGCCTCCGCGACCGCGTCCTCCCGCGCGAAGAACCCCTTGTAGGGCACGTCGCCGATGATCGGGAACCACCACGTGTGCTGCTGGAAGCGGTCCTTGCGGCAGGCCGAGACGACGTAGGTGATGGGCTTCCCCTGCGTGTCGTAGAACGTCTCGTAGTTGTTCGACCGGCTCAACCCCAGCTGATGCTCGCCGAACGACTTCACGTCGCGGACGAAGAGCAGCTTGAGCTTGGTGGCGTCGGGCACCCGAGGATCGGCCAGCAGGTCGTCGATCCGCTGCGACGTGAGCAGCATCCGCAGCTGGCCCTGGGCCTGGACGAGGATGTAGCAGCCGGTAAGCGGCGGGAGAAGGAGGAGGCAGAGCGCTAGCCGTCTCATCACTCCATTATCGGCTGAAGGGGGCGGCTACTGGTAGACGATGATGTCGTCTTCCTTGGCCCCGTGGCAGCGCAGGCACTTGCATTCGCAGGCGGTGCCCTGGCGCGTCTCCTTGCGGATGCCCTCGCCGTTGCACACGCTGCACTTCTTGGTCTTCACTTCCTTCTTCACCGCGGAGGAGTTCTTCGCGTACTCGGCCTCGACGAGGTTGCGGCGGTCCGACGTCGACGCAGTCGCCCACCACTCGTCCTTGGTCTCGAGCTTCTTGCCGAGCGGCACGGGCTGGTTGGGCTTGTTGTTGTTGCCGCCGTTGTTCTTGTTCCCGCCGCCGCCCTGGAAGCCGAAGCCGCCGTTGTTGCGGCCGCCGTTGGTGTTCCCGTTCTGGTTGGGCTGCGTCTTCGCGTCCGTGTCGAGGCCGCCGTCCTGGCCGCCCTTCACGATCCACGATCCGTCGCCGTACGTGACGGTTTTGGGCTTGAGCTCGCGCTTGCCCCAGGCGGTCGAGATCTCCTCGGGCGTCGACTTCATGCGCTTCGCCAGATCGGCGACGACTTCTTCGTCAATCTTGTTCGCATGCTGCAGCGCTTCGGCGATCTTGTACTTGGTCGCGCTGGAGTACTGGTTGAAGAGGCTGCTGCGCCGGTCCTTATAGGCCTGGGGGACGTTTTCCGCCAGGTATTCGACACGCTTGCCCTCGAAGTCCTTGGCCTTCTTCTCGACGCTCGCGGCCAGATCCTTGTTCTGCTTGGCGACCTCGGTGTCGGCGAAGTCGGACATCAGCTTCTTGACCGTCTCCAGCGCCTTGGCGAACTCGATGGTCTCCACGTACTCCTTGACCTGGGCGACGAGCGCCGCAGCCTTGCCTTCCTTGATCAGGGTGTCGTTCTGGGTCAGGATCAGCTCGATCTCGTCCTTTTTGGACGCGTCGGCGGAGGAGGCCTTCTGGTAAAAGTCCTTCGCGCGCTCGTAGAGGCGGAGCGACGCGGCGAAGCGGCCCAGCTCCAGCATCGACGCGTAGTCCTTCTCGCTCGCCTTCGACAGGCGCGAGTCGACCATTTCGTCGGGGCTGTACGCGTCGGACTCGGGGATCTTCAGCGATTCCTGGGGGCGCAGCAGCGCGGCCTTGGGGACCTGGACCGGCGCCTTCGCGTCCTTCGTCTTGATGTGCAGGCCGGTCGTGTCCTCCTTGACGAGGACGCCGACCACGTCGCGCCCGGCGGTCATGGCGCGGACGCCGTCGAGCATGACGCCGAGCGGCTTGGCGTCGGGGAGCCGGTTGACGAGGCGGTTTTTCTCGAGCTCGGTGATCTGGTTCCAGTGGACGAAGACGCTGCCGCCGGTGTCCCAGCGCTGGAGGGTGAAGCCTTCCTTGTTGGCCTCGTCGACGAGGACGATGCCCGTGAGAATGCGTCCGCTGCGGAGCTTGACGGTGTCCTGCTCGGATCCGGCGAACACCGGCACCGCGAGAAGGGGCGCCAGCGCGAGGGCAGCAAGGAATCGAGTCATACCAAACCCTCTTAGACCATCCTTATCCTACTACGTAACACGGCACGGACGGGCCAAGTTCCGCGACGCCCGACGAATCTCCGGCGCGGATCCGCCCCTCAGGCCGTATCGGGCAGGAAGCGCTGGGTCTCGCTCTTGAGGTATT
Source organism: Planctomycetota bacterium (assembly GCA_035644495.1). Lineage (GTDB taxonomy): Bacteria > Planctomycetota > MHYJ01 > MHYJ01 > JACPRB01 > JACQFK01. Next base: position 13,415 of record DASQOM010000104.1, on the reverse strand, counting down.
CCAGGCACGCGGCGGAGTCGTCGAAGGTGAGCGCCTTGGCGGCGACGGCCTGCGCCTCCTTGACCGACACGGACCGGATCAGCTTCTTCAGGTCGGGGATGATGAACGGCACCACGCTGAAGTTCCGCAGGCCCAGCCCCAGCAGGAGCAGGGTGAAATTGATGTCGCTCGACATCTCGCCGCAGACCGACACGGACTTCCCCGCCGCGGCGCCCGCGTCAAAGATCGTCTTGAGCAGCCGCAGCACCGCCGGATGCGCGGGCTGGTACAGCGACGCCACCCGCTCGTTCGCGCGGTCGACGGCGACGGAGTACGCGATCAAGTCGTTCGTGCCGACGCTGAAGAAGTCGACGTGCGGCGCCAGCATGTCGGCGACGACGGCGGCCGACGGGATCTCGATCATGATGCCGAGCTTCATCCCCTCGCCGGCGGGCTCCGCCTGGCTGCGCAGGTCGCGGCGCACCTCCTCGACGACCTCCTTCGCCAGGCGGACCTCCGACAGCGACGAAATCATCGGGATCATCAATTCCACGTTGCCGCGCGAGGCCGCCCGCAGGATGGCGCGGATCTGGGTCTTGAACATGTCGGGCCGCTGGAAGCAGAGGCGGATCGCCCGCGTCCCGAGGAACGGGTTGGCCTCGCGGTCGAAGGCGCCGTCGTGCGGCATCTTGTCCGCGCCCAGGTCGAGCGTGCGGATGATGATGCGCCGGTTGCCCAGCAGCGTCACCGCGCGGTTGTAGGCGTCCTGGTGGTCCTTCTCGGTGGGCGCGAACTCGTGGCTCAGGTAGAGGAACTCCGTCCGGTAGAGGCCGATGCCCTCCGCGCCGTGCGACAGCGCCGCGGGGATCTCCTCCGGCGACTCGATGTTGGCGAAGATCTCCACGCGCGTTCCGTCCGTCGTCACGGCGGGCAGGTCCTGCAGCTCCTTCGCGCGCCGCTGCTCGATCAGCAGGTAATTGCGCTCCATCGCCTGGTAGCGCTTGACCGTCCCCTCGTCCGGCTCGACGATGACCGTCCCGGTCGTGCCGTCGAGGATCAGCGTCTCGCCGCTGTCGACGTCGCCCGCGATCGACTCGACGCCGACCACCGCGGGGATGCCGAGCGACTTGGCCACGATGGCGGTGTGAGACGTGAGGCCGCCGACCTCGGTCAGGATGCCGAGGACCTTGGTGCGGTCGAGCTTGATCGTCTGGCTGGGCGTCAGGTCGTGCGCGATGATGATCGCCTTGCTGGTGAGCTCCGGGACGTCGCCCTTGGACGCCCCGACGAGGCGCTGGAGGAGGCTCTTCTCGAGGTCCATCAGGTCCGTGACGACCCGCCGGTAGAACGCCTCGTGGCCCGTGTCCTCCATCGCCTTGACCTTGCGCCGAAGCACGCGCGACACGGCGTGGTCGGCCGTATGGAGGTTCTTGCGGATCTCGGCGGAGATCTCCTCCGCGAAATGCGGGTTCTGGAGCATCTGGATCTGCGCGTCGAGGATGGAGCCGGCCTCCTCGCGGACGCGCTTGGACATGGACGCGATCGAGTCGCGGACCTCCTGGACGGCGCCCTCGACGCTTTTGCCGAAGCGCTCGATCTCCGCGTCGATCTCGCGAGGGAGGATCGTCCGCCGCGAGATGCGATATTCCTCGCGGTCCAGGACGCGGGCTTCACCGATGGCGTAGCCCGCCGAGACGCCGATGCCTCTGCGGATTTCCATATCTACAAATGAATCACGAAAGACAAATCACGAATCACCGGAAATGGTCCTTATCCCTCTCGGCCTCCCCCCGGGAGGCGGCGCGCGATTCGTGATTCTCAGTCTTCGCCGAACTTGCTGTCGATGAGCTTCGACAGCGCGTCCACGGCCAGTTCGGCGTCATCGCCCTCGGCCCGCAGCGTGAGGCGCGTTCCCGCCACCGCCGCGAGCGTGAGCAGATCGATCGACGACTTGGCGTTCACCGTCTGGCCGTCCTTGAGGACGCTGACGCGGGACTTGAACTTCGCCGCGGTCCCCGCGAATTCCGCCGACGGGCGGACGTGGAGACCCAACTGGTTTTGAATCGTGACCTGGCGTTCGGCGACCATCGACGTCCGTGGGCGGGCTAAACCGCCACTTCCTCGACTTCCCGGAAGATTTCCTCGATCTCCCGGGTGGTCTTGGCGCCGCGAAGGAACTTCACGAAGTTCGGCTTCTTGATCGCCGTCATGATCTTCTGAAGCGCCTTCAGGTAGGCCTCGCCCTTGGAGGGCGGGGAGAGGATCAGGAACATCAGGTCGACCGGCGCGCCGTCGACCGCGTTGAAATCGATGGGCATCGCGACCCGGCCGAAGGCGCCGATCACGTTCTTGATGCCCTCGAGCTTGACGTGCGGGACGCCGACGCCGCCGCCGATCCCCGTGGAGCCGATCTTCTCGCGCTGCACGATGCCGTCGACGATGTCGGCAACGACGAAACGCTCGCCTTCGAAGGCCTTCCGAGCGGCCTGCACAAGCTCCTGGATGCAGCCCTTCTTGTCGACAGCCTTGAGGACAGGGATGATCGCCTTTTTCGAGATGAAGTCCGTGAGTTTCATCCGGAGGCGATCTTAGTCGAAGCGGCGCTCCCCGTCAAGGGGCCTACCACCAGACGTCGGCGGCCCCCTCTTTGGCGGCGGCCGTCGCCCGCCGGGGGGTCGAGTGGTCGCCCTTCCGGGTTAATTTCTCCTTGAACTTGATGAGCTGGCGCTCCATCTTCTCGAGGACCTTGTCCAGGGCGGCCGAAGCCGTCCGGTCCCTGGCCCTGGAGACGATGGTGTGGTCGTGGAGCCCGGAGGCGATCATCTCCACCGAATAGCGCGTGTCGCCTTCGGTGTCGAGGATGACCTCGATCTTCTTCAGGTGGTCGAAGAAGTGCTCGAGGTGGTGGGCCTTCTGCCGGGCCGCCTCCTTGAGCGCGTCATTGAACCGGGCGTGTCTCGCCGTGACCGTGACCTTCATGGCACAACCCTCCGACCGTATCTCCGTCCGGGGACGGGATTCCCTCGCGATTATCGCCCGTGGGCCAGCCGTTCCCCGGCGCGGGGATCGAGCTGGGGCGTGTTGAAGATCTTCTGCATGGTGGCCTTGTAGTCGTATTCCGGCCGGTGCCATACCACCTTGTCCCCGTGGTAGATGGCGTAGCACGAGCGCGTGTCGCCGTCCCTCGGCTGGCCGACCGAGCCGATGTTGACAAAGTACTTTTTCCCCTTCTCGAACGTGAACTCGTAGTTGCAATCCTTCGGGCTGATGAACTGCGCCTCCTCGGTGATGATCCCCGGATCGTGCGTATGTCCCGCGAAACAGACGCGGTCGAAACGCGAGAAGATGTCCTTGATCTTCTCCGGCACGCCGCCGGTCAGGTCGACGCAGTCGGAGCGGAGGACGTATTCCATGGTGGGGTCGCGCGGGGAGCCGTGGACGAAGAGGGCCCCGTCCTCCTGGTGCGTCAGCTTGAGGTTCTGCAGGAACTGCCACTGCTCCTTCTTGCTCTTCCCCGCCAGGAAGCCCGGCCGCAGCTGATCCCGGGTCCACGTCACCGCCGCCTTGGCGACGGGGTTGAACCCGTAGGCCTCCTTGAGCACCGCCTCGTCGTGGTTGCCCATCAGGATGAGCTTCCAGTTCATCGCCTTCTCGACGACGAACTTCGGGTCGGGGCCGTAGCCGATGAGGTCACCGAGGCAGTAGATGTCCTTGATGCCCTGCGCGGCGATGTCCTCGAGGACCTTGGTCAACGACTCCTGGTTGGAGTGCAGATCGGAAATGAGGGCAACGGCCATGATGCCCTATGATAACACAGGACTTCGCCCGCCCGCAAGCAACCGTCGGTGGACTTTTTTCGTGGTTATCGGTCGGGTAAGGCTATACTCCCCGCAATGAATCCCTGGCACGACGTCGCCATCGGCGAGGAGCCCACCCGAAGCTTCCACTGCGTCATCGAAGTGCCCAGCGGCAGCAAGAACAAGTACGAGCTCGACAAGACGACCGGGCTTCTGCGGCTGGACCGCGTCCTCTACAGCGCGGTCCATTATCCGGCCAACTACGGCTTCGTCCCGCGCACCTATTGCGAGGACGGCGACCCGCTGGACGTGCTGGTCCTCTGTCAGGAGCCGGTGGTCCCGCTCTGCATCATGCGGGCCCGGCCGATCGGCGTGATCACGATGACGGACGAAGAGGGCCAGGACGACAAGATCATCGCCGTGGCCGAAGACGATCCCGACTTCAGCCACTGCAACGACGTGAAGGAGCTGCCGCCGCACCGCCTCAAGGAAATCTCGCAGTTCCTGAAGGACTACAAGTCGCTGGAAGGCAAGGTCGCCCTGGTCGGCCCGCTGCAGGGCGCGAAGAAGGCGTCGTCCGTGATCAACGCCGCGATCGCCCTCTACCGCGACAAGGTCTATCCCACCCTGGGCGTGCCGTCAGGCAAGCGACGCTGAAGAAGCTCCGGCATCAAGCATCCACCATCAAGAGGAGAGAGGGATCAGCCCGGCTTGACGTCTCCCGGACCTTTGAGCCGCGACTCGATTCGATCCAGCTGGGTCTTGATCCGGCCCAACACGATGAACAAGATCGGTACGCCGAGGATGATCAGGGTGCGCACCCACTCGGTACTGTCGATCCTGACATTCGGAGCCACGCCCAGTCCAAACAAGAGCCCGGCAATTCCCAGAGTCAGCAGAGCCTTATCCACCCTACCCCTCCCGACGACTCAACCGTCGCTCATACAACGCCCCCAGCAACTCGCCGTTGGCGCGCCAGTCGAACATCCGCCGTACCCGCTCGCGGCCGGCCAACCCGAGCGACCGGCCCTTGTCGGGACGGGCGAGCAGGTCCTGGATCGCCGAGCGCAAACCATCCACGGACTTCGGCGGCACCAGGCGGCCGGTGACCCCGTCGATCACCACCTCCCGCGCGCCGTCGCAGTCGAAGGCCACGACCGGCCGCCCGACCAGCAGGGCCTGCACCGCCGCCCGCGGCAGCCCCTCCCATAGCGACGGATGCACCAGGACATCCATCGATGCGATCAACTCCGGCACGGCCTCCGGCGGAACGTGGCCCGCGAACGTCGCTTTCACGCCCCGCTCCGCCACCTGCCGCTCCAGCGCCGCCCGCTCCTCTCCGTCGCCCACGAACAGCAGATGCACGCCCGGCGGGGCCGCGTCGACCAGGAACCGGTGCCCCTTATGTCGCGCCATCCGCGAGACGACGCCGACCACCGGCACCCCGTCGCCGATCGAGAGGCACGCGCGGTTTCCCCCCGCTTCCGTGAACTGCTCCGTCTCGATCCCGCTGTAGATGACCTCGAACAGCGACGGCCGCCCCAGCCGCGCTGCGATCGACTTGCGCTTCATCTCCTCGCCGACACAGACGACCGCGTCCGTCACCGCCGTCGCCGCCTTCTCGAGCCCCCAATACAGCGCCCGCACCGGCAGCGACTGCTCGTCGTAGAACGGCAGGCCGTGATTCGTGTGAAGGATCGTCGGCACCTTCGCGCACCACGCCGCGGCGCGCCCCAGGATCCCCGCCTTGCTGGAGTGCGTGTGCACGATGTCGGGATGCCCGCTCTCGAAGATCCCCCGGAGTTTCCCGAACGCGACCGTGTCGCGCAGCGGCGACACCGGCCGGACGAGCTCGTCGACGACGCGGACGTCGATGCCGCGCCGGCGGGCGTCCTCGATCAGGGAGCCCTCTTTCCCCTCGGGCGGGCCCGTGATCAGCAGGATCTCGAAGCGGTCGAGGAGTGCCTGGCAGGATAAGAGGGTGTTTTCCTGGGCGCCGCCGGCAATCAGCCGGGTAATGACATGATGGACGACCCGCTTCGTCATTCCTCTTCGGAGGCCGCCGGCTGGCACTTGGGCTTTCCGTCGTACCGGACCTCGACGAGCGTCAGCCCCTTCGCCGGCACGTTCGCGCCGGCTTTCGTGCGGTCCTTCGCATCGAGCACGGCCTTCACCCACTCGACGGGCTCCGACTCCATCCCGACGCGCAGCAGCGTGCCGACCATCGACCGGACCTGATTGTAGAGGAATCCGTCGCCGGTCACCACGAAATCGATGAACGGCGGGGCCGCCGTCACCTCGAACGAGCAGATCGTTCGCGTCGTCTTCCCCTTCTTCGACATCTCGCTCCCGAACGACCGGAAGTCGTACGTGCCGACCAGCAGCGCCGCCGCCGACTTCATCCTGGCGACGTCGAGCGGAGCCTTCACGAGATGCGAGCGCAGGCGGTCGAGGGCGCCGCGGACCACGCGGTTGAGGACGCGGTAGCGGTAGGTCTTCGACGTGGCCCCGTACTGGGCGTGGAACGGCAGCGGAACCTCCTGGGCCCCGATCACCGCGATCTCGGGCGGCAGGTGCGCGTTGAGCGCGTCCGGCCACTTTCGCGACGGCATCGGGCTGGCCGTATGGAAGTTCGCGACCTGGCCCTCGGCGTGCACGCCGGCGTCGGTGCGGCCCGAGCCGATGACGAGGACCTTGTGGCCCTCGATCTCCTGGAGCGCGCGCTGCAGCTCGCCCTGGACCGTGGGCTTGTCCTTCTGCAGCTGCCAGCCGTAAAGGCCGGTGCCGTCGTACTCGACGACGATGCGGATGTTCCGCTTGCGGGTCATCTACTTCCTGATGATGACTTCCGCGATCTGCACCGCGTTGAGCGCCGCGCCCTTGAGGATGTTGTCCGCGACGACCCACAGGTGCAGGCCGTTGGGCACCGTCCAGTCTTCGCGGATGCGGCCGACGAACGTCTCCCCGCGGCCGCTCACCTCGGCGGGCGTCGGGAAGTCCTCCGGCTTCTCGCAGAGGACCACGCCGGGCGCCTTCCGCAGCAGCTCCATCGCGTCCTTCGCCGTCAGCTTCTTCTCCGTCTCGAGGTTGACGCTCTCGCTGTGCGAGTTCTTGACCGGGATGCGGACGCAGGTCGGAGACACCTTGATCGAGGCGTCGCCCATGATCTTCTTGGTCTCCTCGATCATCTTCGTCTCTTCCGTGGTGTAGCCGTTCGGAAGGAACGCGTCCTTTTGCGGGATCTGCGCCAGCGCGTTGAACGCGATCTGGCGGGGGAAGATCGAGCGCTTGGGGGCGGTCGTCTTCATCTCCATCGCATGGACCTCGTTCTCGAACTCCTCCAGCGCGCGACCGCCGGCGCCGCTGATCGCCTGGTAGGTCGAGACGACGACGCGCGTGATCCGGGCGGCGTCGTGGATCGGCTTGAGCGCGACGACCATCTGGATCGTCGAGCAGTTCGGGTTCGCGATGATGCCCTGGTGCTTCCAGATGTCGGCGGGGTTGACCTCGGGCACGACGAGGGGGGTGTTCTTGTCCATGCGCCAGGCGCTGGAGTTGTCGACGACGACCGCGCCCTTCTTCGCGAAGAGCGGCGCGTATTCCTTCGAGATCGACGAGCCCGCGCTGAAGAAGGCGAAGTCGAACTTCTCGACCCGCTCGGGGGTCAGGCCGATAATGCGGTGCGGCTTCCCGTTGACGTGAAGGACCTTGCCCTCGGACCTGGTCGAGGCGTAAAGGACGACCTCCGAGCAGGGGAACTTGCGCTGCTCGATGCACTCGATGAACTTGAGGCCCACGGCGCCGGTGGCGCCGACGATGGCGACGCGATAAATATTGCTCATGGGGTCAATCCTTCAAACTCTTCGGACGAGAGACAGAAAAGAGACCGAAAGCAGGGGCGTGAACTACTTTCGCTTTCGCTTCTCAGTTCTCATGTAGGGACCGCTCTTTCCGCCGGACTTCTCGAGAAGGCGGATTGTACTGATTTCCATCCCCCTGTCAATAGCCTTGGCCATGTCGTACACCGTCAGCGCCCCGATGGAAGCGGCCGCGAGCGCTTCCATCTCGACCCCGGTCCGATCGACCGCTTCCACCCGGCATTCCAGCCGCAGGAGGCCCTTCCCCTCCCAGGAAAACTCGACCCCCACCTTCGTCAGCGCCAACGGATGGCACATCGGGATGAGCGTCGACGTCAGCTTGGCCGCGTTGATCGCCGCGATGCGCGCCGTCTCGAGCACCGGGCCCTTCGGGGTCTTCCCGGCGCGGATGGCGGACGCGGTCGCGGGTTTCATCCGGACTCGGGCTTCGGCGACGGCGACCCGATGGGTGGTCGGCTTGGCGCCGACGTCGACCATGTGCGCGGCGCCGTCGGGTCCGACGTGACTGAGCTTGCGAGGCACCTCAGCGCTCCGCGAAGAGGATGCGCCGCGCGATGGGGATGGGCGGGTAGCCGGTCTGCAGCAGTTCGTCGTGGAACGAGCGCACCGTGCCGCCGGTCCGGTTGAGGTATTCCTCGCGCAGCTTCAGGATCTCGTGCTTGCCGAGCGTGTAGACGAGGTAGGTCGGGTCGCTCGTGCCTCGCCGGGCCTCGCGCTCGGCGCCCACGCGCTCCATATAGCCCTCCTTGATGAAGAACTCGACCGCCTGCTCGACGGTCATCCCCTGGGTGTGCAGCTCGATGCCGACGATGTAGCGGCAGATGCGGACCAGGGCGAGCTGCAGCTGGTGGATGCGGAGCGGAAGAGGCGGATCGACCTGAGTCTCGACGTAGAGCTGCTCGCAGTAGTGCGCCCAGCCCTCGGAGAACGACGCGCAACCGAAGGCTTTGCGCACCCGCGACGCGCAGCGCTGCAGGCCGAGGAACTGGACATAGTGCCCGGGATAGGCCTCGTGCACCGAGATCAGCGGCAGGGAGTACTTGTTGAAGAACGCCAGGTGCGCCTCCTGGCGGTCGGCCGGCCACGACGGATCCGGCAGCGTGATGGAGTAATAGGCGTCGCGCGCCACCTTCTCGAAGGGGCCCGGCGTTTCCATCGACGCGAACGAGAGCGAGCGCCGGAACTCCGGGGTCTCCTGCACCGTGCAGGCGGCGTCGTGCGGGACGGAGGCGACGCCCGACGCCCAGCGCTTCAGGCCGTCGAGCAGGGCCTGCGTGTCGGGGATGAGACGCTCGGCGCTCGGATGCTCGCGGGCGGACTCCTTGAGGAGGCCTCTCACGGGGCGGTCGCCGGCGAGCTTCTTCAGGTCGTCCTGGGTCGTATGGAGCAGGTCGTAACCGCGCTTGAGGAGTTCGTCGACGGGGAGGTCGATGCCCTCGTCGAGCGCGACCTTCTGGCGGTAGAGCTCCGGCCCCAGCGCGAAGGAGCCGGTGGATGCCGGGAGGAGGTCCTTCCGCATCCAGTCGATGAACTTTTCGATGGCGTCGAGCGCGGGCTTCTGGGCTTCGGCAAAGCGGGCGCGGATGCCCTCGTCGCGGACGCCGGCGAACGCCTTGGGGACGGCGTTCTTGATGAACGAGTGGGCGCCCGCGAACTCGTCGATGGCGATCTCGGTGAAGAGGCGGGGCGGGTTGACGAGATTGTCGCGGGCCGCCGCGAGCACCTCGGCCACGCGCTTCAGGCGTTCCGTGGCGACGCCCATGCGCCGCTCGGGCGTGTCGAAGTCGAGGGCCGCGAGCGTATACAGCCCCTGGGAAATGATCCCGCCGTAGAAATTCGGGTTCTTCTCCCAGCCGCGGACGCCCGTCAGGTCGAGCAGGGCGGCGGCGACCTGGAGCTTGAGGACCTCGTAGTCGTAGAAGCTGTCGTTGTCGAGGTCGGCCGGGTCGATCCCCATCAGGCGGCGCTGGTAGCGCTCGAGGACCGCCGCCTGCCCCTCGATGGCGTCCTTGGTCCAGCGCCCGAGCTGGCCGTCGTAGTCGTGGATGCCGTCGGCGGTGGCCCCGACGGGGTGGATCGAGTAGGTCCAGTCGATATAGGCGTTGGCGATGGAGTGGAACTTCTGGGCCACGGCGGACCGGGCATCGGGGAGCACGCCGGCGGTGGGCCCGCCGTCGGGGGTGTAGAGGCTGCAGCTACCCAGCAGGAGGACCCCCGCCCCGAGCCATCGTCCATTCACCGTGGGCCCAAGATACTGATCCCCCCCAAAGGGGTCAACGGAACAAAATGGACGGTCTATTTTGTTCCACGCGCTATCCTAGCGGGGTGAACCGGGACCTGGCGCTCCAGAAGCTGAAAACGGGGCATTTCGATCTCCTCATCATCGGAGGGGGGATCACCGGTTGCGGGATCGCGCTCGACGCCGCCAGCCGCGGCCTCCGCGTCGGCCTCATCGAGCGCGGCGACTTCTCCTCGGGCACCTCCAGCAAGTCGTCGAAGCTCATCCACGGCGGCCTCCGCTACCTCCGCCAGCTCCAGTTCAAGGTCACCCTCGAGGCCTCCCGCGAAAAGGCCCGCCTCAAGAAGATGGCGCCCCACCTCGTCGTCGACCTCCCCTTCCTCCTTCCCCTCTGGACTCGAGCGGCCCGCCCCATGATCTCGTCCGGGCTCTGGATCTACGACGCGGCCGCGGGCTTCCCCAAAGGGCTCATCCACAAGCACCTCAGCCGGGCCGAGACCCAGGCCACGCTCCCGGGCCTCCTCGGCGACGGCCTGCGCGGCGGCTTCCTCTACTACGACGCGCGCGCCGACGACTGCCGCCTCGTCCTCCATATCGCCCGCAAAGCCGTCGAGCTCGGCGCCGTCCTCGCGAACCGCCTCCCCGCCACGGGCTTCCTCAAGTCCCGCGGCCGCGTCGCCGGCGTCCGCACCCCCTTGTTCGAGATCCAGGCCACCCGCGTCATCAACGCGTCGGGCGTCTGGTGCGACGAGGTCCGCGCCGTCGACGACCCCGCCGCGCGCGCCACCATCCGGCCCTCGAAGGGCGTTCACCTGATCGTCCCGGCGCGCCGTCTCGCGCTGAAGACCGCCGCGATGCTCCCCTCGCCCGACCGCCGCATCGTCTTCCTCATCCCCGAGGGCGACCGCGCCATCATCGGCACCACCGACACCGACTATTCCGGCTCCCTCGACCGCGCGCGCGCCGAGGCGGCCGACATCGAGTACCTGCTCGGGGTGGTGAACGCCAATCTCCCGAAGGCCCGGCTCACCCGCGCCGACGTCCAGAGCACGTATGCCGGACTCCGCCCGCTGCTGGTCGACGGAGCCGACGTGCCGTCGAAGGCCTCGCGCGAGCACCATCTCTTCGAGAGCGCGTCGGGCCTGATCACGCTGACCGGCGGCAAGCTGACCACGTGGCGCCTGATGGCAAAGCAGGTGCTCGACCGCCTGACCCGGATCCGCTGCCGCACGCACCTGATCGACCTGTACTCGACCGCGGCGCGCGATCCGCTCTCGCATCTCTACGGCTCGACCGCCGCGGAGATCGGCGACCGGCGGCCTCTGATCGACGGGCTGCCGTACGTGTGGGGCGAGGTCGAGCACGCCGTGGGGAAGGAGATGGCCGGCAGCCTGACGGATGTGCTGTCGCGCCGGATGCGCGTCGCGCTCTACGCGGAAGACCGGGGCGCGGGCGTGGCGCCGGCCGTCGCGGAACGCATGGCGCCGCTGCTGGGCTGGGGAAAGGCCGACATCCGCGACCAGGTCGACGCGTACCTGGCCGAACTCGAGGGGAATTATCCTCGCTAAGTTCGGGTTTTCATTACAGATGCACGATACAATATGGGTGACGCGTCGTATCTAGAGCACTCAGTATGATCGACGGCAAGAAAGTGGCGGTCGTCTTCGGCGGAGGGGGAATGAAGGGCCTTGCGCACATCGGTGCGCTCAAGGCGCTTCATCGGCACGGCATTGTCCCCGACGAGTACATCGGCACCAGCGTCGGCGCGTACATCGGCGCCCTCGCCGCGGGCGGCCTCTCCCCCGAGCAGATCGAGGATATCGGCACGTCCATCCGGCGCCACGACATCCTCGACTACGACTGGATGGGTCTGCTGTGGAACCGCGGCTCCTCCCGCAGCCTATACCGCGGGAAGGCCCTCCACGACTTCTTCCGCCGCACCCTGCCCATCGACCGCTGGGACGATCTCCAGAAGCCCCTCTACATCACGTCCGTCGACCTGAACAGCGCCCAGGAAGTCATCTGGGGCATGCCGGGTTACCGCGAGATTCCCATCCACGATTGCGTGGTGGCGTCGTGCTCCATCCCGGGCATCTACCCGCCGAAGAAGATCAACCAGTACTACTTTGTAGACGGCAGCCTGGTGGACACCCTGCCGATCAAGATCCCGGTCTATACGAAAGCGGACCTGATCCTGGCCATCTTCCTCGAGCCCCGCGACTGTCCGGCGCCGCCGGTCGTGAAGCTCGGCGTGGCGGGCATCCTGCAGCAGTCGCAGTCGATCCTCTCGCGCATCCTGCTCCGCCACAACCTGCACTACTTCGAGAAGGCCCCGATCGTCATGATCCAGCCCAACGTGGCCGAGCACGGCATCTTCGACTTCGAGGAGAACCAGGCCTGCATCCGCGCCGGCGAACTGGCCACCGAAGTCACCCTCCAGAGCCACCCTCTCACGCTGCCGCTGCTCGCTAAGAACCGCCCCATCTCGAGCACCCCCATCCCCGCCGCCTGATGGTGTATCCTCTCGGGGGATGAAGCCCACCGAGAAAGCCGTCCGCGACGCCAACCGCCGCGTCTTCGAGGCAAAGGACTACGACACCTACGACCAGAACGCGAGCATCTTCGAGCGCGCACGGCAGGAGGAGATCGCCGAGATCCTGGCGTCGGCGCCACGGCGGGAGACGATGCTCGACGTCGGCTGCGGCACGGGGAACGTCCTGAGGCTTGCCAAGCGCCATTTCGCGCGCTGCTATGGCGCGGACCTCAGCCGGCCCCTGCTGGGCGAACTGCGGCGGCGGGAAGGGCTTCCCCTGGCGACGGCCGAAGCCTTCCACCTGCCCTATAAGGACGCCTGCTTCGACCTGGTTTCGATGTATGCCCTCGTCCACCACCTGCTGGACCCCCGGACTGCGTTCCAGGAGGCGCATCGCGTGCTGAAGCCCGGAGGGATGCTTTATCTCGACCACGACCCCAACTGGTACTTCGGGCGCTTCCACAACATCTACTATCGCGTCCGCTGGTCCAGCAGCCCGGGCTTCGGCAGCTGGGATGCCGAGCTCTCCGAATGGCACCATACGCGCTCCGGCGGGCTGAATCCGGACCGCCTGCGGGAGACCCTGTCCAAAGCGGGCTTCGACCGCATCGACGTCCAGTACCGCATCACGACGAATCCCTCGCTGCCCCTGGGCTTCCGGGTGATCCGCGCGGGGATGAAAGCCCTGACGCGTCTCTACCCCTTCAAATCCCTCCACACCCACTTCCGAGTGCTGGCAAGCAAGCGATAGCACCCCGTAAGGGGGTTGGGGGGGATCCTTCAGCGGATTGCTGTCTGCTGGATGAAAAAGAACTCCGCCGGCCGCGTTCCCGCAGCCGGCGGAGTTGGTGTTTGCCTGGAACCTTATTCCTTGTCCTTCTCGAGCTTGATCATCTCCTCGACGACGACGACCGTGTAACCGTCCCAGCCGTCGGGATTCTTGATCGCGGTGCCGTTGATGCCGACGAAGCGCTGGTACTGGTCGTTCA
>DASQOM010000103.1:0-16909 GCA_035644495.1 Planctomycetota bacterium | reverse complement strand
GGGGGATCGCCAGGATGCCGGTAAGCAGTCGTTTCATGGAGGTCCTCCCTGAGGGGTTCAGGCGATCGACGGCCCGGAATTCGATCCGGGAGGAATTATGCGGACCCTCCCGGGCTCCGTCAATCTTCTTCGCCGGAGATCGACGTCGCCGATCCGCGACACGAATCGCGTGGGTCGTGCTATCCTGAAACAGGATTGATGATGACGAGGGGCTGGTTTTTCAGGTCGTCGGGGTTGCTCGCGCTCCTGGTCTGCGCCGCGGGTCCCGGCATCGAGAATCCGCTCACGCCCCTGGGCCCGATCGGCTACTGGACGGGCGACGACTCCGCCCCTCCTGCCGCTCCGTCTCCCGCGCCTGCTCCTGCGCCGGCCCCCGCCGCGCCCGACGCTTCGGGTGCCCCGGCCAAGCCCGCGCCCCCTCCCGCGCCTCCGCCCCCTGCCCCCGCGCCCCGGCCGGCGGCCGCGGCCGACGCTTCGGGCAACGGCCGGAGTGGAGCCTACTCCGGCGGATCCGGCGTCTCCCCCCACGGGGCGCCGCTCAAGTTCAAGAATGCCGGCTGCTTCACCCTGGACGGAGTCTCGGGCATGATCAGCGTCCCCGACGCGCCGGGCCTCCGCATGAGCGGCGACTTCACGCTCTCCTTCTGGAAGCGGAAGACCGCCCTTAATAACGACTGGGTCCGCATCGTCGGCAAGGGCGGCGGCGGACCGCGCAACTTCGGCGTCTGGGAGTTCCCGGGCGGCGAGAACCGTCTCAAGTTCCAGGTCTACAACCCCCAGGGCGGACCCTCCCTGGACCTGGACACGCCCGCGATCCCGCTGAACACCTGGGCCCATATCCTCGTCCTCGTCGCCGGCAGCTCGGGTCAGTGCTGGATGAACGGACAGCTCGTCGGCAACGCCCAGCGCACCGGCGACATCGCGACGTCCGCCGATCCGCTGACCATCGGCCACGCGGGCTATCACAGCTTCTTCGCCGGCCAGGTCGACGACGTCCGCCTCTACAACCGCGCCCTGTCGACCAGCGAAATCCTCTATATCGCCGCGGGCAACGGCGGTCCCGCCGAGCCGAAGGATCTCCAGGCGAAGAACGCGGCCCCGCGCCGCGTCTCGCTGGCCTGGACCCCGACCGCCACCCCGGCGCCGGCGGGCACGGCCACGACCTACCTGATCAAGCGCTCCAAGACCGCGGGCAAGGACCACGTCCTGCTGCCCTCCTCCCTGCCCTGCACCGTTTACACCGACAATGACGCGGAGCCGGGGTCTACCTATTACTACGTGGTTACCGCGGTCAACACCGGCGGCGAGAGCGGCGCGTCCAACGAGATCAAGGTCGAGGTCCCCGCGAAATAGTCGCCGCCGGCCGGCTCCCCCGCTACAATTTCTCCATGAGAAAATCCTGGAGACCCGGCGTCCTTCTCGCGGCGCTGCTCCTCGCCGCCGCCCCCTCCGCGCCTCCGAAAACCGTCCGGCTTCTCACCATCGGCAACAGCTTCTCCGGGAACGCGACGCATTTCCTGGGCGACCTCGCCAAGGCCGGCGGCCACGTCCTCGTCCACCAGCCGATGTCGATCGGCGGCGCGGCGATGGAGGTGCATTGGACCCATATCCAGGCCAACGAGAAGGACCCCAAGGATCCCGCCGGGCTTTACGGAACGAAGAGCCTGGGGCCCACCCTCGAGTCCGGCGACTGGGACTACGTCACGATCCAGCAGGCGAGCATCAAGAGCCACGATGTCGACACCTACCGCCCTTATGCCGCCCAGCTCCAGGAGTACGTGAAGAAGCACGCGCCCAGGGCGGAGCTGCTTCTGCACCAGACCTGGGCATACCGCGTGGACGACCCCCGCTTCAAGCCGAACGCCGCGGCCGGCGAGCCGAAGACCCAGGAGGAGATGTACCGCAGCCTGAGCAGCGCCTATAAGACGATCGCGAAGGAGCTCGGCGTCCGCCGGATTCCGACCGGCGACGCGTTCCACCTCGCGGACACCGATCCGCAAGGGGCCTACAAGCCCGACACGACGTTCGACCGCGCGACCGCCGTCCCGCCGGCCCTTCCCGACCAGACCCATTCCCTGCACGCGGGCTTCAAATGGGGGGCGTCGAAGGAAGGGAAGCCGATGATCACGATGGACGGCCATCACGCCAATACGGCGGGCGAATACCTGGGCGCCTGCGTCTGGTACGAAGTGCTCTTCCAGGAGAGCTCCGTGGGGAACACCTTCGTCCCCGCCGGCCTGAAAACCGAGGACGCGGTCTATCTTCAAGGCGTCGCCCACCGCGCCGTCGCGGACGCGGCCAAATAAGGAGACCGACCATGCAGCTCGCCCTGATCGCGCTCTCGCTCGGCCTCGGCGCCGTCGCCTGCTTCGCCTCGCCGGTGCAGGACGAGACCCGGACCGCCGCCCTCAAGGCCGTGTTCGCCGACCTCGAAAAAGGCATCAAGGAAAACAGCGCCGACACCTTCAAGGCGCGCTGGCATGCGGAAGGCTACGAGAAGAACCTGACCGGCGGCTCGGGCATTCCCGGCAAGGGCGTCTTCGGGCAGGGCTCGCGCAAGAAGTGGGTCCTCAAGCCCGACTTGGCCGGCGCGCGGATCCTGGAGAACGGGGCCGTCGTCATCGTCGCCTGCGACATCTGGGCCTGGGAAAAGGAGAAGGCCTTCGACAAGGTCGAGATGGTCGTGGTCAAGGACAAGGACGCCTATGTCGTCCTCGGCGGCGGGGAGAAGCGGGAGGAAGTGGACGCCCTCGCGTCGCGCTGGATCAAGAAGGAGCCGCTGGAGGCTCCCAAGAAGGACTGAACCCTACCAGCGCTTGTGGACGTGGACGCGGATGTGGCGGTCGTAGATCTCCCGGGCGCGATTCATCGTCGACGGGCTCAGCGGCGGCAGTTCCGCCGACGCCAGGTTGTCATCCACCTGCGCCACCGTCTTGCATCCCGGGATCACGGTCGTGACCGCGTCGTGCATCAGGATCCAGCGAAGGGCGAACTGCGCCATCGTGCGGCCCTTCGGCACCAGGGCGCGCAGCTCCTCGACGGCCGCCAGACCGGCCTCGAGCGGCACGCCGGAGAAGGTTTCGCCCACGTCGAACGCCTGCCCCCGGATGTTGAAATTGCGGTGGTCGTCGGCGGCGAAGCGGGACTCGCCCGTGATCTTCCCCGTGAGCAGGCCGGACGCGAGCGGGACGCGGGCGATGATGGACACCCCGCGCTTTTTCGCCAGGTCGAAGAGCTGCTCGGCCGGACGCTGGCGGAACAGGTTGAAGATGATCTGGATGGACTGCACCCCGTCCTGATCGAGCGCGAGCATCGCCTCTTCGATCTTCTCGACCGAAACGCCGTAGGCGCGGAGGCGCCCCTGGCTCACGAAGTCGTCGAGGATCGTGAACACCCGCGCGCTCTTGTAGAGCGCGGTCGGCGGGCAGTGGAGCTGGACGAGGTCCAGCGTCTCCATCCCGAGTTTCCGCCGGCTGCGGTCGATCCAGTCCGAGAGGTTCTTCGACGAGTATCCCTCGACGGTCTGCTTCGGAAGGCGGCGGCCCGCCTTGGTGGCGATGAAGACGCCGGGCTTTCCCGCGCAGACGCGGCCGACCAGCCCCTCGCTGCGGCCGTCGCCGTAGACGTCCGCGGTGTCGAAGAAGGTCACGCCCTTTTCCAGCGCGTGTTCCAGCGCGGCGGAGGACGCGGCGTCGTCGACCTTCCCCCAGGAACCGCCGATGGCCCACGCCCCGAACCCGACGGCGGAGACGGGAACGCCGCCGTGTCCGAACGGACGCGCGGTCGTGGGAACGGGATCGGGCGGCTTCCGCTTCGGGGCAGTCCGGGGCATGGCGGGGGATTATACCCGGCTCAGGGCAGTTTCAGCCCGTCGAAGCGGAACGGGATTTCGACGACATGGAACTCCCTGATCCATCGGAAGACGAGCCGGTCGGGCTTCACGGGCGCGCTGTTGAACGCATAGTCGCTCGAGACGCTCCCCGCGGAAAGCGAGCTTCCCCGCGAGCTCGACGCATGGCTTTTCCCGTCCGTGTCGATCACCTGCACCGAATCCGGGACAAGCCGGGCCGCGAGATCGTCGTCGTCCCCTTCATAGTGGAGCTTCAGCGACAGCTTCTTCGGAAGCTGAAGCACTTCGCGGACTTCGAACTCCACGCCCTCCCCCTTCACCGACCGCTTCCCATCCGCCAGGGGGATGCTGATCTCCGCCGTCTTGATCCCGAATCGGAAGCGGGCCCGGCCCTCGATCGTGAAGGCGCCCTCCCCGGGCCGGATCATCATCGTGTGCATGATGCCGTGCGAGCGCCCGCTGGAGCTCCAGCCGCTGGCCCAATCGACCGTATCGACGGCCAGGTCGCGGCCCGCGCCGTCGGACACCGCGTCGATCTGGATCGCCTCGCTGAAGCGACGTTCCACGGGGGTGAGGTTCCGCTGGTAGTCGACCAGGAGGACGACGACGCCGGTCTGATCGGACAGGCCCGTCGACCGGTGCTCCAGCCGCTTCATCTCGCCGACGCTGACGCGGAACTGCTCCACGGTGCGCACCGGCATCTCCGACCGCGCTCCGGGCAGGAGGGTCACCGCATCGCGGCCGTACTCATACTTGAGGTCCGCCGCTCGGGACAGCGCGTCCAGCGTCTCCCAAAGCGTCGCCTGCCGGAGTTCCAGGTCCACGAGCTTCGATTCGTCGACCTTCTCCGTCCTCAGGGGCTCGTCGAGCGCCGTCCTCAGATGCTGGAGAACCTCGCTCAGCGGCCGCAGCTTGAAGCTGGCCGTCACGCGCTTGGTCGGACCGCAGACCCGGGTGATCTCCGCGCGCTTCTTCAGAACTCCGATGATGCGCCTTAGCCGTCCCTGCACCTCCAGGTCGTTCCCCGCCGAGCCCAGCAACTGCTCCACCGCCGGCAGGCCCAGGGTTTCCAGCCGGCGCGTCGCGGCGTCGCGCTCGCGGACGTCGTCGCTGCGCATCCGCTCCAGCAGGGCCGACGGATCCTCCTGGAGCATCAGGACGAGCGCGAGCAGCAGCGTCATGTCACTTGGCCTTGAAGACGGCGTCCTTGAACGAGAACGGGACTTCGAGCGTCCGTGGATTCAGCCGGACCCGGAGCTTCATCGTCTTGGGCCGGGCGGTGAGGTCGCTGCAACGGATCTGGAACTCCCGGGTCTCGTCCCACGGAAGATCGACATACTCCGTCTGCTTGTCGATCAGACACCCGGTCTCGAATGCCCGGCGCGCCGACTTGTCCCCCGGCCCGGCCGGCTCGAACTTCAGGGAGATCACCCAGGACTGCGTCGGACCGTCCCGCTCGATCCTGTCCAGCGACTGGACGAGGATGCGGCCCCGGGGCGTGTCGATCCGTGTTCCCGGCTCGAGAGCCCCCGGGACCTCCAGGAGTCGCGCCTCTTCGACGCCGACCTTCCCTTCGAAGAGCCGCAGCCCTTTGTCGACGTCGAACTCCCGCACGATGAACGAAAACGCCTGGGTGTTGAGGAAGCTGCGGCTCGTCTGGTGTTCGACCAGCTGCAGCGGGTCCTCTTCCTTCGGCGGCGGCAGGACGTCGTGGCCGTCCTGATCGACGGCCGCCGTGCACGTCTTGTCCCGCCCGCGGGGAGGCCGGTCGATGCTGAAGGAGGGCGGGGACGAAAGCACCATGTTCACCACGGTCCACGAGCGATCCCCGAGCTCCGATTTCATCCGGACCCGGGTGAAGGACACGAGGGTGAACCGGTAGGCCCCGGAGTAGGCCGCCGGGTACTCGACCCAGGGTTCCGCCTTCACCACCAATTCCCGCATCTCGCGGCCGTCGGAGTCGGGCTGCAGCACCGATATCCCCCCGTGGGCGCGGCAGACGGCGTCCAGGGCTTCCAGGAGACCCGCGTCCCGCACCTGGAGGGTGACGCGCTTGTCGTCCATATCCGGATCGAGCGTGATCTTCTCGTGGAAGGCAGCGGAGAGTTCGGCCGTCAGCTCCTGGACGGTCGCGGTTTTCTCAAGCGTGATCTTCGACGGTTCCTGGGGGAGCGCGAGCAGCGCCGGGACGGCAAGCGCCATCAGGAGTCGCATCTATTCAATCATAGACGCTGGCGGGGTCCCGGCGCTACGGCCGATTCATTTCTCGACGAGCTGGACGGCGTCGACGATCACGTAACCGTCCGTGTCGGCGTTGGAGATCTCGACGACCGCCCTCGTGCCGGTGAACTCGTAGACGCCCACGGAGGCGAACATCCGGTCGAACGCCGGCGCCAGCCGCTGGTTCACCTTCACCGTCGACGTCCCGTCCGCGTGCTCGATGGTCACCGGGACGTTCGTCGCCCGGTTGGGATTCGGCGTGTACGCGACGCGGACGTCGTAGCGCCCCGGCTTCGCGATCGCCACCTCGAAGCGCGCGGACTTCTTCCCCTTGTCCGTGTTGGCGTCGTGCAGGTATCCGGCGCCGAGATACGGCTCCTGGGCGTGGCTCATGGACCAGTCGCCGGTCAGCTTCGCGCGCGCGTCGTCGGTGATCAGCCCCGCGGGCTTCGGACCCGGCTTCTCGTTCGCGAGGATCTGCCCGTCCTCCAGTAGCTTCTTCTTCAGCGCTTCATAGGGCACGTCCTGCACCGCCCCCCGGGAGTCGATCGCCATCGACGCGGCCGTCGCCGCCGACTGCGCGAGGATCATGAACACCGGTTCCATCCGGATCGAGCCGTACGCGATGTGGGTGCTCGACAGGCAGACGGGCACGATCAGGTTTTCGCATTCCGCCTTCTTCGGGGTCAGCGCCCCGTACGCGATCTCATAGGGACGCGGGCAATGCACGCCGATATCGCCCTCGTTCTGGACGAAGCCGTCGGGCTTCACGTAGCGGCGGACATTGTGCGAATCGATCGTGTAGGAGCCCATCCCGACGGAGTCCGGGGTCTCCTTCTTGTCGAGGCAGTCCATCTCGGTCATGACGTAGGCGCCGGCCATGCGGCGGGCTTCGCGGACGTAGATCTGGTGCGGCCAGCCGCCGCTGTCCTTGAACTCGTCCTTCGGCAGGCCCCACTTCGACATCGCCGCGCGCACCTGCTCCGGCACGCGCGGGTCATTCGCCGTGAAGTAGAGCAGGCCCTTCTGATAGTTCTCGTGGTCCTTCAGGATCTCGCGGCGCCGCTCGTACGTCGCCTCGGGGTAGTCGTAGTTCGCCCCGATATGGTCCATGCTGAAGGGGCCGTGGTTGTTGGTGTCGGTTTTGTGATTCGGGATCGGGTCGAACTTTCCGAAGTGCTCACGCCAGCCCGCCTCGAACAGGCGCGCCAGAAGTTCATAGTGCTGGGGATCGTAGCCGTCGGGCTTCGGGAACGGGATGCGGTTTTCGTCATGGTCCGTCATGCAGAGGCGGTAGCAGTAGGCCTGCACGCGCTGGTCCGCTTCGCCGCGCGTGCCCGGCGGCTCCGCGCTCACGCCGTACAGGAGTCCGCTCTCCGGCTTCCCCGGCTCGACGTACGGCGAGATCGGCTTCTGGAAGTGGTGGCCGTGGTGGAGCACGGTGACCTGATTGCCGTTCCACAGCTCTCCGTACTCCGCGTTGGCCTCGCGGCCGACCCGGTACGTCACCCCGGCGGCGGCCATCAGGTCGCCTTCGTAGGTCGCGTCGATGAACATCCGGCCGCGCCACGTTGCGCCGTCCAGCGTCCGGATGGCGACGATCCGCGCGCCCTCCTTCTGGACGCCGCCCTTGCGGTCCAGCCAGCGGTCGCGGTGCACCGGGATCCTGTACTCCTTCACGTAGTCCTCGAAGATCGCCTCGGCGACGTGCGGCTCGAAGATCCACATCGTGCGGCGGTCGCCGTCCATCGCCGGCGTCCCCTGCCCCTTGTTGCCGTATTCGTTCTGCTTCATCTGCGTCCATGCTTCGGGCTTCTGATAGTGCTCGTAGACGCGGTGGTAGAAGTCCCGCGACAGCCCGCCGATCACGGACTTGTTGCCCGTGTCGGTGAACCCCAGGCCGCCGCTCGAAAGGCCGCCCAGGTGCCGGTCGGGGCAGACAAGGACGGCCGTCTTCCCCATCCGCACCGCCTGGACCGCGGCGATGATTCCCGCGGAGTTGCCCCCGTAGACGACGACGTCATATGTCTCGTCGGCCGGGGCGGCCGCGCACAGCAGCAACGCCAGGATCATCCATCGCATGTCGGGATTCCTCCGGGGACTATAAGCGCCAGGGGGCCGAATAGTTCAGGCAATCGGGCCGAAGAATTTGCCCACGAGCGAGGTGATGCCCATGGCCAGCGCGCTCCAGAACGTGACGCGGAGCGCCGCCCGGAGGACCGGGGCGCCGCCGATGTGTGCCGCCAGGGCCCCCAGGCCGGCGAGGAAGACCAGCGAGCTCCCGCCCACCACGGGGAGGAGGAGCCCGGGCGGGCTGAGCACGACCGTGACCAGGGGCAGCGCGGCCCCGACCGCAAAGCTCAGCGCCGAGGTGGCCGCGGCCTGAAGAGGCCGGGCCGCCGCGACGTCCGAGAGTCCCAGCTCGTCGCGTGCATGGGCACCCAGGGCGTCGTGGGCCGTCAGCTGCTCGGCTACGCGGTGGGCGAGGTCGGGGTCGAGCCCGCGGCCGATATAGATGCTCGTCAGCTCCTGGAGCTCGCCTTCCCGGTTCGTGTGCAGCTCCCGGAGCTCGCGCTCCAGATCCGCCTGCTCGGCATCCGCCTGGGATTGCACGGAGACGTATTCCCCGGCGGCCATCGACATCGCCCCGGCCGCCAGCCCGGCGATCCCCGCGATCAGGATGCCCGACTTGGGCGCGTTCGTGGCCGCGACCCCCAGGAGGAGGCTCGAGGTGGAGACGATCCCGTCATTGGCGCCGAGTACCGCAGCCCGCAGCCAGCCGATCCGGTCGGAATAATGGTGGGGCTTCTTGGGGAAGTCCACGCCTGCCCTCTATTTCCCCGGCTTGAACTCTTGCAGTTCGAACGCCATCCTGGGCTCGTCCAGGGAATACGTCATCTTCACGACGCCGACCTTCTCCACGAGGTAGACGTCGATTTTCATCTTCGTCTGCGCGTCCAGGAATTCGACCCGCGTGTGGACGGCGTTTTCGTAGGTGCCTGCGGCGACCTGGACCGACTCCGTCCCCAGATTCGTGCCGGCCTGTTTGGGGCTCTTCTCCTTCCCCTCGACCGTCCAGGTATCGCCCTTTTTGGATCCGGGCTTGTGCAGGGCGATCTGGTCGATCAGTTTCTCCCCGCGCCGCTCCGCCCAGAAGAAGAGTCCGTCGGCGACGAACCACTCCATCTTGCTCGACTTCCCCGGACCGCCCCGGGTTTCCATGCTCACCGACACCGCGCCGTCATTCTCACCGGTCACCGTCATGAGCATCCGCGCGTCCTTGCCGTTGTCCCCGCCGGTCATGGCATAGGTCCAGACCGTCTCTTTCGGAAACTTGAAGAACGGATCGCCGGCGCCGTCGGGCGCCAGCAGCAGAACGAGCAGGCAGATGGCAGCGCGCATGGAACCCTCCTCCGGTCGACGCCGCCAAGCATACCCGCCGGCGGGCGAAGCGGCGAGTGCTATAGTACCCGCGCCGGAGCATCCTTGAGAAGCGGCCCTGGATCAACGCCAAGAACAGGGCAGTCCCTGGAGCCAGGGCATGGACTACGCCGGGCACGCCTAGACTTTTGCGGCGGGGACCGCGGAACGGCGGCAATGCTGCTCGAAGAGCGCGCGCCTCCGCAGGCCCACTTTTTCCCACGTGAACTCCTGCGCGCGAAGTCTCGCCTGCTCGCCGATCGAGCGCCGCAGCGCGGGATCCCCCGCCAGCTTTCGGATCGCCTCCACCCAGCCGTCGCCGTCCAGCGGATCCACCACCAGGCAGTCGACCCCGTTCCGCCCGACCTCCCCTGCCGCCATGGGCGACAGCACCGACGCCAGGCCGCTCGCCATCGCCTCGTACAGCACGAGCGGGCTTCCCTCCTCGAGCGAGGGGAAGAGGAACAGGTCCGCGCTGCGGTAGACCGGCGCGACGTTGGGGAGGAACGGGATCGATTTCACCGACCCCGACCCCAGGGCCTCCGCGCAGATCGCGGAGATGTCGGCATCCATCTGACCGACCAGGGACAGCCTCCCCGGCACCTTCGCCCTCATCCACGCGGACGTCAGCAGATCCACGCCCTTCCTCACGCAGGCACGGCCGACGAAGACCGCCTGGACGCCGTCGACCTTCTCCAATCCCTGCCCCTCGCTGGACATCCGCTCGGGGTCCCAGCCATAGGTCGATTGAAGAATGACGCGGTCCGGGAAGCCGGCGTCGAGCAGCGAGCGCGTGACCGGCGGCGAGGGCGAAAAGATGAAGTCGCAGAGCTGCAGTTTTTCCGTCTCGTCGCGGAGGGCCTCGTCGGTGATCCCGTGGGCCGGCGGGAGACGGAGGCGGCGGTAGGCGTCATCCAGGATCCGCTTCGAGGTCCCGCGGTGGCAGTTGATGCGTTCGCCGACCACGATCGCCCCGCGCTCGCGCGCCGCGCGGTAGGCGTCGATCGATGTGCCCGGCCAGATATAGGCGACGTCCCCCGCCTCGATGCGGCGGGAGAAAAACTTCTCGGCCCGGCGCTTGATCCGTTCGCCCGAGCGGTCCAGCCGGAAGGCGAGCCCCTTCAGCATCGACGGGATCGCGTCCACCGTGAAGGGCCGGCGCATCTTGGGGTTGGAGGCGGCGTAAATCAGCTCGACGCGGACTCCCGGCGAGCCCAGGCGTTCGCAGATCGAGATGCAGGTGTGGCTGACCGCCTGTCCGGTCCCGAAATAAGGCCACAGCGCGCGGATGAACAGCGGCGGCGGGTTCACGCTGCGATGGTAGGTCCGGCTCGAGTCGTCGTCAAGCGGCGGCCCGTCACCGGCGGCGTGATGCGGTCGCGTTGGAGTCCGCGGTCGTTGTCTCTATAACAGCGGGCCGTTCCGCCCCTTTACCCAACGGACGAAGAAAGTGAGGAGGGAATCTTGCGCCACGCCCTGCTGCCGCTCCTGCTCCTGGGTCTCTGCACGACGTCCTGCAGCAACGGATGGTGGGGCGATTCCGGGAAGGCCATCGCCGTCAATACGGTCACGCGGAACTACGGGAAGCCTGCCGACGAGGCCTGGCGCGCGGTTCGCTCCGCCCTCAAGGATCTCGACGTGATCGTGGACAGCGACAAGCTCGGCATCAACACCGGCGCCGCACGAGCCGCCTTCGCCGCCGGCAGCCAGGTCGACGGCACGTACGAGCAAAAGGTGGACGCGTGCATGTCGGCCGCGGAGGAAGCTGTCCGCCCCGCGCAAGGAGGTCCACGATACCTGGGCGCGCATCGACGCCCGTCAGTTCGACACCCTCCCCGTCCAGACCCGCATGGACCGGACCACGCGGGACCAGACCCAGGGGGTCTTCGTCGTCGGGACCACCGTCGCCGACGACAACCGAACGCTCGCGCTCAAGCTGAAGTCGGAGTTCGAGCGCCACCTGAATCCCGACCGACGGACGGACGAGAAGCCTTAGGCCCCGGGCCCGGAAGAGCGACGGAACCTCTGGCATCCCCCCCTCGGGGGCAGTTAGGATTCCCGAGGGAGGAAGTTCGATGATTTTGCTCCAGTCGCTGCTCATCGGTGTCGTTGCCTCGCAGAGCGGCGACGGCCTGGGCCTCGAAGCCCCGACGGGCTGGAAGCGGCAGGAAGATCCCGAAAAGCGCTTCGTCCAGTACATCCCTCCGAACGTCCCCGCGGGAGGAGACTGCACGGTCCTCGTCTACCCGCCCACGGAATACCCCGGCAGCGCCGAGACGTTCCTCGAGGCGATGGTGGTGCCCTTGAGGCAGGGCAAGCGCTCCTTGGGCGACGTCCAGAGAATGGACATCGGCATCTTCAAGGCCGCGATCATCAGCCAGCAGAACGCCCAGGGTCAGAACGAGTTCCTGGCCCTCCACACGGTGAAGGTCGGAACGAAAGTCCACGCGGTGCTGTACGGAGCCAACGACGCCGCTCTCTACAAAGCCAGGACCCCGGACGTGCTGGCGATGCTCAACAAAGCGAAGGCCCCCGCTGCGGCGGCAGTCCCCGCGGCTCCCGTCGCCCCCGCCGCGGGCGGAGTCGCCATCGCCGGGCTAAACCTCCCGCTGCCTCCCGGCTGGGCGCAGGAGAAGGCGGATGCAGGCTGGATCCGGCTGATTCCTCCGGAGACCCTGTTCCCGGGAGACCAAAAGGTCTGGGTGCTGCCGACGCAGAAGATCGAGGGCTCCCACTGGACCGCGCACCGCGCGCTGCTGGAGGCCCTCGTCGCCTCGGCGAAGTGGGCCGACTATGCCCGCGAGATCGCCGACGTCGCCCCGGGACCCTTCATCCGGACCAAGGCGCGTTGCACGACCGATAGGCGGACGATCCGGCTCTTCACGGCGGTCGCCGGCGATCAGATGGAGGCGCTGGTGATCGCGCCCGACTCCAACGAGAACCTGCAGACTGAGCTGCTGCCGGTCCTCGAGCGGACCACGCTGCGGAACGCCGCGGAGGCGCCGAAGCGCCCGACGGTCGTCGAGGCGTATCGCCTGGCGAACAAGAAGCAGTACCTTAACGTCGACGGCTCGATGGTTTCCGGCAAGGTGCGCTTCGAGCGGATCCTCCTGCTCTCCAACGGCGCCGCCGACCTGAACCCGCGGTACGGCGAAGGCCTCGACGGCTTCGCGGGCCTGGCGAAGATCGACGCCGGCTGCCAGAACGGCTTCTACGGGAAGTGGACGGCCGACGGCACCAGGGTCCGGCTCCTGCGCGACGCCCGGCAGGCGGAACAGGTCTACGAGCGCGAGAACGGGACGCTGAAGTTCGGAAACCAGGTCTGGAACCCGATGCCGCGGGTCGACGGGCTCAAACTCAAGGGGCGTTACGCGGACAAGTCGCAGCCCGGCGCGGCCCTGCAGTACGACTACTGGTTCGAGTTCGCCGAGGAAGGCACGTTCCGCACCGGCGGCGGGCTCACATCGCTTGCCGTGCTGGACCAGACGGGCCGCCCCAAGCCGCCCGACTCCTGCTCGGGCACCTATGAGATCCGCGACTGGACGATCTGGTTCAAGGTCGATGGAAGGCCGATCTGGTCGACGGACTTCATGACGACCGGCGAGGATCTCACGGATCTCAAGATCGTGCTGATCGACGCCACCGGCTTCATCCGGGAGTGACGGCGGCCGCGCTTATTGCTTGCTGAATTCCGCCCCGGATCGATATCCTTGATTCATGAACCTCGGGTACATGCTCCAGATCATCCCCAAGGAAGCCACCTACCGGCCCAGCCCCCAGCAGATCGGCCAGCTGATCAAGTTCCTCGCCGAGCGGCTGGAAATCGGGGGCGACTGGAGCGTCAGCGGCGAGGACGAGCTGGACAACGAAAGCGCCATCGACCACCTGCGGGCCGCAGTCGGATCGAACTCCGGCGGTACGGAAGCGGTGGTCTCCTTCCAGGACCTGGTCAGCGGGAGCCTGTTCGGCTACGACTTCGACTCACCCGACCCCGATGAGAACTACTGGGCGGACGAGCTGAAGCTCTATTTCACGGCGACGCCCTTCCCCTGGTGCGACTGGGAGTACGAGGAGGCCGCCTGCCCCGCGTGCAACCAGCGCTTCTCGCAGATCGGCGAGATCCTGGACGAGGTGCGGATGACGGGCGACCCGGTCATCTGCCCCTGCGGCGCGCGGACGCTGCCCGAGGACCTGAAGAAATCGGCCGGCGTGAACCTCGCGATGATGGCGATCGTCTTCACGGGCAACCGCGGCTGGCTGTATGAAGTCCGCAATGACCGGGACGCGTTCAAGGACGACGAGTTTCTGACGATGGTCGAGCAGCTGCTCGGCACCAAGGTCGACGTGATCGCGGTCGGCTACTGAGGCCTCAGGTCCGGACGACCGGAGACGGCGGCGCGGGAACCGCCGCAGATTCTACGGCCGGCGGGATCGGCTGGGCGGGGGCCAGGAAGGTCTTTGTCCCCTCCAGGTCGAGTTCCTTTTCCGCCGGCGACGACACCCTCAGCACCGCCAGCGAACGCCCCTGCAGCGAATAAGGCCGATCCTCCGGCACCGGACCCTCAACCTCGACGTCCGCAGCCGTATCCAGCAGGAGGTCCCAGCGCTGACCCTTCTGATGCGCCGGGAGGGTGAACGGGATCGGTTCATGATGGGCATTCAGGAGGATCAGCAGGGTGTCCCCGACGATGCGCTCGCCGCGCTCGTTCAGCTCCCCGATCCGGTCGCCCGCCAGCCGCACGCCCAGGCAGCGCACGAAACCGGAGTTCCAGGCGTCGTCGCTCATCTCCCGTCCCGAGGGATCCAGCCAGGAGATGTCCCGGACTTCCCCGCCTCGGATTCCGCGACCCTGGAAGAAGGTCCGGCGCTGGAAGACCGGCTGGCTCCGCCTCAGGGCCACCACCTTCCGCACGAACGCGAGGAAATCCCGGCCTTCCTCGTCCAGCGACCAGTCAAGCCAGGTCAGCTCGCTGTCGTGGCAGTAGGCGTTGTTGTTGCCCTTTTGCGTGTGTCCCAGCTCGTCGCCGGCGCAGATCATCGGCACGCCCTGCGACAGCAGCAGCGTCGCCATCAGGTTGCGGCGCTGCAGCGCCCGCAGGGAGCGGATGCCCGCGTCGTCGGTCGGCCCCTCGGCGCCGCAGTTCCAGCTCGCGTTGTCGTTGGCGCCGTCGCGGTTCTGCTCGGCATTCGCCTCGTTGTGCTTCCCGTTGTAGCTCACCAGGTCCCGCAGCGTGAGGCCGTCGTGGCAGGTCACGAAGTTGATGCTGGCGTAGGGCCGCCGGCCGCTCTGCTCGTAGAGGTCGCTGGACCCCGACAGCCGCGTCGCGAACTCCGCCATCGTGCCGCCGTCCCCCTTCCAGAAGCGGCGCACGGTGTCGCGGTACTTCCCGTTCCACTCCGTCCACAGCACCGGAAAGTTGCCGACCTGGTAGCCGCCTTCGCCGACGTCCCACGGCTCGGCGATCAGCTTGACCTGGGAGAGCACCGGGTCCTGGTGCACGATGTCGAAGAAGGCGCCCAGCTTGTTGACCGCATACAGTTCGCGGGCGAGCGTGCTCGCGAGGTCGAAGCGGAAGCCGTCGACATGCATCTCGAGCGCCCAGTAGCGCAGGCTGTCCATGATGAGCTGGAGGACTCGGGGGTGGCGCATGTTGAGCGTGTTGCCGCAGCCCGTGAAGTCCATATAGAAGCGCGGGTTCTCGGGCGAGAGGCGGTAATAGGAGGCGTTGTCGATCCCGCGCATGGACAGGGTCGGCCCGCTTGGGTTGCCCTCGCCGGTGTGGTTGTAGACGACGTCGAGGATGACCTCGATGCCCGCGGCGTGCAGCGTGCGGACCATCATCTTGAACTGCTGGACCGCGTCCAGGGGCGTCAGACGCGAGGCGAGAGACGGATCGGGCGCGAAATAGCCCAGGGTGTTGTAGCCCCAGTAGTTCGTCAGGCCCTTCTGGACCAGGTGGCGGTCGTTCAGGCGGTAATGGACGGGCATCAGCTCGACCGCGCTCACGCCGAGCTTCGTCAGGTGGCGGACGGCGGCATCGGAAGCCAGCCCGGCATAAGTCCCCTGGAGCTTCTCGGCGACGCCGGGCATCCGCTTCGAGAAGCCCTTCACATTGAGCTCGTAGATCAGGGTCTTGTGCCAGGGCGTCCGGGGTGGACGGTCGTCGCCCCAGGTGAAGGCCGGATCGACGACGCTGACGAGCGGCGCCCAGGCGGCGTCGTCGCGGTCGTCGAAGGAGAGGTCGGCCTGGGGATCGCCGAGGCGGTAGCCGAAAAGCTCGTCGCTCCAGCGGAGGTCGCGGCCGATGGACTTTGCATAGGGGTCCAGCAGCACCTTGTGGGGGTTGAAGCGGTGGCCGGCCGCCGGATCGTGGGGTCCGTGAACGCGGTAGCCGTAGAGCTGATTCGGGACGACGTCCGGCAGGTAGACGTGCCAGACCTGGTGGGTCTTTTCCGGCATCTCGATGCGGACGCTTTCGCGGACGGCGTCGGCCGAGTCGAAGAGGCAAAGCTCGACGCGCGCGGCGAATTCCGAGAAGAGGGCGAAGTTGACCCCCGCGCCGTCCCAGGTGGCGCCGAGGGGATAAGGGCGCCCCGGCATGACCCGCATGGGCGCATTCGGCCTCCCGCCAGGGAATAGGCGGGAATGGGAATGCGGCATGACTGGGAGATGCGGACCCGGGAAATTTTGTTACGCGGCTCTCCGCAATTCCAATTTTCTCCGCCTCATCTGCCGGTTGATCCGCCCCTCTTCAGGCGGTAGTATGCCACTGCGGCCGGGGATCGCAGGACGGGCGGAAGACGGGACGGAGACACATGGGCGACGCGTCCGGGCGGTCTGAAGTCCTTCGCGATGCCAGGCTCGGCCGGCTCGCGCTCGAGTGGGCCTGGATCACCCCCCTCCAGCTGAAGGACGCCCTGGCCCAGCAGGAGTCCGACCCCGCCCGGCGCCGCCTCGGCGCCATCCTCGTGGCCCGCGGCATCCTCTCCGAGAACCAGCTGCGCCAGCTCCTCGAGCAGATCTCCCCCGAGGTCCCGAACTTCCCGCCCTTCGGGAAGTACGAGCTCCGCCGCGAGATCGGCCGCGGCGCCATGGGCGTCGTGTACGAGGCCGACGACTCCGAGCTCCGCCGCCGCGTCGCCCTGAAGATGCTCATCTCGCCGCCCCGGCAGGATCCCGCCGAGGCCCGCCCCGAGGAGGAGCGCTTCTTCCGCGAGTCCCAGCTCCACCGCAGCCTCCCCCCGCACCCCGGCATCGTCCCCGTCCTCGAGGCCGGCGTCATCGAGGGCCGCCGCTACCTTGCGATGGAGCTCGTCGACGGCCACCCCATGGACGACTGGCAGAAGACGGGGTCGATCACCGTCCGCCAGCGCGTGGCCCTGCTGCGCGACGTCGCCCTCGCCGTCCACCACGCGCAC
>DASQOM010000102.1:0-22429 GCA_035644495.1 Planctomycetota bacterium | reverse complement strand
CGCGGCCACAACGGCGCGATCTTCGCCGTGGCCTTCCGCCCTGATGGCAAGATCCTCGCGAGCGCCAGCGCCGACCGCACCGTCAAGCTGTGGGACGTCGCCACGGGCGAGCGGCGCGAGACCCTCGGCGAATCCACGAAGGCGCTGAATGCCGTCGCCTTCAGCCCCGACGGGACGCTCGTCGCTGCGGGCGGCGTCGACAACCGCGTCCGGATCTGGACGGTCAGCGCGGACGCGAAGGAGGGCACGAACCCGCTCCGGAGCTCGTCGTTCGCCCACGAGGGCGCGATCCTCAAGCTCGCATGGTCGGCCGACGGCAAGACCCTCTTGTCTTCCGCCGACGACCGGACGGTGAAGCTGTGGAATGCGCCCGACATGTCGCCAAAGCGCGTCCTCGAGGCGCAGAGCGACTGGCCCACGGCCCTGGCCTTCGTGCTCGACGGAAAGCAGGTCGCGATCGGCCGCCTCGACGGCGGATTCCAGCTCTACGACGCGGCCACGGGCCAGGTCGCGATGGCGCCGAAGCCCGAGCTGACCGCGTTCGAGCCCCGCGGCATCCAGCGCGGGACCACGGGGACGTTCAAGCTGATCGGCAGGAATACGACGGGAGAGCTCCGGACGTCGGACGCGGGTGTGACCGTCCGCCGGCTCGACGACGGCCGCGCGGAGATCGCGGTCCCTGCGGAGCGCGCGCCCGGCGATCTCGAGCTCTGGCTCAGCGGGCCCGGCGGCGATTCCGCGAAGACGAAGATCCTGGTCGACACGCTGCCGCAGACGATGGAGACCGAGGGGACGGTGACGCCGGCCGTGCTCCCCGTCAGCCTGTGGGGGGCGCTGACGGCCCGCGGCGACGCCGACGCCTTCTCCTTCGAGGGGACGAAGGGCCAGACGGTCGTGATCGACGCGACCGCGAAGCGCATCGGCTCCAAGGCGGAGCTCACGCTGACGCTGACGGATGCCGCCGGCAAGCTGGTCGCAAGCAACATCGACTTCGAGGGCGAGACCGATCCGCTGGTCGTCGCGACGCTGCCCGCCGACGGGCGCTATATCCTCACGGTGAGCGACCTCCAGCTCGGCGCGTCGCCCGACCATTATTACCGTCTCTCGGTCGGCGACCTGCCGGTGGTGACCGGCGCGTGGCCGCTGGCCGTACCGGCGAACGCCGAGACTGAAGTGCGTCTCGTCGGCGCCAATCTGCCCGCGGGAGCAACGGCCAAAGTCCGCGCCGGCGCAACGGGCGAGGCCGCCGTCGCCGTCGATCCCGCGCGCTTCCGGGTCCGTCGCGACATCAAGCTCCTGGCATCGTCCCTTCCCGAGGTCGTGGAGACGGAGCCGAACGACTTGCCAGCGACGGCGGTCGTCATGAGCGCGCCCGGCGGGGCGAACGGCCGCTTCGGCGCGCCGGGCGACGTCGAC
Source organism: Planctomycetota bacterium (assembly GCA_035644495.1). Classification (GTDB taxonomy): domain Bacteria; phylum Planctomycetota; class MHYJ01; order MHYJ01; family JACPRB01; genus JACQFK01. Next base: position 21,013 of record DASQOM010000102.1, on the reverse strand, counting down.
CATTACCGTTTCTCCTCGAAGGCGGGCCGCGTCTGGGCGATCGAGACGCAGGCGGCGCAGCGCGGGTCGCCCGCGGACACGCGGATCGACGTGCTGCATCCCGACGGCCGGCCGGTGCCGCGCGTGCTGCTCCGCGCGGTGCGCGACTCGTATCTCACGTTCCGGCCGATCGACGCCAACGCGGGCGGCGGCCGCTTCTGGCACTGGCAGGAGATGGACCTCGGCCAGTATCTCTACCTGCAGGGCGAGGTGGTGAAGCTCTTCCTCGCGCCGCAGGGGCCGGACTCCGAGTGGAAGTTCTTCACCCAGGGCGGAAAGCGGCTCGGCTACTTCGACACGAGCGCGACGGCGCATCCGCTGGACGAGGCGGCCTATATCATCGAGCCGCATCCTCCGGGCACGGTGCTGCCGCCCAACGGGCTGCCCGTGTTTCCGCTGGCGTATGCGAACGACGACGACGCGGACCGCAAGCTCGGGACGGACTCGAAGCTGATCTTCACGACCCCGGCCGACGGGGACTATGTCGTCCGCGTCCGCGACACGCGGGGTGCGGGCGGAGAACGCCACGTGTATCGACTCGTCGTGCGGGAGGCGTCGCCGGATTTCCGGGTGACGCTGGAGGGCGTCAACCCGAACGTGCCGCTGGGCACCGGGACCAGCTTCACGGCGCGGGTGGACCGCATCGACGGCTACGAAGGAGCGGTGCGCGTGGAGGTTTCGGGCCTTCCCGAGGGATTCACGGCGTCGACGCCGCTGGTGATCGAGGCCGGGCACCTGGAGGCGAAGGGATCGCTGTATGCCGCGCCGGACTGCACGCCGCCGACGCCGGAGCAGCGGGCGAAGGTCCGCGTCGTGGCCAAGGGCACGCCGCAGGGGCGAGAGGTCGAGCGCGAGGTGGCGGGCTTCGGCGCGCTGACCCCGATGCCGCCGCCCCGGACGCTGGTCTGGCTGGAGCCGGACGTCGAGACGGCGGGCGATGCGGCCTCGGCGGACCCGCGGAAGGCCAAGGCGGAGGGTTCGGCGCACGGCGACGGCAGGACGATCACGGTGAGGCCGGGCGGCCGCGTCTCGGCGCTGCTGAAGATCCGCCGGACCGGGCACAACGACCGCGTGACCTTCGACCTGGAGAACCTGCCGTTCGGGGTGATCGTGGACGACATCGGCCTCAGCGGCATCCTGATCCCCGAAGGGGCGACGGAGCGCCGCATCTTCCTGCTTTGCGCGGCATGGACGCCGGCGATGGAGCGGCCGACCTATGCCCGCGTCCGGGAAGGTCCGAATCCCGCGTCGGCCCCCGTCACGCTCCGCGTCCCTCTCCGCTAGCTCACATTTGCACCCCCCGAACCAGGATATATTTTTTCAGTTTACTGAGACGATCACCCATTTTTCAGCATCTATTACATGGAATAAGGGCCGGCCCCCGGGATGAGGGGCGGCTCCGACCGGGGTCCAGGAGGGAATCCATGGCACTTCCCCGCCGTCGTCTGCGTACGACCCGGCGCCTGCTCCGTCCCGGTCGTCCTGCGGCGCCGCCCGCGTCCGCCCCGCCCTCGCTCGAGATCCTGGAGGATCTCGCGCGTCCCTCCTTTCCCGAAATGCGCTCGCAGGAATCCACCGTCGAGTTGCCGGCCGTCCAGGAGGAGATCCCCGTCCCCGGCGACCGCCCTGAGGCGGTCCGGGTCCCGCCCAAGCCGCCGCCGAAGCTGGAGTTCGAATGTCCCTGCGGAAGGAAGCTGGTGGCGACGACCGAGATGTACGACAAGCACCTCCGCTGCGCCCTGTGCCAGACCGTGATGCTGGTCAGCCTCGTCTACGACGCCGACCAGCGCAGCTTCGAGATCGTCCCCTTCCGCATCAACCCCGAAACCGGCGTCTGACTTCCCCAGGACAGCCAGGCTGTAGGGACCGATCGACCGGTGAAGTTTCGAACGCGCCGGGGACGTACCCTATATGGAGCGGGGTCGTAGTTCCAGGGGCAACGGGCGATGCGTCTTTCTCTGTCCCTCGTCGCCGTCCTCCTGTTGGGGACCGCCTCGGCCGCCCAGCAGCAGCAGGCCGCTCCCCCCATCTCCGCCGACCAGGTCGAATTCTTCGAGCAGAAGATCCGACCCATCTTCGTCGAGCGCTGCTACAAGTGTCATTCGACGGGGGCCGACAAGGTCAAAGGCGGCCTCCTCCTCGACTCGCGCGACGGACTCCTGAAGGGCGGCGACTCCGGCCCCGCCATCGTTCCCGGCGACCCCGAGAAGAGCATCCTCATCAAGGCGCTGCGGCAGACCGACGACCTCCGCATGCCCGTCAAGGAGAAGCTCCCCGACGAGCAGATCGCGGACTTCGTCGCCTGGGTCCGGATGGGCGCGCCCGATCCGCGCATCGCGACGACCGCGCCCACCGCCGCCCGCGCGACCCCGAGCATCGTCGAAGCGCGCAAGTTCTGGGCGTTCCAGCCGGCGCGCGAGATCCTCCCGCCCATCGTCCGCGCCCCGTGGTGCCGCACCCCCATCGACAACTTCATCCTCGCGAAGCTCGAGGAGAAGCGGATGAAGCCCGCGCCCGAGGCGGATCCGCGCACCCTGCTCCGCCGCGTCACCGTCGACCTCACCGGGCTGCCCCCCACCGCCGCGGAGATCGACGCCTTCCTCGCCGACGCCTCCCCCGATGCCTTCGAGAAAGCCGTCGACCGCCTCCTCGCCTCGCCCCGCTACGGCGAGCGCTGGGGCCGGCATTGGCTCGACCTCGCCCGCTACGCCGACACCAAAGAGTGGGTCGTCGACGAGGAGCGCCGGCTGCCGTATCCCTACACCTACCGCGACTGGGTCATCAAGGCGTTCAACGACGACATCCCCTACGACCGCTTCGTCCTGCTCCAGCTCGCGGCCGACCGCGTGCAGACGGGCGACGACAAGTCCGACCTCGCCGCGCTCGGCTTCCTCACCGTCGGCCGTTCCTTCCTCAACCGCCAGCCCGACATCATCGACGACCGGATCGACGTGGTCTCGCGCGGCCTGCTCGGCCTGACGGTGACCTGCGCGCGCTGCCACGACCACAAGTACGATCCGATCCCGACGAAGGACTACTACTCCCTCTACGGCGTCTTCGCGAGCTCTGCCGCGCCGAAGGAGATGCCGCTGCTCGCGGCACCCAAGATGTCGCCCGACTACGCCGCGTACCTGAAGGAGCTGGGCGCGCGCGAGGCGGAGATCTCGAAGTTCAAGGAGACGCGGCGGGTCGAGATCAGCGCGACGTTCCGTTCGTCGGCGCAGATCGCGGCATACCTGCTCGCCGCGGAGGAGTCGAAGGGGAAGCCCGACGACGAGGCCAAGGCCGCGGGACTGAACGCCGCGATCCTGAAACGCTGGATCGACTGGCTGAAGTCGAGCCCCGAAGCGCTCGCCCCGTGGCGGGCCTTCGCCGCGCGCCCGGCCGAGGAATACTGGGTTGCCCTCCAGGACGCGTCGGGCCCGGTCGCCGTCGCGTTCTCCGAACCCCCCGCCTCCCTCAAGGAAGCCGCCGAGCGCTACGGCAAGCTGCTCCAGGAGGACCCCTATAAGGCCGTCCTCATGTCGCCTGAGTTCCCCTCGAGCATCCCCATCGCCGACATCGACGGCTTCCTCACCGGCGACGATCGCGGCAAGGTCCGGCAGCTTCGTCGCAAGGTCGAGGAGCTGAACCACCACGCCGGCGCTCCGGCCCGCGCGATGACGCTCGAGGAGTCGGCCACGCCGCACTACCCCCGCGTCTTCATCCGCGGCAATCCCGGCACGCCCGGCGACGAGGTCCCGCGCCAGTTCCTTGCGATCCTTTCGCCCGAGGAGCGCAAGCCCTATAAGGACGGCGGGCGGCTGGAGCTCGCGCGCGCGATCGCGTCGGCCGAGAACCCGCTCACCGCGCGAGTCTTCGTCAACCGCGTCTGGGCCGAGCACTTCGGCACCGGCCTCGTCCGCACGACCAGCAACTTCGGCGTCCGCGGCGACGCCCCGACGCACCCGGAGCTGCTCGACTGGCTCGCGCGCGCGTTCGTGGCCGACGGCTGGTCCATCAAGAAGCTGCACCGCCTGATGGTGCTCTCGAGCGCGTACCGGCAGTCGACGACGGACAACCCCGAGTACCGCAAGGCCGACCCGCTCAACACGCTCCTCTGGCGACAGAACCGGCGCCGGCTCGACCTCGAGGCGATGCGCGACTCGATCCTCGCCGTCTCGGGCACGCTCGACCCCGCGATGGGCGGCCGCTCGGTCGAGATCACGACCGCGCCCTACTCCACCCGCCGGACGGTCTACGGCTACGTCGACCGCCTCAACCTCGCGAACCTGTACAAGACCTTCGATTTCGCCGTGCCCGACATGCACAGCCCCGGGCGCTTCGTGACGACGATCCCGCAGCAGGCCCTCTTCATGATGAACAGCCCGTTCGTGATGGAGCAGGCCGGCAGGGTCGTCGAGCTCTCCGAGGTCCAGCGCGAGGAGCAGCCCGCGCAGCGCATCCAGGCGATCTACCGCCGCGTGCTCGGCCGCGCCGCGACCGCGAAGGAGCTCGCGCTCGGTGCCGCGTTCGTGTCGACGTCGACGACGACGCCGGCCGTGTCCCGCGCCCCGATCTGGCAGTACGGCTACGGCACCGGCGCCGCGGACTTCCACCCGCTCCCGAACTTCACCGCGCAGGGCTGGATGGGCGCCGCGAAGGCGCTGCCCGATCCGGCCACGGGCTGGTGCCTGATCACCGCGACCGGCGGCCACGCGGGCAACGACGTCGCCCACGGCGTGATCCGGCGCTGGACGTCGCCCCAGGCCGGGCTGATCTCGATCTCCGGGACGCTCGGCCATCACTCGAAGGACGGCGACGGCGTCCACGGCCGCATCGTGTCGAGCCGCCAGGGCGAGCTGGCCGCCTGGCAGGTCGCGCGCCTCGATGCCGAGACGAAGATCAGCGGGATCCCGGTCGAGGCGGGCGAGACGATCGACTTCATCGTCGACTGCCGCGGCGACGTCAACAGCGACTCCTTCACCTGGGCGCCGGTGATCCGCCTGGGCGAGGAGGAGTGGAACGCGCAGGCGAACTTCGGCGGCGTTCCTCCGAAGGCCGCGGCGCCGATGTCGGCCTGGGACAAGTACGTCCAGGTGCTGCTGGAATCCAACGAGTTCATCTTCGTCGACTAGGGAGCGCCCGATGAACCAGCCGATGTCGCGACGCGAGCTGCTCTGCCGGGGCGGCATGGGCATGGGGGCGCTGATGCTGGCCGACCTGATGGGGCAGGCGTTCGCGGACGATGCGCCGACGCTGAATCCGCTGGCGCCGAAGCCGGGGCATTACCCCGGCCGGGCGAAACGCGTCATCCATATCTTCGCGAACGGCGGGCCCTCGCACGTCGACACCTTCGATCCGAAGCCCGCCCTGGATCGGCAGTCCGGAAAAGCGCTGCCCGCCGACTTCCAGAAGGGCGGCAACACCAAGGGCAACGTCGCGTTCCCCACGACCTTCAAGTTCCGGAAGTACGGCCAGAGCGGGACCGAGGTCAGCGAGCTGTTCCCGAACCTGGCGCAGTCGATCGACGACCTCTGCGTCATCCGCGGCATGCATGCGGACGACCCGAACCACGAGCCGTCGCTGCTGCTCATGAACTGCGGCGAGCCGCGGCAGTCGCGGCCCAGCATGGGCTCGTGGCTGACCTACGGCCTGGGAACCGAGAACCAGAACCTCCCCGGCTTCATCGCGATGTGCCCCGGCGGCTACCCGATCTACCAGTCGCAGAACTGGCAGTCGGGCTTCCTGCCGGGCATCTTCCAGGGCACCTATATTGACACGCAGTTCACCGAGGTGGACAAGCTCGTCGAGAACGTCCGCAACGGCCGGGTCACCAACAAGGAGCAGCAGGAGCAGCTGGACCTGCTGCGCCGCCTCAACCAGGGACACCGCGAGTCCCGCGCCGACGACCCGCAGCTCGAGGCGCGGATCCAGTCGTTCGAGCTGGCCTACCGCATGCAGATGGACGCGACCGACGCGTTCGACGTGATGCGCGAGCCGCAATATGTCCGCGACATGTACGGCCCCGGCACGCAGGGGCGGCAGCTGCTGATCGCGCGGCGCCTCCTCGAGCGCGGCGTCCGCTTCGTCCAGGTCTGGACCGGCCGCGAGCAGCCGTGGGACAACCACCAGAACATCCAGGAGTCGATCTCGAAGCTGGCGAAGGATTGCGACCAGCCGCTCGGCGCGCTGATCCGCGACCTGAAGCAGCGCGGGATGCTCGAGGACACGCTCGTGGTCTGGGGCGGCGAATTCGGGCGCACGCCGACCGTCGAGGGCCGACCCGGAAAGGTCGCGGGCCGCGACCACCAGTCGAGCGGCTTCTCGATGTGGATGGCGGGCGGCGGCGTGAAGGGCGGCCGCGTCCACGGCGCGACCGACGAGTTCGGCGTCCACGCGATCGGCGACGACAAGGTCCACGTCCACGACCTGCACGCCACGATCCTGCACCTGATGGGCTTCAACCACGAGAAGTTCACGTACCGCTACGCGGGCCGCGACTTCCGCCTGACCGACGTGCACGGCCGCGTCGTGAAGGAGCTCCTCGCGTAAGTGAAGCGTCTGTACGCCACGCCCTCGGTCGACGAGGCGCAGAAGCTCCAGGAGCTGCTGAAGCAGGCGGGGATCGAGAGCTCGATCGACACCCGCGCCGGCGCCAGCGTGCAGACCGGCGCCGTCAACTTCGCCCTCTACATCGAGGATAAGGACGCGCCCGCCGCCGTCGGCGTGCTCGCGGCGTGGCTCGAGAAGGACCTGGACGTCCCCGACGAACCCGATCTCGAGGTCACTTGATCGTCGAGTAGTCCGTCGGTTTCATGAAGACGGAGACGACTTTCGCAGCGAGCGGCACGCCGTCCTTCTCGCTCTCGGCCTTGACCTTCTTCCAGTCCTCGTCGGCCTGGAACGCCTTCCAGGACGCGTCGCGGGCCTCCTTGCTGGGGAAGGCGAGGATGTAGAACAGGGTGTTCTCGGCATTGTCGCCGGTCGTGGCCTGCCAGTAGCCGATGTTAGTCATCCCGTGCTTCTCGAAGAGCGTGCAGGTGTGGTCGCGGAAGCGCGCGTGAAGGGCCGCGATCTTGCCCGGGCTCGCCGTATAGGTGCGCATCTCGAAGATGCGGTCGTCCGCCGCGGGCCTGCCGCCCGCCGCCACCGCGTATCCCGCAATGCCCGCCACTGCCGCCGCCGTCGTCGCCGCCAGCATCCAGTTCATGGTCCTCTTCCTTTCCAATCGTTACTTGAGTCTCTTGATGATGTGCCAGCCGAAGGGGCTGGTCCGCGGATCGAAGGCGGACATGCCGATGCCGCCCACGTCCAGCTTGAAGCCGACGTCGCCGAAGGCCGCGACCATCTGGTTCCGGGCGTATTCGTCCGCGGAGGCCGGCCGGACGCCGGTGTTGGCCATCCCGTAGACGCCGCCGCCGGAATCGTCGGAGTTGTCGGCGATGAGCCTGTGGAAGTCCTCGCCTTTCTTCGCGCGGGCCAGGAGGTCGTTGGCGAGCTTCTCGGCCTCGGCCTTGGAGCGGGTGGCCTCGGTGCCCGTCCCCTCGAAGGCGATGAGGACGTGGGCGACCTGGATGCGCTGGGGCTCGGGTTTCGCGTCGGGCATGGGATCCGTCCTACTTCACGCGCTTGATGATATGCCAGCCGAAAGGGCTCTTCTTGGCGTCGTAGACCGACATGTCGATCGCATCGACGTCGAGCGTGAATCCGACGTCGCCGAAGGCCGCAACCATGTCGTTGCGGGAGAACTCGTCGGGATGCGCCTTCTTGATTCCGCGGTTGGCCATCATATAGACGCCGCTGCCGGGATCGTCCGAGAAGGTGCGCATGAGCCGGTCGAAGTCCTCGCCCTTCTGCGCCCGGGCGAGGATGTCGGAGGCCAGCTTCTCGGCCTCGGCCCTGGAGCGGGTGGCCTCGGTCTTCGTGCCGGCGAAGGAGATGAGGATATGGGCGACCGTGATGTGCTCGGGCTCCGTCCTGGGGGCGGGCCTGGCCTCGGGTCTGGGTTCGACCTTCGCCTCCGGCCTGGGCTTGGGTTGGGGCGCCGCCTCGGGCTGGGGGGCCGCGCCGCCGCTGCAGCCCAGTCCGAGCATCACGGCCAGCAAGAGCGCCAAGGTCGCGGGTGCCTTCATGATCGTCCTCCCCAGCCCTCCGAGGATACGCTTTCCGGGGGCCGGCCGGAAAAGAAAAAAGGCCGCGGGAATAAGCAGGCCGCCGGGTACATTGTAGAAGAAACCCCCTCCCGACGGAGTCCCAGCCCCGTAGAGTCTATAGGGAGTCTTCAATCATGGTGACGGCGGCAATCCTGCTCGCGCTGGCGGCCGCGGGGCCGTTCCAGGACGACAAGGCGGCGGAGGACGCGCTCGACGCGTTCAAGACCGCCTACAAGTCGACCTCGGAGGCGGACCGCGTCGCGGCCGTGAACGAACTCGCGAAAGTGCACCACGCCAGGACGCTTGCCCGCCTTGCGTCCCTGCTCTCGGTCGACGGACCCAGCGTGCGGCTCGCCGCCGCTAAGGGCCTCTCGGGCTTCGCGGACATGAAGAAGCCCGCGGCCGCGGCGCTGGCCGGAGGGCTCGCCGCCAATGCGAAGGAGACCACCGTCCACGCGGGCCTCTATGAGGCCTTGGGCAAGCTGGAGGAGTCCACGTCGGTCGGCACCCTCCACCGCGGCTTCGACGAGAAGGAGACGGTCGTGGCCAAGGCGGCGGTCCTGGCAAGTGGCCAAGTGGGCAGCGCGGCCTCGATCGACCCCCTGATCGCGCTCCTGGCGAAGCTCGAGAAGATCCAGAAGTCCGCCTCCGGCGGCGGAGTCGACTTCACCACCAGCGGAACCGGCGGAACGGCGGGCCAGAACTTCACCGTGAGGGGCGACGACAGCCCGGCCAAGCGTGCGCAGGAGTTGATCCCGGCCGTCAACAAGGCGCTGAACGAGATCACCCGCGAGTCCAACGGGTCCTCGGAGACCTGGGGCGCCTGGTGGGCGAAGAACAAGGCCACGTTCAAACCCTTCAAGTAGTCCGCGGCGTCCGTCAACTCCTGCTTGCTTCGGCGTTCAAAAGTTCATACTTTTTCAGATGCCGAATGAAGAAGAAGGCGGGGCCCCGTCGGAAGAAAGTGCTCGTCATTGAGGACGACGCCGACGTCGCCAAGATCCTCGAACTCCTCCTCCACAGCCTCGACGCCGACGTCCTCATCGCCGACGACGGCATGACCGGCGTGGAGATGGCCCGCGCCGAGCGCCCCGACCTGGTCCTGGTGGACCTCCACCTGCCGGGCATGAACGGGATCGAGGTCATCCGATCGCTCCGCGCCACCCCGAAGCTGGCGGGCCTTCCCCTGATCGTGGTCACCGGCAACAGCACGGTCGAAACCGTCCGCGAGACGGCGAAGCTGGGCGCCAATGACTTCCTCGTGAAGGCCAACGTCCTCGCCGGAGCCGGCCTCGAGCGCATCCAGAAGTATCTCGGCCCTCCGAAATCCCGCCCCCGGACCGCCGCCCCGAAGTAGCCCTATTTCGAGCCCGCGCCCGGAGTGGCCACCCCCGGGAGCGGCGACGTCGCCCGCTTCAGGAACAGGATCGCAAAGCAGGTATCCGTCACGTTCCTCCAGGATCCGTTCTCGGCCTGGTGCTCGATCAGCCATTCGGCCCCGTCGTCATACCAGTCCTTCGTGCCGATGAGATCGGTGCCGTAGAGCATGCCTGCGCGCTCGACCCCGTACAGGTAATAGATGTTCCACTTGGGGAGCCTGCCCTTCACGTTTGCGTCGAGCCACTCCATGCCCCGCTTCACCGGTGGCTGATCGACCCAGGGCTTGTGGAGCATCCAGCGGAAGATGACGAGCGAGCCGATGCCACCCGCCGTCATCGTCGCCCGGCCCGCATCGTCCTCCCCCCGGCTGTATCCCCAGCCCCCGTCTTTGTTCTGATCCGATTCCCACCAATGGAGCGCCTCCTGGAGACAGCGGGGATCGAGCTGGACGTCGGCCTCGGCGCAAGCCCGGAGCCCGAGCGCCGCATACTGCGCATTGGAGTTGTCCCCGGTCTTCGTCACACGCGCCCGCTGGCGGATCGCGATCTTCCGACCGTTCGAAGCCTTGCCGGGCGACGGATGCCAGCCCGGCGGATATTTCGTACCATAGGGGGCGGATTTCTGGACCATCCACTCGCCCGTCGCCCGGGGATCCCAGTCCACCGGCGACCCGTAGGCCCACTGGCCGTTCTCGCACTGATTGTCGACCAGGAACTGCGCCTGATGGGCGATCTTCCACTGGTACCCCGCCCGGTCCATCCGGGCCAGCGCCATCGCTCCCAGCGCAACGTTGTAGACCCTGTCCGGCTCGCGATCGACGGTCTGCTTCACGACGTCGGCCAGCGCCGGATCGCCTGGAGGAATCCCGCCATGCAGGAGCGTATAGAGGACGAGTTCGTTCGTGTCCTCGATGCGGTTGGACGGCACCCCCGTCCTGGCCGGGACGGCCTTGAGCCAGACCAGCCCCTTGCGGATGGCGCCGTCGATCTCCGCCGTCGGGATCTTCGACCCCTTCGGACGGAACTCCTGGGCCTGGACGCTTCCGGCGGCCAGGACGACGATGAACGCGAACCCCAGTCGATTTGCCATATCGGCCTCCCGAACGGTCCCCGGACGATCAGCGACGGGCTTTGCGCTTGCCGGGCTTCGACTTCCCGGACTTGTCCTTCGAACTGTGCGCGTCCTTGACCGGCAACTCCTCCGCCGTCAGCACGCCGTCCTGGTTGCGGTCGAGCCTGCGGAAGGACTCCATATACTCCTCCCGGGTCACTTTGCCGTCGCCGTCGACATCGAGGTCCTTGAAGGCGAAGGTGACGGAATGCTGCGCGGGAGGCTGGCCGTGAGGCTTGTCCTGCGGGCCCGGGCCGGGCGTGGTGAACAGCAGGGCTGCGAGGGTGCCGCCGATGGCTCTCAACATATCGATCTCCTTATTCAGTTCAGGTCATGGCCGTCACCCTCCGATTTCCGACGCTTCTTCCTCTTCGCGCGCTTCCGGGGCTTCCTGGGCTTGAGCAACGGGGCGGACTCGTTCAGGACGGGGACTTCGACGGCCGCCAGCGCGGCCTGCTCGAACGCCAGCTCCGCCAGGCGCCGCCGCAGCGCCGGGTTCCCGGCCAGCTCCGCATTCAAGGCGGCCGCCTGATCCTCCGTCAGGCCTCCTGCAAGGTGGCGGTGGATCAGGAAGTCCCAGTCCCAGCGGATCGGCTTCATGAGCGGCCGGGCTCCTGGAGCCGGAGCTCCACGCAGTCATGCAGCGACTTGCGCAGACGGTATAGGGCGTTGTCGACGGCGCCCCGGGACGTCGAGAGGTCCCGGGCGATCGAGTCGGCGGGTTCGTCCAGCTCGTAGCGCCGGCGCAGCAGGCCGCGGTCCTTCTCCGGCAGCAGGCCCGCACAGCGGCGCAGAGCGTCCAGGCGCTCCTCCCAGGCGGATTCACCGGCCTCCTCATAGACGCGGGCGACGGAGTCGAGAATTTCGTCGTCCAGAGGCCGGAGGTTCTGCCGTGCGAGGCGCTTGCGGTGATCCCGCACGAGGTTGACGGCGATGCGGCGGCCCCAGGCGATGAAACGGCAGTCCTCGTCGACCCCCTCGCGCTTGCGGGTCATGAGGATGGCCATTTCCTGATACAGGTCTTCCGCGGCAGGCCGGTCGCCCACCATCGCGATGAGCATGGCCTCGAGGACCCGCTTGTACTGCAGGAGGTTCCGGACCAGCGTCTCTTCCCGCATCTCTGCTACTAAATGGACGCAGAGGTCCGAAACTCACGGAAAAAGCGCGGGTCGCCGCGAATTTATCCGGGCAGCCGGAAGATGCGCGTGTTGGTCTCGAGCATCAGGGCGTCGTAGCACATAACGGTGAGAGCGCGCAGGCCCTTGGTCTTGGAGAGATGGGCCTTCGGCGCGAGGGTCGTCAGCCGGCTGAGAACCAGCGGATGGGTCTCGAGGGCCTCCTCGGGCAACGCGTAGTAGGCGACGACGCCCTTCCCCGCCTTGCCTCCGGAGACTTTGACGGCGGCCAGCACCTCGTCGGGGACGGCCTTGGACGGGGTCAGGTCGACGACGAACAGGTCGGCATTGTAGTGATTGACCATCAGGACGGCGTCCTTGCCCCAGGAGGCGTAGCGGATGTCGAAGCGCGGGTCGCGCTGGAGCTCGAGCTTGAGGGTGCCGGCGAAGAGGAGGTCCTCGCCGATGATGAGGACCTTGCGCTTCTTCATGCGGCCGAAGGGATCGGCGTGGCGGGTGCGCTTGACGTACTTGGCCAGGTCATCGGCGTCGATATGCCATTCGCCGGTGTTCTGGAACAGCTTGGCCGGGAGGAGGCCGTCCTGGATGGCGCGGCGGAGTTCGTCGAGGGGGACGTCGGCGACATCGGCGGCTTCGGTCAGTCCATAGGTCCTTTTTTCCATTGTCCACGTCCTTTCGGCTCACCCATACTTCATGTACCCTCTCCATGAGGTAAGACGCGGACCAAAGGGATTTATTGAGCGAAATGTGCCGGAACGCCCCACAAAAGTGACGGGCTTGTTTGTGGTGCTACGCGATCAGCTCCTGCACGACCTTGCCCTGGACGTCCGTGAGGCGGAAATCGCGTCCGGCATACCGGTAGGTGAACTTCTCGTGGTCGAAGCCCATCAGCCGCAGCAGCGTCGCGTGCAGGTCGTGGATGTGCACCGGCTTGTCCTGCGCCTTGAAGCCGAACTCGTCGGTCGAGCCGTGGACGTATCCGCCCTTCGCCCCGCCGCCCGCCAGGAACATCGTGAAGCCCCAGTGGTTGTGATCGCGGCCGTTGATCTTCCCCGCGTTCGACCCCGGCGTCGGCATCTCCACCACCGGCGTCCGGCCGAACTCGCCGCCCCAGATGACCAGCGTATCCTCGAGCATGCCCCGCTGCTTCAGGTCCTTGAGCAGCGCGCCCAGCGGCTGGTCCAATTCCCCCGCCAGCCGCCGGTGCCCGACCTCCAGGTCGTCGTGGTTGTCCCAGGGCTGCCCCGCCCCCGTCCAGACCTGGACGAAGCGCACGCCCTTCTCCAGCAGCCGCCGAGCGATCATCAGCTGGCGCGCCTGCGTCCCATTCCCGTACATGTCCCGGATCGACTTGGGCTCCTTCGAGATGTCGAACGCGTCCGTCGCGTCCATCTGCATCCGGTATGCCAGCTCGAACGACTGGATCCGCGCCTCGAGCTGCGGGTCGCGCTGCCGCGCGTTCTCGTGCTTCCGGTTCAGCTCCAGCAGCAGGTCCAGCTGCCTCCGCTGCTCGTCCTGCGCCGTGAAGTTGTTCTTGATGTGGTCGATCAGCTTCTGGATGTCCGTGTGCTGCGTGTCGATATAGGTCCCCTGGTACACGCCGGGCAGGAAGCCCGACTGCCAGTTCTGCGACTCCTGGATCGGATACCCGCCCGGGCACATGACCACGAAGCCCGGCATGTTCTGATTCTCGCTGCCCAGGCCGTACGTCAGCCACGACCCCATGCTCGGCCGAACCAGCCGCGCCTCGCCGCAGTTCATCAGCAGCAGCGACGGCTCGTGGTTCGGCACGTCGGCGTGCATCGACCGGATCACGCAGAGCTCGTCCGCCGACTGCGCCGTGTGCTTGAACAGCTCGCTCACCTCGAGGCCGCTGTTCCCGTACTTCGCCCACTTGAACATCGACGGGAACGCGTTCCCGGTCTTCCGCTCGGTTTTGTAGTTGTCGATCGGCAGCGGCTTCCCCGCGTACTTCGCCAGGGCCGGCTTCGGGTCGAAGGTGTCGACGTGCGAGGGTCCGCCGTTGAGGAAGATATGGATGACGCGCTTGGCCTTCGCGGCGAAGTGCGGCTTCCGCGGCATCAGCGGATTCAGCGACGCGGCATCGTCGCCCGCGAGCGCCATCATCGTCTTGTCGAAGGAGCCCAGGGCCCCGCCGATCAGGTTCGACAGCGCCAGCGCGCCCATGCCCATCCCCGCGCGGCAGAGCAGCTCGCGGCGGGTGAGCAGTGCATCTTCGATCCGGGGCGCGTGATCGTATTGGCTCATCGCTTGTCCTTCCTACGCCGCAATCCAGAAACGGGGGAGGTGGAGACAGGGAGGAGAGAGGAGGAGCCCTCTTGGATGGGATTCCCGAGAAGAGGAAGCTCTCCGCCTCTCCTCTTCCTCTCCATCTCTCCGGTTCTTGTCCATCTTTCTAGTCCACGAACATGAATTCGTTGGAAAGCAGAAGCACCTGCGCGTAGCGTTCCCAGGCCGACAGGGTCTTCCGCGGCTTCGTCTCCGGCCCGCGGAACTCCGCGGCCGCGCTCCATTCCTGCGTGCCGCCCGCCGCATTCCCCGGCGCCTCCACCAGGCGGATCACCGGCGCCCAGACGAACGAGTCGCTGTTCTCGTCGCCGCGGCAGTCGACGACGAAGTCGACCGTGTCGCCCTTCTTCACCTCGATGCGGCTCATCTTGGTCTCCGCGTCCGTATCGTGCGCGGTCCAGGAGGCCAGCTCGCCGTCCTGGCTCGACACGATCCGCGCGCGGACGCCGTCGCCTTCCTTCTGATGGTGGCCGAGGATGCCGGAGACGGAGACCGCCCCGTCGTGCGGCGCGGTCCAGCGGCGGATCGCGGCGCCGACCGTCGCGTTCGCGGGGTGGCCGCCTTCGGCCGTCAGCAGCACCCAGCCGAGCTTCGGGTCGGGCAGCTTCGCCCCGCCCTGCCAGGCCATGCCGGCGAAGTGCGGCAGCGGCTTGAAGTCGACGACCTTCTTTGCCGCCTCGTCGTACTTCCCGTAGCCGTACTGCCAGACGCTGGGGCCGGCCGCGACCGGGCTTTCCCGCTTCAGCTCGAACTCGAGGAACTTCCTCCCGAGGCCCAGCTCGTCCGCCGCGGGCGCGCGCCCGAACAGCGCCTTATAGAGCTTCCGGACCTTCCCGTCGACGTCCTTCTCCGCCTCGATCTCCGGACGCCGCACCAGGACGCCTACCTGCTCCGTGACGAAGGGGCTGTTCATCAGGAACAGCGCCTGCTGGGGTACCGTCGTCGAATACCGCTGCGGGCTGTGCGTGTCGGGGCTCGCGAAGTCGAAGTTCCGGAACGTGCCCGGCAGGTTCTGCCGGTCGATGAACAGATACACCGAGCGGCGCTTCGAGAAGGTCTCCTGCGTGGGATCGCCGACCGTGTTCACGATCGTCTCGGCCTGCATCTTCTGCTTCGACGTCGGGTTTTCGCTCAGCTGCACCGAGCGGCCGCCCATCGTCGGGTCGAGCTGGCCCGACACGGCCAGGACCGAGTCGCGCATCGCCTCGAAGTCGAGACGCTGACGCGCGAACTTCCAGATGAGGCGGTTGTCCGGGTCCTTCTCCTTATAGACGACGACGTCGTCGCTCCGCTGCTGCCAGGCGGAGGTCATCAGCATGAGCTTGTGCATCTTCTTGATCGACCATCCCCCCTCGACGAAGCGCAGCGCGAGCCAGTCGAGCAGCTCGGGGTGCGTCGGCGCGTCGCTGCGGAGGCCGAAGTCGCTCGGCGTCCGGACGATCGCGCCGCCGAAGTGGTAGCCCCAGAGCCGGTTGACCATGACGCGGGCGGTCAGGGGGTTGTCCTTCGACGCGATCGCGCGCGCGAGTTCGAGGCGGCCGCTGCCGTCCTTGAAGGGCGCGCGCTGGTCGGGCGAGAGGATGGCGAGAAACTGGCGGGGGACCTGCTCCCCCTGGTTGTTGGGGTTGCCGCGGATGAGGACGTGCGGCTCCTGGAGGGGCCCGTCCTGGAACGCCATGGCCCGCTGCGGCGCGCCCGGGTGCGTCACCTTCAGCGCATCGACCTTGTTCTCCAGCTGGCGCTGCTTGTCGCGGTCGGCGCGATTATAGAGCTTGTCCAGGTCGGCGATCGCGACCGTCGTCGGCGCGTCCGGCCCGGTCAGGATCGACTTGATCTCGTCCGGCGCGTCGGCCTTCGTCAGCAGCGCGCCGTAGCGATCGGCCGCCTCCTTCAGGTCCTTGGGCGCAGTCTTGAAGGCCTCGGCGACGAGCGGATGCAGCTCGCCCAGGTCTTTGAACGCCTCGGGTCCCTTCGCCATCGCGTGCCAGGGGGCGAAGATCCGGTCGTGGCCCTTGGCGGTCTTCTCGAGCAGCGCCTTGTAGCGATTGAGGACGAAGCCGGTCAGGTCCTTCTTCTGGGCATAGGCGCGCATCTCCTCGTCGTTCTTGACGCCCTTCGCCTCGTGAGCGGCCAGGAGGTAGTCGGCGACCGACTTGGCCTTGCGGAGGCCCGCGGTGATGTCGGCGTAGCGGCCTTCGCGGTACTTCGTCACCTCGGCCTGGAGCTTCCCGACCTCCGCTTCGAAGTCGAGGTTCTCCTTCGACGTCTGCCCCATTCCGATCAGCGGCGGATCCTTGGGCTCGATGGTGCTCGCAAACACCCCGTAGAGCGAGTAGTAGTCCTTCGTCGGAATCGGGTCGAACTTGTGGTCGTGGCAGCGCGCGCAGGTCACCGTCAGGCCGAGCAGGCCGCGCGAGACCACGTCGATCCGGTCGTCGATGATGTCGGGCTGGCGGTTGAGGAAGCGGCGGCCCAGCGTCAGGAAGCCCATGGCCGCGAGCGGCCGCTTGTCCTCGCCGAGCGCGAGCCGGTCCGCCGCGATCTGCTGGATCAGGAACTGATCGTAGGGCAGGTCTTCGTTGAGCGCGCGGATGACCCAGTCGCGGTACGTATACGCGTACGGGTAGCGGCGCTCCTCCTGGAAGACGTAGCCCTTCGTGTCGGAGTAGCGCGCGATGTCGAGCCAGTGACGGCCCCAGCGCTCGCCGTAGCGGGGCGACGCGAGCAGGCGGTCCACGAGCTTCTCGAAGGCGTCGGGCGCGGGATCGGCGACAAAAGCCTCGATCTCCTCGGCCGTCGGCGGGAGGCCGATGAGGTCGACGGTGACGCGGCGGATCAGCGTGCGGCGGTCGGCGGCCGGCTGCGGCTTCATGCCGGAGGCGTCGAGCTTCGCCAGGATGAAAGCGTCGATCGGGCTCTTCCCCCAGGCCTTGTCCTTCACGGCGGGGACCGCGGGCTCCTGGGGAGGCCGGAAGGACCAATGCTCGCGGGCCTTGGGGTAGTCGATGCTCTTCGCGACCGGCGCCGAGCGGGGATCGGGCGCGCCCCGCTTGATCCAGGCTTCGAAGTCGGCGATGACGTCGGCAGCCAGCGGCGGCCCCTTGGGCGGCATCTTGAGCTCGTCGTCCTTGCCGTACTTGATGGCCTTGATCAGCTGGCTGTGTCCGGGGTCGCCGGGGAGGACGAGCGCCGCGCCGGACTCGCCGCCTTTCACCATGCCCTCTTTGGTGTCGAGTCGCAGTCCGCCTTTGACCTTCCGGAGCTCGGAGCTGTGGCAGCTGTAGCACTTGTCCGCGAGGACGGGACGGATCTTCTTCTCGAAGAACTCGACGCCCTCGGCATCCGCGGGAGCGGCGGCGGTCTTCTCCTGGGCGAACGCACCCAGGGACAGCAGGCCCAGGAGGGCGGTCATTCCGGCGATCTTCATCAAGCGCTCTATTTTACACTATGTAGGACCAGCCGACATCCCGCTCTCACCCCTATATACGTCCC
The DNA here is from genome assembly GCA_035644495.1 of Planctomycetota bacterium. Classification (GTDB taxonomy): domain Bacteria; phylum Planctomycetota; class MHYJ01; order MHYJ01; family JACPRB01; genus JACQFK01. Next base: position 3,411 of record DASQOM010000102.1, on the reverse strand, counting down.
GGAAAATCCCGAGGTTTTTTGCGCTCCAAATTCGATTCGGACCCCGTCGCGCGCGTTGATAGGTTGGGAGCGGATATTGGTTGCGCCCGAGACGCATTCCTATTCTAATCTCCCTCGGCAGGGAATAGCGGGAACTGGGCCGCACGTTACCCCGGGTGGATCCATCATGCCGTTCACCGACAAGGCGTTGAAGTGCAAGGACTGCAACGAGGACTTCATCTTCACCGCCAAGCAGCAGGAGCACCACGCCAAACTCGGGCTCCGGAATGAGCCGAAACGCTGCATGATCTGCCGGCAGGTCGCGCGGATGCGGAACGACGACCGTCGCGGCGGACCGCGTCCGCCCCGTCCCGGCTTCGGCGGTCCCCCGCGGCCCGGCATGGGAGGCCCTCCCGGCCCCGGCTTCCGCGAAGGTCCGCGCGAGGTCTTCATGGCCAAGTGCGCCGCCTGCGGCAAGCAGACGGACCTGCCCTTCAAACCGCGCGGAGACCGCCCCGTTTACTGCCGCGACTGCTTCCGCAAGCAACCGCGCTAGGTTCCCCACCCTCAAAGAGGACTGGCTTGTTTGTGGTTTTCCACAAACATGACGGGCTTGTTTGTGGAGGACCATAAGGGATGTATAAAAGATTCCCGCAGGTAGGTTCTGAAGAACCGGTACACCGAACGGTAGCCCACCTCTAGCGCATCAGAACGCCCCCCCCTCGCAATTTCGACGCCATTCCAGTTCGAACTCGTGGCACGCCGTTTGCCATACCCTTCCCCATGGAAGCGCCCAGGATCCTGTCCGTGCTTGCGAGGCAGATCGAAATTGCCCGGACCCGGTCCGGCTTCGAGGAAGGCTCCTCCAGCCTCCCCGTCGCCATCCTCGATTCCCTCCGGATCACTTACCTGGCGCTCTCCTCGGGCCTCGATCTCCGCAAAGACGCGGCCCATCTCTTCCTGCTGGACGTGGCCCCAAGCGGGGAGCTGGCCCTTCTTCAGGGCGGACAGCCCATCCCCGTCAACGGCGGGTTCCTTTCCGAGCTCTTCGGCTCCGCCGGTATCGAGCTGCTCCCCGATCAGATCCTGATGCTGGAACCCGAGCTCGCCAAGCAGGCCGTCGAGGAGGCGCTCAGCGGGGTCGCCCTGGACCAGGCCCTCGCCGACCGCGACCGCGCCCAGCGCCGGGAGTGCCTCGACGCCACCCTGACGCTGCCGTCGGAGGCGGACTTCGACGCGCTGCGCCAGGCCGAGGAGCGGACCAATCTCCTGTGGGACCGGAAGATCGAATTGATCGCCGCCAGTCTGGTGGCGGATGAATACCTGGAGCGGGCTAGAGCCCTGGTCAACCCGGAGGATCCGGGAGTGGAAGCGGCCTGAGGGCCGTCCGAGAGTAACGGAGGTTGCCATGATCGTGCGCCAGTGGATGTCGTCCAAGTTCGTCCTTCTGCCCATCGAAACGTCCCTCGTGGACGCGCTGAGATTCCTCAACTCGAAAGGCATCGCCCTCGTCGGGGTCCTCCGCCACGGCCACATCGCCGGCGCGGTCACGCGGTCCGAGATCTACGAAATGCTCGAGACCGGCGACCCCATGACGCTGCTGAGCCGAAAGACCCTGGCCTGCGTCGTGCCTCCCACCGCGACGATCGTTTACGCCGACGACCCCGTCGACCGCGCCGCGCGCTATATTGCCGAGCGCGGCCTGCCCGCGGTCCCGGTGATGCAGAAGGACGAGATGGTCGGCATCATCACCCCGCCCGACCTCTGCCGCGCGCTCTGCGAGATCATGGGATCGCGCAGCCCGGAGGCGTCGATGGTGATGACGCTGACGACCCCGCGCGGCTCGGATCTGCTGACGGAGATCGGCCGCCGCTGCGAGGGCCTGTCGCTGCAGGCGCTGATCGCCTACCCGACGATCACGCGCGAGTGGCAGGTGATGCTGCGCATGAAGGGCGAAGCGCCGAAGCAGGCGACCGTCCCGACCCTGCCCGCGACGGAGCTGGCCAAGAGCGCCTGAGTCACTTCCCGAGCAGGTAGGGCTCCCACAGGTAGTAGCAGTGGAAGCCCAGGAGTTTCTTCGCCTGCTCGAGGTCGCCTCCGACGAAGACTTCCGCGGTCGGCGTTCCGGAATAGGCGTTGTCGATGCGTCCGGGGCGACGCGAGTACATCACGATCCGGACCTTTTCGAGCCCCCCGGCCCGCACCCGCGCTTCCGCGACGGCGTCCGCGAGGTAGCCCACGCGGTCGACGAGCTTCGCCTCGAGCGCCTGCTCTGCCGTATAGACGCGGCCGTCGGCGAGCTTCCGGACCTGGTCCTCGGTGAGCCGCCCTTCCCGCCCCTTGGCGACGACCGTGACGAAGCGCGCGTAGAACTGGTCGATGAGGGTCTGCAGGAGCTTCTTGTCGTCGTCGGTCATCGCGCGGAACGGCGAGCCCATGTCCTTGTTGATCCCGCTCTTGAGGGCCTCGACCTTGACGCCGATCTTCTCGAGGAGGCCGGCGAGGGACACGTGCAGCGAGATGACGCCGATCGAGCCGGTGATGGTCGTGGGGTGGGCGACGATGACGTCGGCGGCGCTGGCCAGATAGTAGCCGCCCGAGGCGGCGACCCCCATGAAGGCCGCGACGACGGGGATCTTCCGGCGCGTCTTGAAGCCGGCGAGCTCATGGTAAAGGATGTCGCTCGTGGTCACGTCGCCGCCGGGGCTGTCGATCCGGACGATGACGGCCTTCACGTCGGCGTCGGCCTCCACGAGTTTGAGCTTCTCGACGAAGGCGACGATCTGGGATTCCCTGGTCGCGAAGAGCGAGTCCGAGTGCTCGCTGGTGAGAACGCCTTCGACGTCGATGAGCGCGATCTTGGCGCGGGCGTCGCCGTCGCCGTCGACGGTCTTCTCGGTATAGTCGCCGCGGTGGCCGCCGACGTCGACGTTGACGGCGAGGCAGCCGGAGAGGGCGAGGAGCGGGAGCAGGTTGATCAAAGTCTTCATCATCCCGAGATCTTATCAAGTGAGGACAAATCTGCCGCGCAGATTTGTCATCACCGTGTCACATCCTGTCACAGCCGCGGGCGATACTGACTTCCGAAGGGTTCACCACCCTCTCTCCATGGAAGGCCGGATCGGTTCCCCCTGATCCGGCCTTTTTTTTTGGAGAGCGGGAGAGAGAAGAAAGAAAGAGGGAGCAATTTCTTCCCCCCGGCATCCCTTTTGAGACAAAAGAGGGGACGGCGGCGTGTAACACAGGGGCGGGCTGGGGATATCCAGCCCCGGACTACGAAAGGACTACCCATGCGCATGATCCTCGCTCTCGTTCTCGTCGGCCTGCTCGGCGGCGTCGCCCCCGCGCAGGACAAGGCCCAGGAGAAGAAGAAGATCGTCTTCGTCGCCGGCGGGCCGAGCCACGGCTACGGCGACCACGAGCACCTCGGCG
>DASQOM010000101.1:0-14894 GCA_035644495.1 Planctomycetota bacterium | reverse complement strand
GCTCCTCCGGGCTCCGGGTCTGCTGGACCGCGGTGTCGATCTCGGCCCGGAGGTTGGCCAGCGGGGTGCGCAGTTCGTGGGCGGCGTCGGCCGCGAGGTTGCGCAGGTCCTCGACCGCGGCCTCGAGGCGGTCCAGCATCTCGTTGAAGGTCCGGGCCAGGTCGTGGATCTCGTCCCGCGCGCCGGGGAGGGGCACGCGCTCCGAGAGGTTCATGCGGCTGATCCGCTCGGCCTGGCGGCGGATCTCCTCCACCGGCCGCAGCCCGCGCCGCGCGAGGAAGTAGCCGACGAGGGACGAGAGCGCGAGGCCGGGGAAGCAGAAGATGGCGTAGTACAGGCGGAGCTGGCGCAGGGGCTCCTGGACCGCGGCGTCGCGGACCGCGAAGGTCGCCCGGAAGGAGGCGCCCGATGCCCCCGTCAGCGGTCCGGACTTCCCGCGGAACCCGGGGCGGCCCTCCGAGAAGCCGGGGGAGCGGTAGAAGACGGAGCCGTCCTCGCGCCGGATCTCGGCCGCGGAACCGGTCGTCGCCAGGAAGCTGTTCAGCTCGGCGCCGAGGTCCTCGCCGGTCTCGCCCGACTCCGCCGCGAAGCGCTCCTGGAAGAGGGCGAACTGGGTGGCGAGCTCGCGGTCGAGCGTCGCGGCCAGACCCTGCGCGACCCAGACATAGAGGCTCGCCGCGAAGACCGCCAGGAGCACCCCCGAAATCGCGGCGAAAAGGAGCGTCAGGCGCGCGCTAGTTGACCGCATCCGCCGCTTCCTTCAGGGCGTATCCGACGCCCCGGAGCGTGTGGATCAGACGGGATTCGCCCTTCTCCTCGAGCTTGCGGCGGACGCCGTTGACGAAAACGTCCACGACGTTGGACTGCCAGTCGAAGTTGTAGTCCCAGACGTGCTCCGCGATCGAGGTCCGCGTCAGGACGCGCCGCGGGTTGCGGAGGAAGTACTCCATCAGCGAGAACTCCTTCGGCGTCATCACGATCGACCGCTTGCCGCGGCTGATCGTCCGCTCGACGAGATCCATGGACAGGTCCGCGAATTTCAGGACCGTCGCGACGCCGCCCTTTCCCCGGCGGAGCAGGGCGCGCACGCGCGCGCGGAGTTCGTCGAGCGCGAAGGGCTTGGTCAGGTAGTCGTCGGCGCCGCGGTCCAGGCCGGTGATCCGGTCCTGCAGGGAGTCTCGGGCCGTGAGGATCAGGACCGGGGTGGAGCGTCCGCCCTCCCGCATCGCGTGCAGGATCTCCAGGCCGCCCCGGCCGGGGAGCATCAGGTCGAGGATGACGGCGTCGTAGGACTCCGCCGAGGTCGCGTGGTGGAAGCCCGTGTCGCCGTCGGCGCAGTGGTCGACGGCGTGGCCGTCTTCCTTCAGCGCACGCCGGATGAATCCGGCGAGCTTCTTCTCGTCCTCAACCAGCAAGACCCGCATGTCGGGACCATTATAGACCTTCCGGGGCCGGGGATGCAAAACCGGCTCGCGACTTGTTTCCCCCTTCCTGTTCCCCTACAATCCACGGACGGGGGATTGATGGCCGACGTCCGACGCGCCTACCGCCGCTGGTTCCTGCGGCGCATGTCCTGGCTTTCCCCGGGCCTGATTGCCGCGGTCACCGTCGTGGTGCGTCTCGCGGTGGACCGCGACCTCGATCTCTGGCTGAGGCTTCCCGCGCTCGCGCTGTCCGGGGGCGTGGCCGCCTTGTTCGCGGGCCTGGCCCTGCTGCCCGCGCTGGTGCTCGCCTCGCGGAGCCGCGGCGACTGGCGCCGCGCGCAGGCGCTGCGCCGCGAATTCCGGTCCTACCCGGTCCTCGCGCTCATGTCCCTCAGCGTTGCGCTGGTGCTGCTCGCGGTGCCGCTCCTGTTCGGACCCTCGGATCCTCCGCCCGCGCATCCCCGGCGCCTGGCCGTCGGTCCCCGCAGCGTCCGGACGGCACCGCCCGCCGCCGACCGGCCCGGGCCGGCGGTCGATGCCGCCGCGGAGCCCGCGCCTCCGGAAGTTCGCCCGCTGGAAGCCGCCGCCGCGGCTCCGTCGCCCGTTCCGGCCGTATCGCCGGTCCAGGACGCTCCCCCGCCTGCCCTCAAGGACGACGCGACGGCCGTGCCGCTGACGCCGCTACCGCCGGCGCCGCGACGGGAACTCCCGGCGGGGGAGGAAGAGTTCACGCTGAAATCCAGGCCGGAGATCGGGGACCTCACGTTCCCGACCGGCGTCGCGCCCTCCCGGGGTCTCGATCGTGCCGGCCTTCCCGATGAGCGGGATCCGGACGGCTGGCCCATGCCCGAGGTCTCCCTCAACATCATGGCCGTTCCGGATTCCGGGGGCTGGTATGGAGCCCTCTACGAGGCGATCCTCGATATTCCGGTCTCGGTGGGCGGGTCGCTGCGCCTGACGTACATGATGGGCGCCTTGAGCGACGAGCAGGGGGAGATCGAGCTGGAGGCGACGATCACCTGGCACCGCGCGACCGTGGAATACGAGCAGCGGCTCGTCGGGTATACGCGGAAGGCGACCTTCGACCTCGCCGTCCGAGTCGGACTGAGTCTGGACCGGTTCGACACCCACGAGGCCGAGGTCCATGTCAGCGACGCGCTGCGTCCGTCGCCTTGCATCGGTCTCGAAACCGCCCTGTGGGAGCAGGACGGGCTGGGACTCGTCATGCAGGCAGGCCATTCGATCGCCTTCCGGGTCGACGGTGCCGCGTCGAGCGTCACCGACGTTCGGCTGGAGCTCCGCATCGACCTTTCCGAGCGGGCCTCGCTGCAGCTCGGCTGGCGTTATGTGGCGCTCCGGGTGCACGACCGGGGCTCGGTCAACGGCGTCCCCTACGACGAGCTGGAGCGTTCCCTCTCGGGCCCGATCGCGGGGCTTGCCTACCGGTTTTAGTCCGCCTGCTTCGTGAAATTTTTCTCATGAAGAGTTCACGGAGCGCTCATGCCGGTCCCTCAGGCTGGAGTCATGACGGGACCCGCCTCCGCCCCCGACGCATCTCTCCCGGAACAAGCTCTGCCGAAACACTCCGGAGCTCCGATTGGCGTTCCGGTCCCCGTCGAGCCCGCGCTCCCGCGGGGGGTCCCCTCGTGGGGCGTCTGCGTGGCGGTGGTCGCCGTGGTACGGCTGGCCGCCGTGCTCGTCGTCCCGGTGCTGCCTGAAGAGGCGTACCACTGGCTCTACGCGAAGCATCTCGACATCGGCTACTACGATCACCCGCCGATGATCGCGGGCATGATCGCCCTGGGGACGGCGATCTTCGGAGACAACACCTTCGGCATCCGACTGATCCCGTGGCTTGCCTCCATCGGGACGGCAATGGCGGCGGCGTGGACGGCCCAGCGTCTCTACGGCCGGACCGCGGCGGCGTGGACGGCGATCCTGATCTCGCTGCAGCCGGCCACCTTGGTCGCCTCCACCTTCGCCTTTCCCGACGCTCCGCTCCTGTTCTTCTGGGCCCTCGCCCTGGCCTTCCTGGTCGAGGCTCTGGAAACCCGCCGGGGCGCGTGGTGGCTGGCCGCGGGGGCGGCGCTTGGGGCGGCCCTGCTGTCGAAGTACACCTCGTGCTTTCTGGGAGCGTCGGTCTTTCTCTACCTGATCCTCAGCCCGCGGGACCGTTTCTGGTTGAAGACGCCCTGGCCCTACCTCGGCATTCTGGTCGCGTTCGTTCTCTTTTCCCCGGTCGTCGTCTGGAACGTCCGGCATGACTGGGCCTCCTTCCGCTTCCAGAGCGTCGGCCGGCTGGAGGAGTCCCGGGGATTCCGGTGGACCTCGGGGCCGGCCTATCTCCTCCTGCAGATCGGCAGCGTGGCTCCCCTGACCTTCCCGCTCGCCATCGCCGCCGTCCGCTGGGGCTTCCGCCAGGGTTCGCCCGACCGGCGCTTCCTGCTCTCCCTCTCGCTTCCGCTCCTGCTGTTCTTCTTCTGCGTCGGCGTCTCGCGGTCGACCCACGCCTTCTGGCCGCTCGCCGCCTGGATCGCGCTGACGATCCTGATGTCCGGGATGATGGCCGGGGGCGATGGCCCTCTGGTCCGCTTCTACGCGTCCTGGTGGCGCGTGCTGGCGGCGGTCATGGCGGTCTTCGTCGCCGTTGGGATCGTGCATTCGACGCGGCCGATTCCCGGACTGGCCTCGATGCGCAGCCTGCGGGGCTGGGACGGGATCGCGGCGCGGGCGGCCGGCATGAAGGCGACCCTGTCGCCCGGCTCCTTCTATATCGGGGTGGGCAAGCGCTACCTCTGCCCCAGCCAGCTGGCCTTCCACCTTCCCGCCCCTTTTGAGGTCCATGCAAAGAATCTCTTGGGAGATGACGGGCTACAGTTTACATATTGGTCCAGGATCGAAGCCCTCCGGGGCCGCGATGCCGTCATCGTCGCCGAGTCCGACTGGTCGGCCACGATCGAGCAGATGCTCGGGAAGTACTTCCGGCGCGTGGACCGGGTGGGTCCCGACTTCGTCGTGGACGGGCCCCGCCTCGGAATGAGCGCCAAAGGGGAGCGATACAGTTTCTATGTCGGACGAGAATATGATCCGCGCGGGATCCCCTGAGCCCGCCGCGGCCACCCGGCAGGGCGAGCCGGGGGCCGTCACCCCCGTCACGGTGATCGTTCCCACCTACAATGAGTCCAAGAACCTTCCCGAACTGTCGAAACGCATCTGCGCTTCGGTGCCGGGCGTCGAGATCGTCGTGGTGGACGACGCGTCGAAAGACGGGACCGCGGACGTCGCCCGGGAGCTCGGGAAGACTCTGCCGGTCCGCGTCATCGAGCGCTTCGACGAGCGGGGCCTGTCGACGGCCGTCCTACGGGGGATGAAAGAGGCGAAGAACGACGTCTGCGTCGTGATGGACGCCGACCTCAGCCATCCGCCCGAGTCGATCCCGCGGATGATCCGCGCGGTCGTGGACGGGGCGGACGTCTCGGTGGGGAGCCGCTACGTCAAGGGGGGGGACATCGACGACTGGCCCCTGTTCCGCCGCTTCACGTCGCTCGCGGGGACCTGGCTGGCGCGTCCGCTCACCCCGGTGCGCGATCCGATGGCGGGCTTCTTTTGCCTGCGGCGAAGTCTGATCAACGGCGTCGCGCTCAAGCCGCGCGGATTCAAGATTCTCCTGGAGATCCTGGCGCGGACGGGGACGCAGAAGACGTCGGAGATCCCGATCCGCTTCGAGGATCGGACGCAGGGAGCAAGCAAGTTCGGGTCGAAGCAGCGCAAGGAGTTCCTGTCGCAGGTCTGGGAACTGTACCGGGACCTGAATGCCTGGCCTCTGCGGGTCTTCAAGTTCCTCTGCACGGGTGCGATCGGCGTGATTCCGAACATCGTGGTGCTGAACCTGGCGGTCAAGGGGTTCGGGGCGAGCAAAGACATCGGGGTGGCCGCCGGTTGGGGCGTGGCCATGACGACGAACTACCTGATCAATCGGAAGTGGACCTTCCGGGCGGACGGGGTTCCGGTGGCGGGATCCTACCTGAAGTATGCCCTGGGCTCCCTGGGAGGGCTCGGGATCCAGTGGCTCGTGATGCGGGGCCTGCCCACGATGCACTACAACGTCAGCGCGCTGCTGGGCATCGCCGCCGGCACGGTCTTCAACTACATGGCCAGCCAGCTCTGGGCCTTCGCCCGCAAGCGCTGAACTTCTTCAGGACAGCCTGGCTTGTACGGGGGAATCCGCACAATATCCCCCGGACGTCCTCCGTTCTGCAGGACGGAAGGAGACCTCCCATGAACAGACGCGAGTTGCTGGCCGCCGCCGCGGCGGCGCTGCTGGCGGGGCCTGCGTGGGCCCAGGATGACGGACGCAAGAAGCCGGAAGGCGATCGCCCGCGCGGCGATCAGGGCGACAAGGGCGGGAGGAAGGACGGCGACAAGCCGTGCTGCGACTGCCCGCGCCCGAAGCCTCCGCCTCCGCCGAAGGAAGGCGACGGCGAGGGCCGCCGGCCGAAGGGCCCGCCTCCGCCGCCCCCCGCCGTCAACGGCTGCCCGTGCGAATGCCATCGCCGGCCCCCGCCGCCGCGCGACGGCGAAGGCCCCCGCAAAGGTCCCCGCGACGGGGAAAACCCGCGCAAGGGTCCTCCCGATGAGGGCCGGAAGCGGGACGGCGACAAGTAAGCGGCAAAGGCATATGTATTTGACTCAGGTAAACACCACCCCTTGTGGATGGCGACGCAAGACCAAGAACTGGCCTCCAAATGGTCAACAACGGCGTCCCAGCTGCACGCAGGACGCCATTCTATGTGGGACACCACGGCTTGTGGCCACCTGAGTTAAGTGGATAAGCCTTAAGCGGCAACACCGGAGGGCACGGGACGCGTCGCGCTCCGTGCCCTCTGCCCTATAAGGATCCTTCCAGGCGCCGCTTGAGCTCGATCAGCGGCTTCACGGCGTCCGCTTGCGCGGGAAGATCGGCCTGGACGCGCGACGCCCCGGGCACCTGCGTCACGGTCGCCTTCAACCCCGCCTGCTGCAGGGCCTTGCGGACGACGTCCGGCGGGGCCGCAATCACCAGGTCGAGCGTCATCACGTCGGTGGTCGGCGCCCGCATCGATTGTCCGGTGTATTCCGCGTAGGCCAGGTTCGTGAGGCGGTCCGCGTCGGCGTTCCGCTCCCGCTGCACCCACTCGAAGCGCAGATCCGGGATCTCCTCCGCCAGCGCCTTCGCCCGGGAATGCAGCGGTGCCAGCAGGGGCGACTTCACCTTGTATTCGCCCTTGAGCTGGCGGATGACGAGGTCGCTGTCTCCGCGGACGATGATCGGACCGGGGTTCTTGTGGGAGACCAGCCACTCCAGCGCCTTGATGACGCCGGTGTACTCGGCGACGTTGTTGGTCGACTGCGGAGTCTTCGGGGTGCCGGCCAGTCCGTGGCCCTCGTCGATCTTCTTTCCGTCGCGCTTGATGACGAAACCGTAGGTGGCCACGCCGCCGGGGTTCGGTTCGCAGAGACCGTCAAAATACGCTTCGATCATGAACTCGAGTCCCCTCCCCTGCGTCCAAGGGGTATGATTTTACCAGATCGAGGAACCTTTATGACTCCCCATTCTCGCAGTCTGCTCGGAATCCTGGCCGTCGGCTTCCTGCTGCTGGCCCTGCCGTCCTACGCGTCGTGGCAGCAGGAGAAGCGCGGCGAGCTGCCGAAGGACGAGCAGAAGCTGCTGGAATACGCCCAGACGCGCATGAACAACGGCGACTGGAAGGAGTCCGACCGCGCGTACAAAGCGTACCTCGACCGGTTTCCGGACGGAAAGAACCTCGAGCAGGTCTACGTCAACCTCGGCAACCTCCATCACTGGTACAGCAACCAGTACGCGACGTCCCGCGAGTGGTATCTGAAGGCCTGCGAGAAGTTCCCGAAAAGTCCCAATTACTGGAACTACCGCTTCCAGGCGGCCCAGACCTGGCAGAACCAGAACCTGAAGGAGAAGGCCCTCGAGGAATACCGCAAGATCGCCAAGGAGGCGCCCGACGCGCAGGTCCGCACCAGCGCGATCCAGCAGGCCTGGAGCGTCGAAGGGAAGTATTTCTACATGCACGTGAACCAGTCGTTCACGTCGGGGCAGGAACCCTTCGTCCACGTGCAGCTGGCGAAGATCGACAAGATCGTCTTTCGCGCCGAGCACATCAAATTCGACGCCATTCTCGCGAAGCTCGGCCAGGACGGCACCGCGAACCTCCATGACGCGATCGACAAAGTCGGCAAGGAAGGGCGCCGCGAGCTCAAGGAATGGACGGCGACGTATACGTACGAGAAGAACAACTACTGGAAGCAGGAACAGGTCAAGGTCCCGTCGACGGAAAGCGGCGTCTACGTCGTCCAGGGCGAGCACGACGGAGTCGTCATGACCGTCACCCTCTTCGTCTCGCAGTACGGAATCATCACGAAGTCGTCGGCCGGCAAACTGCTCTGCTTCGCGCAGGACCGGGCGACGTCGAAGCCGGTCGAGGGGATGACGATCCGGACCCTGAACGCGCAGAATCCGCTGAACGGGACCACCGACGCGAACGGCGTCTACGTCGGCGAGAACTTCCAGGGCGGCGTCGTCGTCGGCGTGAAGGGCACGGAGCTGGTCACGACCGAGTCGTCCTACGGCGGCGCGCAGGGCGAGCATCCGCTGATCTACGTGACGACCGACCGGCCGATCTACCGGCCGAACCACACGGTGCAGTTCCGCGTCGTGCACCGCAGCGAACTGGGCCAGAAGCTGCTCGTGAAACCCGGCGAAAAGTTCCTCGTCGAGATCCGCGATCCCAAGGGCAACAAGGTCTACGAAAAGCTCCACAGCGTCGGCGACTTCGGGTCGACGTCGGGCCAGATGGTGCTGGGCGACGAGCCCGCGCTCGGGGAGTACACGATCCTGACGCGCGGCGAGAAGGACGAGCCCAACCTGCACCAGTGGAACTGGCAGTGGATGGGCCGCTGGGGGAACCAGGCGTGGAACGGCGTGCGCTTCCGCGTCGACGAGTACCGCAAGCCCGAGTACAAGGTCGACGTCAGCTTCAAGAAGAGGACCGTGCTCCAGGGCGAGGACGTCGAGGCGACGGTCGAGTCGCGCTACTACTTCGGCTCGCCGGTGGCGGACGCCGAGGTGACGTACACGGTGATGCGCCGCGGATACTGGTACTTCTGGCGCTGCTGGGACTTCTACTACGACTGGTACGTCGAGGACGAGAACGAGGGCGACGGGATCTACGAGGGCAAGCAGGGGCGGCGTCCGGGCCGCGGGTACTACGGCGGCGAGCAGGTGCTGCAGGGGAAGGGGAAGACCGACAAGAACGGAAAGTTCGTCATCCCGTTCACCTCCCAGAAGTGGGAGCACGACGCGGTCTATGACGTGCAGGCGCAGGTGACCGACCTCTCGCGCCGCGTGGTCGAGGGCGGCGGCAGCTGCAAGGCGACGCGCGCCGAGTTCGGCCTCGCGATGTCGCTCAACAAGTACGTCTACAAGCCGGGCGACAAGATCAACGCCCGGGTCCGCGCGACGACGGCCGACGACAAGGAGGTCGCCGACCAGAAGATCACGATCAAGGGCTACGACCGGCGCTGGAGGAACGGGAACTACGACGACGCCTTCCTGTTCGAGGGGTCGTCGAAGACCGACGCCCACGGTATCGCGGAGTTCAACTTCACGCCCGAGCGCGACGGCGGCTACCTCTGGCTGGTCGCCGAGGCCGAGGACCGACGGGGCAACAAGGTCAGCACCGAGCACTGGGTCTGGCTCTGCGGCGACAGCTGGTACGGCGACACCGTCAACCTGAACGGCCTGGACCTGATCCTGGACAAGAAGACCTACGACGTCGGCGACACGGCCCATGTCCTGGTCACGAGCCAGCACAAGAACGTGACCTTCCTCTTCACGGTCGAGGGGAAGGAGATCCACCAGCAGCAGGTGGTGGCGCTGAAGGGCCACACCAAGATGATCGACTTCAAGATCGACCAGTCCTGGTACGCGCCGAACGTCTACATCAGCGTCGCCGCGATCAAGGAGAACGCCTTCATCCAGAAGTCCAAGATGATCGTGGTGAACCCGTCGGAGAAGTTCATCAAGGTCGAGATCAAACCCGACAAGGCCCAGTACCGTCCGCGCAACAAGGCGCGCTACGAGATCGTGACGACGGGGGCCGACGGGAAGCCGGTGGCCGCCGAGGTCGCGTTCGGGATCGTGGACGATTCGATCTACGCGCTGCAGGACGAGTACGCGCCCGACGTCCGCAAGTTTTTCATCCACCGCCGCGGCATCGAGGTGGCGACGTCGAACTCGCTGCAGTACTACGACTACGGCCGCGCCGACGAGAAGCGCAAGAGCGCGGGCGAGTCCGGCAACGCGTTCGGGGCCAAGGCCGAGATGGACGCCGCCAAGCCTGCCACCGCCCCGATGGCGCAGCGGGCCGCCGGCAAGGAGGCGAAGGACGGCGAAGGAGGGGCCGCCTACGCGGCGACCGAGATCCGCTCGAACTTCGCCGACACCATGGCCTGGAAGGTCGTGACGACCGATGCCAGCGGCCGGGCGGTCGTCGAGGTCGACGTCCCCGACAACCTGACCACCTGGAAGGCGACGGCGCGGGCGATGACGGCCGATTCGCGCTTCGGCCAGGAGCTGAACTCCGTCGTGTGCCGCAAGGAGATGATCGTCCGCCTGGAGACGCCGCGCTTCTTCACGCAGAACGACGAGACGGTGATCTCCGCGATCGTGCACAACTACCTCGAGGGCGAGAAGCAGGTCAAAATCGAGTTCTCGGCCGAGGGCATCGAGGTCGCTGGCGAGAAGGAGATGATCGTCAAGGTCGGCTCCGAGGACCAGAAGCGCATCGACTGGAAGGCGACCGTGAAGGCCGCCGGCAAGGCGAAGATCACGGTGAAGGCGCTGTCGGACATCGATTCCGATGCGATGCAGCTGGTGATTCCCGTGCTGCCGCACGGCGCGATGAAGTGGGACTCGCGCGCCGGCGTGGTCGGCGACAAGGTGACGGAGACGATCGTGATCCCGGCCGGCTCGGTGAAGGGCGGCACGGAGATGCTGGTCTGCGTCTCGCCGACCCACGCGGCGATGGTGCTGGACGCGCTCGAGTACCTGGCGGGATATCCCTACGGCTGCGTGGAGCAGACGATGTCGCGCTTCCTCCCCACGGTCGTGGTGAGCCAGGCGCTGCAGAAGCTGGGGATCGAGAAGCCGGAGCTGAAGGCCGAGCTGCCGGCCATGGTGTCGACGGGCCTGCAGCGGCTCTACAACTTCCAGCAGCAGGACGGCGGCTGGGGCTGGTGGCAGCACGACCAGTCGAATCCCTGGACGACGGCCTATGTGATGACCGGCCTGGCGCTGGCCCGCGAGTCGGATCACCCGGTGTCGGACGAGGCGTTCAACCGCGGCCTGCAGGCCCTGCGCCAGCATCTCTCCAAGGATCAGGAGCCGAACACGCAGGCGTATCTGCTCTATGCGCTGCGGATGTCGGGGCAGACGGACGACGTCGTCCGCGCGCGGCTGACGGACAAGCTCGGGGAGCTGAACAGCTATTCCAAGGCGCTGCTGGCGCTGGTCCTGAACAAGGACAAGCGGCCGACGAAGGAAGTCCTGGAGTCGCTGGCGAAGGGCGCGACGGTGGTCGGCGGCGCGGCGCACTTCGAGGGCGGGGACAAGGGCGGCTGGATGGACCACCGCATCGAGGTTTCCGCGGCGGCGCTGCGGGCCTTCATCGCCTGCGATCCGAAGAACGAGCTCGTGCCGAAACTGGTTAGCTGGCTGTCCCTGTCCCGCCAGGGCAACTACTGGGCGTCGACCAAGCAGACGGCCATGGTGGTCTACGCGTTCGTGGACTACCTCGCGCTGACGGGCGACCTCAACCCCGACATGACGGTGTCGATGACGCTGAACGGAAAGCCGATCTTCACCGAGCGGATCACGAAGGAGAACTGGCAGAAGTTCGACGGGATGCGGAAGTTCGACGCGTCGCAGCTGAACGCCGGCGAGAACGTGATCACGATCGAGAAGACGGGCAACGGGTCGCCGATCTACTCGGTGTACGCCAAGTACTACGCCGAGGCCGAGAACATGCCGGCCTCGCAGGGCGGCATCATCGTGGAGCGCACCTATTACCAGGTCATCCGCGAAAACGGCAAGGAGAGCCTCCGGAAGCTGGACGACGGCGCGACGGTGACGAGCGGCGACGAGATCGAGGTCGCCCTCTCCGTGCAGGCGGACCGCGACTACGAGTGGCTGATGATGGACGACCCGCTTCCCAGCGGTTTCGAACCGATCCGCGAATACTGGGGCCACTACGGCTGGTTCTGGAACTACTGGTACAGCCGGAAGGAGTTCCACGACCAGAAGGTGTCGATCGCGATGACGCGCCTGTGGCACGGCAACCACGAGGCGCGCTACCGGATGCGCGCCGAGACGCCGGGCAGCTTCCACGCGCTGCCGTCGCAGGTCTTCAACATGTACCACCCCGAGATCGGCGCCAACAGCGGCGAATTCCGGATCCGGGTGGTGGACAAGAACTGAGCGGCGCGCCGGGGCGTAGAAGTAGGGGATGGCATTCACCTGTGTCCTCGTCGCGGTCCTGGCGCTGCAGGGCGAGAAGCTCCCCGCGTTCCAGGCGGGCACCAGCGACGTCGTGTTCGAGAAGTCGCCGCCCCACTGCGACGCCGACGAGCTGAAGGCCCGCTTCCGCACCAAGGAAGACATCCCGCCGTATGACATCTCGAAGGAGAAGTTCCGCCTCATCGTCCCCAAGTCCTATACCCCTGCGGCGAAGTGGGGCCTGTTTGTCTTCGTCAACGCCGGCGACGATCCCGGCCTGCCCGGGGAATACGAGCCGATCCTCGAAAAACACAAGCTGATCGCGGTGGCGGCGTACAAGTCCGGCAACGGCAGGAACCCGTACGACCGGTTCCGCCTGGCGATCGACGCGAACTTCAACCTGTCGAGCCGCTTCAACATCGACGGGAAGCGCGCGTATGTGTCGGGCTTCTCCGGCGGCGGCCGGGTGGCGAGCATGCTGGCGGTGGCGTACGCCGACCTCTTCTCGGGCGGGATCCCGCTCTGCGGGGTGAATTTCTACACGGACATCCCGTCGGAGCCCGGGCGGATGTGGCAGCGGAATTACATCCCGGTGGACGAAGCGCTCAAGATCGGGAAGTCGACGGGACGATATGTGCTGGTGACGGGTGAAAAGGACATGAACCTGAAGAACACCCGCGCGGTGTACGACTTCGGGTTCAAGAAGGAGGGCTTCAAGCACGCGATGGTGCTGGAGGTCCCCGGCATGGGCCACTCGACGCCGCCCGCGGAGTGGTTCGACAAGGGCTTGAACTTCCTGGACAACCCGAAGTAGTTCTCGAAGTCTTGCCGGAATCTGCACCCGGCGTTTAGCTCCGGTGCGCTAGAGTTGACCGGTGGAAGGGCGAGCAGCGGTCAACCCTGAAGTGGGATATTGCCTCTAAGGCTACCGGCAGGTAGGATCCAAAGGGCTTCCAAATAGCGATCAAGGTGCTTTGCGAGGGAAAAGAGCCTCCGAACATGCTCTTTTTCCTCCGGCACGGCAATTGCTGTGTTCCTGACGGCTCGCTCGCGGAATAGGGGACCCGGGGGTATCAGGGGCGCGAGGTCCTGCGCGCGAGGGAGCCAGAGGCAACGTCAGGCCGGGACCTCCCAGGGAGACCGGCCTTTTTCGTTGCAGGGGTGAAGATGTCCGGGAAGTTGGATTCGGAGGATGTCGCCGTGGGGGCTCGTCGGAAGACCCGCGTGCACACCGGACGCCGGCCGGGCCGGGGCCGTCCGGCCGCAATCCCGACTCCTCCTTCGCCGCCTGCCGCGCTGCCTTCCGAAGTCGAGCCGGTCGACGAGGATCCGGCCGGCGAAAAGGACATGCGCGTCGGCCAGCTCCTGGTCGAGAACCAATCCGCCACCCCCGAGCAGGTCGAAACCTGCCTCAAGATCCAGGACGACCTCCAGTCGCTGGGCGCCGAAACCATCCCGAAGCTGGGCGAGCTCATGGTCCGGCGCGGCTTCGTCACCGCGGCCCAGGTCGAGGCGGCCCTCGATCTCCAGGAGGCCGCGGGCCGCACCTGCCAGTCCTGCGGCGAGTTCTGCCCGGCCCTGCTTCTGGACATGGGCGATTCGGAAACCTGCCCGCACTGCGGCACCCGCCTCGCTCCGCGAACCCGCGTCCGCGTCTCGGTCGTCAAGGAAGACTCCGAAAAGATCCCGAAGCTGGTCCCGACGCTGCGGCCGTACCTGACGACGGAGGCGCCGGAGCTCAAGACCCTCGGGAAGTATGAGCTGCTCCGGGAACTCGGCCGCGGGTCGATGGGCATCGTGTACGAAGCCCTCGACCCCTCGCTCAACCGCAAGGTGGCCCTGAAGCTCCTCATCCCGCTGCCCGGTCCGGGCTTCCGCGAGTCCAGCCAGGACGTGCAGCAGTTCATCAAGGAGGCCCAGCTCAGCGCCAACCTCCCCAAGCACCCGAACATCGTCACCGTCTACGAGGCCGGCGTGATCGACGAGCGGCACTTCATCGCGATGGAACGCATCGAGGGGCAGCCGCTCTCCGCCTGGCGCCGCAAGGGGGCGGTCCCCATCCGCCAGCAGGTGCGGCTGCTCCGCGACGTCGCCCTGGCCGTGCACCACGCGCACGAGAACGGCATCCTCCACTGCGACCTCAAGCCGCAGAACGTGATGATCGACGACAAGCAGCGGCCCTTCGTCACCGACTTCGGCCTCGCGCGCCGGCCCGGCCGCGACCCCTGGGCGGCGCAGGAGGAGGGCTGGACGGCCGGCACCCCCGCCTATATGAGCCCGGAGCAGGCCCGCGGCCTCCTCCGGATGGACCGCCGCACCGATGTCTACTCGCTCGGCGTCATGCTCTACGAGATCTGCACCGGCCGCATCCCGTTCCGCGCCCGCACGCCGGAAGAGCTGCTCAACAAGACCGTCAAGGATCCGGTGCGGCCGCCGTCGAGCGTCGCCCGCTCCCTCGCGTCGATCGACCCGCACAAGGCCTTCGACAAGATCTGCCTGAAGGCGCTCGGGAAGAAGCCGGCGCAGCGCTACGCGACGGCGCGGGCGATGGCCGACGACCTCACGCGCTGGCTGCGCGGCGAGACGGTCGAGGAGCAGGTCGCGAAGCGCAACATCCGCTCGGTCTGGATCGGGGTCGCCGCGTCCGTCGCCGTGGTCGCGGCGGTCTATCTCGCGATGCACTGGGGCGTGTCCGCGGACGCCTCGGGGGAAACCGGGAAGCCCGACGCGCTGCAGCGCGCCCGGCGCGACCTGGAGATCGCGCGGCTGGCCCTGGAGAAATCGAAGGCCGATACCGCCGCGCTCGAGACGGAGCGCCGCAAGCTGGCGGCGCTGCAGGAGCAGCAGGGGAAGGAGCGCGCGGTTCCCGCGGCGCCCCCGACCGCGCGGGATCCGGTCGAATG
>DASQOM010000100.1:0-4562 GCA_035644495.1 Planctomycetota bacterium | reverse complement strand
AGTATCCCGAGGCGCACCAGCCGAAGTATGAGTTCGATCGCGCCGCGCTGCTCGCGAAGGCCCGCCGGACGGCGGCCGACCAGAAGCGCCTGATCCTCTGGTATTGTCCGCGCATCACCGGACTGCACATGTACCGCGCGGCGCTGACGGACCGGTATATGAAGGCGACGGCGTTCACCGACCCCGGCGTCGTCGACCTGATCCGCAGCAAGTTCGTGCCGCTTCGCATGTGCTGCGACGCGGAGATGGGGAAGACGCTCAACCTGAAGCCCTTCGACTTCGTCGAACCCGGCTTCGTCGTGTTGACGCCCGACGGCAAGGTCGTGCACAAGCTCGACCACATCCGGACCTTCAACGCCGACTGGTTCCGCGGAGCGCTGATCGCGGTGTTGAAAAGGAATCCGGACTACAACCGTCCCGCCGGCGACGGCGTCGATGCCCTGATCCGCGGGGGCGACGACGACCAGGCCTTCGGTCAGGCATCGGACGAACAGAAGGCGCAGATCCTGAGACATGGCGGCCGCTTCGAGGAAGCGCTGAAAGTGGCGGCGTCCGCGACCAGCCGGGGAATCGCGCTGCTGGGGTTGAAGCGCTTCGCGGAGGCGCGCGCCGCCCTGGAAGGAGAGAGCAGCCCCGAGGCCTTGTACCACCTGGCGGCCGTCGATCTCTGGACCGGAAGAACCCCCGGGCCCCGGCTGAAGGCGCTGCTGCTCCGGTATCCGGAGTCGCCCTGGGCCTGGCGCGCGGCGGCGAACCTCGTCGTCGCGGAGGATTCCCTCCCGCAGGGACCGCTCACGCATCATTTCGAGGACTTCTTCTATCGTCCGCAGGAAGGCGCGCCGACGTCGACCTGCCTGCCGGCGCCGGACAGCGACGTCGCGGTCCGCCGCGCGCTCGACTTCCTGCTCCGCGCCCAGTGGGAAGACGGCCTGTGGCGGGACTCGCGGTACGCCTACTGGCCGGACCCCAGGATCCTCCCGAACGTGTGGATGGCGGTGACGGCGCTGTCGGCGCTGGCGCTCCGCGAGTGGCGGGACCTGGACCCGGACCGCGTCGACGCGGCGTTGAAGAGGGCGGAAGCCTGCCTGCGCGACGACAAGCGCCTGAACCCGGACCAGCACGAGGAGATCTACGCGCAGGCCTTCCGTCTGCACTATTTCGCCGGGGTGAAGGATATGGCGATGCTGGGCCGGATCGTGTCGCGGGTCGTCGCGATGCAGGACCCCCAAGGCTTCTGGGAGCACGAGTATCCAAATCCCTTCGTGACGGGCGTCGTCGTGCACGCGCTGGCCGTGGCGCGCAAGGCGGGCGCGGAGGTGCCGGGCCCGGTGTTTCGCCGCGCGGCAGAGGCGCTGCTGTCCACCCGCGGCAGCGGCGGACGTCAGACCTACCGGCTCGATGGGCAGCCTCCGGACAACGAAAAGAGCTCGATGTCGCGCACCGCGATCTGCGAGCTCGCGCTTCAGGAGGCGGGGAAGCTGGATCTCATCGACGTGGGCGCCGGCGTCGAGGCGTACTGGAAGTTCGTGGACCGGCTCGAGGCGGTCCGCCTCTGCGACTATCATTCGGACGGCCGGCTCGCGGGGTTCTTCTACTTCCACGCGGGCTTCCATACGCTGGAGGCCGCGAGAGCCGTCGGCGGATCCACCCTGGAGTCGACCTCGAAGCGCTTCCGGGAGCGGCTGCTCGCCATCGCCGAGTGGGACGGGAGCTTCGTCGATAGCCACGAAATCGGGAAGAGCTACGGCACGGCGGTGGCTCTCCTCATGTTCGGCCGCTCGCGATGAGCTCCAGCCGCCGGCGCTTCCTGAAATCGCTGGCCGCCCTGCCCGGCGCCGCGTCGTTGCCCGCCTGCGCCGAGGCGCAGACTCCGCCGCGCGACGTCTATCAGGAGCTCGGCATCCGGCCGCTCATCAACGCGGCGGGAACCTACACCTACCTCAGCGCCTCTCGGATGCCGCGGGAGGTCGTCGAGGCGGTCGAGTCGGCGTCGCGTCACTACGTCCACCTGAACGAGCTGCACTCGGCGGTCGGGAAGCGCATCGCGACGCTGGTCGGAGCCGAGGCCGCGCTGGTGACCGCGGGCGCCGCCTCCGCGCTGCTCCTGGGGACGGCGGCCTGCCTCGCCGGGAAGGACAAGGAGAAGATCCAGCGGCTGCCCGACACGACAGGCATGAAGAACGAGGTCGTCATCCCGAAGGCGCACCGCAACGGTTATGACCACGCCGTCCGCGCGACCGGGGCGCGGCTCGTCGAAGTCGGGACGCTCGCCGACGCCGAGCGCGCGGTGACGGAGCGGACGGCGATGCTGCTGTACTTCAACGTGCACGGGCCGGAGGGCCCGATCAAGGTCGAGGAGTTCGCGGCGCTCGCGAAGAAACGCGAGGTCCCGTCGCTCATCGACGCCGCCGCGGATATCCCGCCCGTCTCCAATTACTCCCGCTTCCTCAAGATGGGATACGATCTCGCGACGTTCTCGGGCGGGAAGGTGCTGCGCGGCCCGCAGTGCTCGGGCTTCCTCCTCGGACGGAAGGACCTGGTCGAGGCTGCCGCGGCGAACAACAGTCCGCAGACGGATGCGATCGGCCGCACGAACAAGGTGGGCAAGGAGGAGATCGTGGGCGTCTGGGCCGCGCTGGAACACTTCCTGAAGCAGGACCCGGACGCGCGCTGGCGCGAGTGGGAGCGCCGCTGCGCCGCGATCACGCGGTCGCTGGCCGGCCTGGCCGCGGTGAAGGCCGAGACGTTCGTCCCCGAGCTCGCGAACGCGGTGCCGCATCTGAAGGTGACGTGGACCGGCGCACCGACGCCCGCCGACGCGGTCCGTCAGCTGCGCGAGGGCGAGCCACGGATCGAGATCCGGGCGTCGCTGGCGGACGGACTCGAGATCGGGGTGTGGATGCTCGAGGCCGGCGAGGACGAGATCGTCGGCCGTCGGCTCGCGGAAGTGCTCAGACGTTGATGCGGTGGGACGACCCCAGGTCCGGCCCGCGGGAGGCGCCGCAGCGGGAGCAGTAGACGGCCAGGTCGGGGGAGGAGTCCTCGTTGCTCGACGTGGTCAGGATCGACAGCGTCTCCGCCCGTCCGCACGAGCTGCAGCTGAGGCCTTTGGGAGCGGAGCCGAAGGGTTTTCCGCTGAGGATCCTGGCAGGCCGGCTGAGCACGAGTTCATAGACCAGCAGGGATCCCAGGACCCCTCCCATCAGCATCGCCGTCATCGCCGCGATCGACATGGCCGCCTCCTGCCTTCAGTCCAGGGTCTATAAGCAGCTTCCGTGCCACCGGATGTTCCGTCGTGAGAGGGAAGGGGAGCCGACAAATTTGTCGGGATTCCGCCTCACGATTCAGGTATCCCATGAGGCTGTTCCAAAGGAGATTCCCGTGAGCACCAAGCCCGCCGAATTCCACCCCCCGGTGCTGGACAAACCCTGCCCGTGCGGCAGCGGCCAGACCTTCGCCGCCTGCTGCAACCCCATCCTCAAGCGGGAAAAACCCGCGGAGGATGCGGAGAAGCTCATGCGCTCCCGCTTCACCGCCCACGTCGCGCACGACTTCGAGCACCTCCATCGCACCTATCTGAAGACCTCGAAGGAGCCCTACGAGCCGGAGCCCGAGGCCGGCGGCACGAACTGGACCCGGCTGCTCATCCGCTCCCACGAGACCGGCCCCAAACCCGACTTCGCCACCGTCGATTTCACCGCCTACTTCCAGGAGGGCGACAAGGAACAGGCGCTCCACGAGAAGGCGGAGTTCCAGCGCATCGACGGAGTCTGGTACTACACGCGCGCGTTGCGGCAGGGGCCGCCGCCGATCAAGTCGACGCAGGCCAAGGCCGGCCGCAACGACCCCTGCCCCTGCGGCAGCGGGAAGAAGTACAAACAGTGCTGCCTGAACAAATGATCGCGCTGCTGAGCGTCCTGCTGATGGCCCTGGCGGACGACGCCGAGGCGGCGGCGCTGCTCACCCAGGCGGGCGGCCGCGTCAAGTCCGCCGCCGACGGCGCCGCCACCGAGGTCTACTTCAAGGATTCGAGCGCGCTGACGGCGGATCATTACCGCGCGATCGGCGGTCTGAAGAAGCTGCGCGTCCTGACGCTCTACAACCGCTGCACGCTGAGCGACGAGACGCTCGCGCTGCTCTCGGGGCTGGAGGCGCTCGAGGAACTGCAGGTCGACGGGGCCAAGTTCACCGACGACGGCATGAAGGCGTTCGAAGGCCTGAAGAGCCTGCGCAAGTGCACCTTCTTCCACGTGCTCATGAAGGAGAAGTTCACGGGCTCCGGCGTCTCGCATCTCGCGGGCCTGCCCCGGCTGGAAACCTTCGGCTGCGGCGGCTCGTCCTTCAGCGACGAGGGCATGGCGGCCTGCGCGGCCCTGCCGCATCTGTGCGAGCTCCGGATCTGGCATACGATGGCGACCGACGCGGGCGTCGCGAAGCTGGCGCCCATGACCACCCTGAAGATCATCCATCTTGGACCTCAGTTCTCGCCGCGGATCACGGACGCGTCCGTCGCCAGTCTCGCCGCGATCAAGTCGCTCGAGACCGTGTCGGTGATGGAGACG
>DASQOM010000099.1:0-11914 GCA_035644495.1 Planctomycetota bacterium | reverse complement strand
GGTCGCCTTCAATCCCGGGACCGCGCTGAACGCCGCCCACGTCGACCGCTTCTTCATGTGCGACTTCCCCGGGAGCGTGCGGTCGTTCGCGGTGAAGCCGGCGGGCGCGGGCTTCGGGGTCGTCGACGATCGCCAGTTCCTCGGCGAGCTCTGGCCGACGGACTGCAAGTTCGGTCCCGACGGCGCGCTCTACGTGTCCGACTGGGTCCAGGGCTGGGGCAAACCGGAGAAGGGGCGCATCTTCCGCGTCCACGATCCCTCGGCCGTATCGGACACGGCGGCGCAGCTTGCCGCGCCCATGTCGGGCCGCGAGATCAAGGATCTCCACGCGCTGCTGTCCCATGCCGACCTCCGCGTGCGGCAGGCGGCTCAGTTCGAGTTGGTGGCCTCGAAGAAGGCCGACGTGCTGACCGCCGTCGCGCAGTCGGGAACCGGGCTGTCGCGGCTCCACGGGATCTGGGGGCTGGGCCAGCTCGGAGCGGCCGGGCCCTTGAGGGAACTGCTGAAGGACCGCGATGCGGAAGTCCGCGCCCAGTCGGCGAAGGTGCTCGGAGACCTGCGCGACGGGGTCGCGCTGCTCCCGCTGCTGGACGATCCCAGCCCCCGGGTGCGCTTCTTCGCCGCGCTTTCCCTCGGGAAGTGCCGGTTGATCGATGCCCGGGAGCCGCTGATCCGGATGCTGCGCGACAACGAGGACCAGGACGCCTTCCTTCGGCACGCCGGTGTTGCCGCGCTGGTCTGGATCGGCGATTTCGACGGGATGCTGCGGCTGGCGAAGGACTCCTCGAAGGCTGTGCGGCTCGCCGCCGTGCTGGGGCTTCGACGGCTGGGCCGCGTCGAGGTGAAGTACTTCCTGCGGGACGACGAGCCGTCGATCGTTCTCGAAGCCGCGCGGGCGATCCATGACGCGCCCATCGACGCGGCCCAGCACGATCTGGCGGAGCTGCTGAAGACGAGGGATCTGCCGGTCCGCGTCGCGGTCCGCGCGGTGAACGCGGCGTTCCGGGCGGGGCGCATCGACCTGCTCCTGCCCTATATGGCCGACGTCGACGGCCCCGAGGAGCTGAGGATCCAGGCGCTCGATTCGCTGGCCGACTGGATCTGGCCGAACGGACGCGACCGGGTCGTGGGATTGTGGCGTCCGGTTCCGCCACGGCCGCTGCCGGACGACCTGGAGGCCGTGCTGCGCCGGCTGATCCGGGACACGCAGCCGGAGGGGGTGCGGGTCCACGCGCTGCGGGCCTGGGGCGAGCTGGAGTTGCCCTCGGCGCCGGAGATCGAGGAGACGCTGGCGGCGACCTCGAGTCCGTCCACGGTCCGCGTCGAGGCGCTGCGGACGATGTCGAAGTCGAAGGACCCGGGCACGAAGGCGGCGATCACGTCGGCTCTCGAGGACCCGGACCCCGGACTGCGCGAGGAGGGGGTGAAGCTGCTGGTGCGGCTGCGTCTGCCGGACACGACGCCGCTGCTGGAGAAGCTGGCGACGGCGAAGGGGGCGCTCGCGGTGCGGCAGGCTGCGGTGGCGTCGCTCGGGGACTGCGCCGACGCGGACGCGGGCCTCGCGCGGCTGCTGGACCAGGGGAAGGACCTGCCGGCGGGGCTGTTTCTGGAGCTGCTCGAGGCGGCGGGGAAGCGGCCGGGTCTGAAGGACCGGCGGGACCGGCTGCTTCAGGCGCTTCCGCCGAACGCGGAGCTGCTCGAGGGGGGTGACGTGAAGGCGGGCCGGGAGATTTTCTTCGAGCGGCTGGACGTCGCCTGCGCGCGCTGCCACACGATCAAGGACAAGGGGGGCGTCGTCGGTCCGCCCCTGACGAAGGTCGGCGTCGAGCGGACGCGGGAGCAGATTCTGGAGTCCATCCTGTTCCCCAACAAGGTGATCGTCCAGGGCTACGGGCAGGTGATGCTGCGGATGGCCGGCGACGCGATCGAGGTGGGCCGGGTCGAGAAAGAGACGGAGAGCGAGCTCGTGCTGCTGCTGGGCGACGGGACACGGAGGACGCTGTCGAAGGTCGACATCCGGGCGCGCAAGGAAGGCCTTTCCGCCATGCCCGACGACGTCTCCAAGCCCCTCTCTCGCAGAGAATTGCGCGACCTCGTCGCCTTCCTGGCCTCCCCCCAATAGGGCTCCCACAAACAAGCCCGTCGTGTTTGTGGAACACCATAAACATGACGGGCTTGTTTGTGGTTCATATTGGGGCCGGAGTCGGCCCCGATTGCCAATTGGAGGTAACGGGCAGGCGGCAGGAAGTTATAGGGTAGCGCGGGGACTGGAAACCCCAACTGGGCGCCCGCCGCACGTGTAATTTATGGGGTGATGAGGGCGAGCATGAGCCAGGCCGCTGCAAGGACCGCCGCCGCGCTGCTCCTCGCCTTCAGCCTCGCTCTCGCGGGCAACGACCCCACGCCCCGCATCGTCCGCCTGACCGCCGAACCCGCCTCGATCGACCTGCAGGGCGCCGGCGCCTGCCATGGCCTGCTCGTCAGCGCGGAAACCGATGACGGCCGTCTCCTCGACGTCACCCGCGAAGCGGCGATCAGCTCCTCGAATCCAAAAATCGTCGCCGTCGAGGCCGGCCTCGTGAAGGCCCTGGCCGACGGCGACGTGGAGATTTCCGTCGCGTACTCCAACCAGACCGCGAAGCTCCGGGTCGTCGCCGCGGAGACTGCGACCGCGGTTGTCCCCTCGTTCCGCAACGAGGTCGTCCCCGTTCTGACGCGCTACGGCTGCAACCAGGGCGGATGCCATGGAAAGGAGGCCGGCCAGAACGGCTTCAAGCTCTCGCTGCGCGGCTTCGCGCCCGAGGAGGACTACAACCGCCTGATCGTCGAGTCCTTGGGCCGCCGCATGAACCACGCGTCGCCCGACCTCAGCCTCGTGCTGGCGAAGGCGACCAACCGGATCCCACACCGGGGCGGCGCCCTCTTCGGGCCGCAGACCCGCGCGTACGATCTGCTGGTGCAGTGGATCGTCGCCGGGACGCCCAACGTCAAGGCCGGCGAAGCGACGCTCGCCTCCCTCGAAATCCTCGGCGGCGGACGCCGCATCGCCGCCGGCCAGGAGCAGCAGCTCCTCGTCCGCGGGATCTTCAGCGACGGGGCCGTCCGCGACCTCACCTGGCTCGCGAAGTTTTACTCGAACGACGCGAGCGTGCTGAACGTCAGCGACGCCGGCCTCGTCAAGGCGAAGCGGGAAGGGGCCTCGACGATCCGCGCGCACTTCCAGGACAAGGTCGCCGTCGTCGGCTTCACCATCCCGCACGCGAAGGCCGTCGACCCGGCCCTCTACGAGAAGCGGCAGAACGTCCTCGACGGCCCGGTCTTCGACAAGCTCGCCGAGCTGCGCATCCCGCCCGCGCCGGGCTGCAGCGACGAGGAGTTCTTCCGGCGCGCGTATCTCGACACCCTCGGCACGCTGCCGGCGCCGGAAGAAGTCACCGCCTTCCTCGGCGATCCGGCGGCCGACAAACGGGCGAAGCTTCCCGATCAGCTCTTCGCGCGGCCGGAATTCGTCGATTACTGGGCGCAGCTGCTCGGCGACCTGCTGCAGAACCGCAAGGAACGCGACCACGACGTGCGCGGCTCGAAGGGCGTGCGCAACTTCCACCAGTGGCTGCGCGAGCAGGTCGCGGCGAACCGCCCCTGGGACGGGCTGGCCCGGGACGTGCTGACGGCGACCGGCGACACGGCCAAGAGCCCCCAGATCGGCTACTTCGTCGTCACGATCGGCGAGAGCCGCGAGGCGCCGAAGACCGACCTCGTCGCGGCCGTCGCCCAGTCGTTTCTCGGCACGCGCATCCTCTGCTGCAAATGCCACAACCATCCGGACGAGAAGTACACGCAGGACGACTATTACCACTTCGCCGCGTTCTTCTCGTCGATCAGCCTCGACCGTCAGAAGCCCGAGAAGGCGGCGACCACCCTCGCGGTGATGTCGCAGCGCGAGCAGGAGGAGCGGAAGCGCGCCGGCGACCTTGAGAAGCAGATCCAGCCCCTGGAGATCTCGCTGAAGGACAAGAGCGAAGACGAGACGAAGAAGATCCAGAAGCAGATCGACGACAAGCGGAAGGAGATGGAGTCCTGCCGCAAGCGGGCCGACGAGGCGCGGAAGGCGCCGGTCAAGGTGTCGCAGCCGCGCACCGGCGTCGCCCTCGCGCCCCAGCCGCTGGATCGCAGCGCCACCGAGATCCCGGCCGGCGAGGATCCGCGCAAGGTGCTGGCCGCGTGGATGACGTCGCCCACCAACGAATACTTCTCGGGCTCCCTCGTCAACCGGCTCTGGAAGCACTTCCTCGGGGTGGGGCTCGTCGATCCGGTCGACGACCTTCGCTCCAGCAACCCGCCGACGAACCCGGCGCTGTGGAAGACCCTCAACCGGGAGTTCGTGGGCAGCGGCTTCAACCTTCGCCACGTGATGACGCTGATCCTGACGTCGCGGGTCTATCAGCTCGGCGCGGCGACGCAGCCGGAGAACGAGAACGACCGCCGCTTCTACTCGCACTACTACGCGAAGCGCATCTCGGCCGAGGTCCTCCTCGACGCGATCAGCCAGGTGACCGGCATCCCCGACGCCTTCGCGGGCTATCCCGTGGGGATGCGCGCGATCCAGCTGCCCGATCCCGGCGTCGAGTCGCACTTCCTCAAGCTGTTCGGCCAGTCGGACCGGGTGACGGCCTGCGCCTGCGAGCGGAACGGGGAAGTCACGCTCCCGCAGCTCCTGCACCTGCAGAACGGCGCGAGCGTCGTCGACAAGATCAAGAACCCCGACGGCCGTCTCGCGAAACTCCTCAAGGAGGAGGCCGACAACGCCAAAGTCGTCGACCAGCTGTTCCTGTCGGTGATGGGGCGGCATCCGCGCGAGGCGGAGTCGAAGACCGTGACGCGGCTGCTGTCCGACGGTTCGGAGCGCGGCGAGGTCCTGCGCGACCTCTTCTGGGCGCTGCTGAACTCCAAGGAATTCGTCTTCAACCACTGAGGCGGAGGATTCATGCTCGACGTTCCGATGAGCCGCAAGGTGCACGCGCACTGCGACGGCATGGCGCGGCGGGACTTCCTGCGCATCGGCGCGCTGACGCCGCTCGGCTTCACGCTCGGCAATTTCCTCGGCGCGAAGAGCGCCGCGGCCGCCGAGGGGAAGGGCAAGGCCAAGCGGGTGATCCTCGTCTACCTGGGCGGCGGCCTGTCGCACCATGACAGCTTCGACCTGAAGCCCGACGCGCCGTCCGAGATCCGCGGCAAGTACAACTCGATCAAGAGCAATGTCACCGGTCTCCACGTCGGCGAGCTGCTGCCGATGATGGCGCAGACCATGGACAAGGTCGCCCTCATCCGCTCGGGATCGCACAACAACGACCATCACGAGACGGCGACCAACTGGGTGCTGTCCGGCCGCTTCGGCTCGGCCTTCGGCGACTATCCGGCGATGGGCGCCGTCGCGGCCCACGAGACCGGCTTCCACGGCGCTCTGCCGCCCTATGTCTCCATCCCGCGGAATCCCTCGTTCACCTGGGAGCTCGGCCGCAGCGCGTACCTCGGCGGCAAGTACGAGTCGTTCCGCGCGGGCGACCCCAACGAGGCGAACTACAAGGTCCGCGACCTGGGCGCGCTCGAGCCGATCGACGCCAAGCGCGCGTCCCGGCGCAGCGAGCTGCTGTCGACCGTCGATTCCCTGGGCAGCCAGGTGAAGGGGGACGACCAGATCGGCACCTACGACGAGTTCCATCAGCGCGCGGCCGAGATGATCCTGTCGCCCGAGGCGCAGTCGGCCTTCGACATGGAGAAGGAAAAGAAGGAGCTGCGCGACCGCTACGGCCACAGCACGTTCGGCCAGAGCTGCCTGCTGGCGCGGCGGCTGGTCGAGCGCGGGGTCAAGTTCGTCACCATCAACAGCGGCGGCTGGGACCATCACGCGAAGATCTGGGAGGGCCTGGAGAAGAAGCTGCCGGAGTTCGACCGCGGGTTCTCCGCCCTGATCCAGGATATGGCGGATACCGGCCTGCTCAGCGAGACGCTCGTCGCCTGCTTCGGCGAGTTCGGGCGGACGCCGAAGATCAACAAGGACAACGGCCGCGACCACTGGGGTCCGGTGGCGTCGCTGCTCTTCGCCGGCGCCGGCGTGCGCGGCGGCCAGGTCATCGGCGAGTCGGACAAGAACGGCGAGCGCGTCACCGACCGGCCGGTCAAACCCTCGGACGTGTCGGCGACGATCTACAACGCGATGGGCATCGACCATCACGGCTGGCTGAACTCCCCGGACGGCCGCCCGATCGAGATCCTGGCGGAGGGCGACCCGATCCCCGAGCTGTATGTGTAAGCTCGCGCTGGCGATCGTCGTCCTCTTCGCCGTCCAGGACGACAAGAAGCCGCCGCCGGATCCCAAGCCGCGCATCTCCATGGCGCTGCCGCTCGCGATCAGCCCGGGCGTGGTCGCCACAATCACCCTGCGCGGACTCCATCTCGACCAGGTGTCGGAAGTGAAGCTGTCCGAGCCGGTCGAGGGCGCCTCCGTGGTGGTCCAGTCGAAGGGGAAGGCGGAGATCCCCAAGGAGACGGACCCCGCCGTCTACGGGGACACGAAGGCCGATCTCGTGATCAAGCTGCCGGACGCGTTCGCGTCGGACAAGATCGGCCTGGTCGCGATCAACCCCAAGGGCGAGACGATCCCCTACAACCTGAAGGTCATCGCGAAAGAGAAGCTGATCGCGGAGAAGGAGCCGAACGGCGGCTTCGCGACGGCGCAGGCCGTCGACGCGGGACAGACGATCCAGGGCAGCATCAACCCGGCGATGGACGTCGACGTCTATAAGGTGATGGGGAAGAAGGGCGAGACCTGGGTCATCGAGGTCGAGGCGCAGAGGCGCGGCTCGGTGCTCGACCCGCTGCTGACGATGCACGACGCGAAGGGACATATCGTGGCGACGGCCGACGACACGGACACCTCGCGGGATCCGTCGATCCGGGTCACGCTGCCCTCCGACGGGGTCTATACGGTCACGCTGATCGACGCTCACAACGCCGGTGGCGGGACGCATCCCTACCTGCTTCAGCTCCGGCGGGACTGAGGGCGCCTTAGGGGTCCGGCGGGGCCGACTCGAAGGAGGCCATCAGTCGGAAGACGGCGGCCGCCCCCAGCAGCTGCGCGACGGACAGAGGGGCGGAGCTGCCGTCCGCCTGCCAGAGGAACATCGTGAACAGCACGAAGAAGCCCGTGAGCACGACGATCAATCCCCCGCTCCTCGCCCAGGGATGCTTTGCGCGGACGCCGATCGCGAACAGGGCGAAGCCCACGAGCATCAGGAGGACCCCGGCCGCGGTCTGAGCCGTCATGCCTCACTTCCTTTGACCGCAGGGGCGGGAGCGGTGAGGTCGCGCAGGTCGACCAGGAGGGAGGGACCCACGCGGGGATTCCGGAGCTTCCAGATGACCCCGTCGACGAAGAAGTGATGGATCTGGACGGCCGCGAAGAGGATGGGGACGGCCGCGACGGCCGGGACGCCCGCCAGGCGGGCTGCGCCAGGCAGCAGCAAGAACAGGAAGGCGCCTCCCGCGACATTGAGGGCGGCCCAGCGGAGACTCTCCCGCAGCACGAAGCGGGCGGGCGGCGCGGCTCCCACCGCGTTCCGGCGCTCCTTCAACTGCATCGCCCAGGCGATCAGGAGATACTGGAGGGAGTGGAAGAAGGGGACCAGCCAGTTGTACTGCGGGATCCTCGCGCCCGCCTCGAACCAGACCAGCTGCGTGAGCGCCGGCAGAAAAATGATGGGCGACGTCGCGCCGCGGCGGGCCAGCAGGACCAGCAGTCCGAGGCCGAAGATCAGCTGGATCCCGAGGGCGCCCTCGGCCAGCCAGGGCGGGACGCCGAAGAGCGGGTAGCCGATGGCGCCCAGCTGCTCCACGCCGGTCGCCGACTCCTGATTGAAGACCAGGCGGAAGTAGCCGGCGAAGAAGAACATCGCGGCCACATAGCGTTCCAAACGGCCGATGACGAGTCCCGCCCGTCGGGCGTAGATCAGCGTGATGCCCAGGGACTGGCCGCTGAAGTGGTAGGGCGACCAGAGCAGGTACAGCTTGATGAGCGCCGCGCCCGCGGTGGTCGGGGCGAAGAAGGATCCGACCACCGCCATCGTGATGAGCGCGGGGATCGCCAGGGCGGTGACGGGGTACTGGGCGATGTTCGCCTTCGTGTGGTAGAGCCGGTAGCTGGACGCGGAGAAATGGGGCCAGTTGACGACCCAGGCCAGACCGGCCGCCAGCGGAGGGCCGGGGAGCGCGTGTCCCGACGCCTGCAGCGCCCAGAACCCGAGCGCCGTGAGGATGGACAGTCCGCCGATCAACGCCGTGTCCACGACCGGACCGACGAAGTACGGAGAGCGGGAGGGCATCGGAACCAGTATACCGCGGGGGTGGAAGCCGCTTCACTTCCAGACGTTGAACTTCAGCCGCACCTGGTGTCGCTGGATCAGCGAGCGCCAGTCGAAGAAGATCAGCGCGAAGATCAGCGCGAGACCGAGGACCAGGCCGCCGACCGACTTCCAGGACACGATGCCTTCGATCAGGCTGCCGGTATCGGCGAGGGCGGCCTTCCCGGCCACGACGGCGATCGTGTCGCTGATCAGCTTGCCCAGGGTGAACGCCGGGATGATCTGCATGGGGTGCAGCCGGGCCATGCCTCCGGCGATGAAGAGCGGCGTGGTGGGGAGCGGCAGGAGCGAGTAGAGGAAGATGAACGCGTGCGCCTTCCACCCCTTCTCCTGGAGCTTCCGTCCCAGGAACTGCACGTCCTGGTTCTTGGAGGGCTTGAAGACCCGGCCGGAAACGTCCGGGATATACACGGAGAGGACATAGCGGCCGACGATCGATCCGGCCACGCCCACCGCAATGACGATCCAGATGTCCAGGTCAAAGAGGATCTGGAGGAGCATCATCACCGTGAACGCCGGCGGGAGCGGGATGGGGACGATG
This sequence comes from Planctomycetota bacterium, assembly GCA_035644495.1. GTDB lineage: Bacteria > Planctomycetota > MHYJ01 > MHYJ01 > JACPRB01 > JACQFK01. Next base: position 2,956 of record DASQOM010000099.1, on the reverse strand, counting down.
TCGACCGCCATCGACCCCGCGAACACCAGCAGATACTGCCAGAACATGGTGACGTATCTACGCCATTATGAATGCGCGGGTGCAGATCAAAGGGCCGGTAAAGGAGTCATGATGGAGGTGTCCGATCGGTGGATCGCCTGACGCGGCCTTGCTAGGCTCTCCCCGTCGGGGTCCTTCTTTTCTTCAGGAGATCGGAGCGCTGCTGATGGCGGTCCTGGTCGTGGTGGAAGTGCCCGGAATGGGCCACAAGACGTACGCCGCCGTGATGAAGGAACTGGGTGTGCCCGAGCCCCGGATCACCGTCATCCCGATCCCCTTCCAGTGGGCGAAATGAAGCCGCGGGGCCGCGCTATTTGACCTCGAGTCTGGTGACGAGGATGGCGTGCTGGGCCCAGTCGTAGTAGTACAGGTCGTTGGAGTCCTTCGGGAAGACCACCATCGACGTCGGCAGGGGCAGTTCCTGGCGGACCGCGAAAGTGGCCATGTCGAAGACATGGGTCACCGACGCCGCGAACCTGCCGTCCGCGCTGGCCGCGATGATCGGCAGCTTGCCCTTGTAGGCTCCCAGGAAGTCCCGCACGGACTGGTCGTTGTCCAGCGAGTGGGCCGGGCTCCGGAAGACCCCGACAACCTTCTCCGGACTGTCCGTCTTCACCATCACCGCGCCGGCGAAGATCCGGTAGATCCGGTCGTCGAGGAAGATCTTGGGGCCGAGCTGCGTGTCCTGGCCGGTGACCGGGTGCCTTTTCGCCGCAGCGTTGAGGGCGTTCGTGAGATCGCCGCGCTCCTTGTCGTTGAGGTTCTTCTTCTGCTCCTTGATCAGCGGCCCGGCCTTCGGAAGATCGTACTCGACCAGACTGCCGCTCCAGAGGCCCCAGAGCCGCTCCCTCCGTCCGTCGTAGCCCAGCGCGGAGGAGAAGGAATCCCCGATGCCGCCCAGGTCCTTCTTCTCGGACAGATCGACGACGCGGATTTCCGAACCGCTGGTGAGCACGTAGGCCATCTTGCGGACGACGGCCATCGCCTCGGCCGCATAGGCCGTCGGAATGGACTCGACGATCTCGCCTTTTTCAAGATCGATGCGGACGATGGTCCCGCCGCCGCCGACCCACGCCGACTTGAATCCGGCGGTCGGGAAGAGGCAGGTCGGTCCGGGGCCGGCGGGGACCTTCTTGACGACCCTCCGCTCCGGCAGCGAGATGAGCAGGAGGTTCTGGCTGGTGTCCAGCGCCATGACCTGGCGGCCTTCTTCATCCGACACCCAGCGCCGTATGTCCGCGTCCAGCGGGATCGATTTCCCGGGAGGGGTCTTCGCGCCCGGGATCGGAGTCTTCGCCGCGACGCCGGGCGCTCCGGCGGGCGTGGCGACCGTCATCTTCAGGATCTGGAAGCCGGTCTCCTTCGTGAACAGGAAGAGGCTCTGGCAGGCCGCGATCATGTCCGGGTCCGGCGCGTAGATCAGGTTCTTCAGATCGCCGTTCCAGGTGAGCAGGGTTTCGCCGTCGAGCTTGACGGTGACCCCGGTCTTCCGGACGGAGCAGATCACGACGGCGGTCTTGCCGACCGGCAGCGCGGGGCCGGGCCGCACGGACGGCGCGTTCGCCTTGTCCGGGCCGTCGACCTTCTCGATGCGGCTCGTGCCCGCGTCATCCAGTCTCAGGACGAAGGTGCTTCCGCCCCCCTGCAGGCCGAGGAGCAGGGGCCCCTGGCCGCCCAGCCTGCGGACGGAGAGGGTCCAGTCATATTCCGGCGGGGGGTCCTGGCCGATGCCCAGCGACGAGACGACGACGCGCGACGACTCGAGAATGCCGCTCTTCAGGGTCCATCCGTTGCCCGCCGGGATCGGATTCTTTTTCAGGAGCGCGAGCAGATCGACGGACATCGCCGTCATCACCGGGGCGGTCGGCGGCGGAGGGTCCTTCGCCAGCACGGAGGAGGATCTCGACGTCAGTCCGCTGTGCTTCAGCCAGCCGGCCTCCATCAGCGGGGCGTCCTGCTTCGAGAACGTCGCCTCGTAGGCGGCCCGGGCCGTCTCCCCTTTGAGGATCCGGTCGATATAGTCCTTCATCACCGGCCTCCAGCGGCCGGCGTCGCCGTCCATGAAGAAGCGGACCATCCCCCAGGCCTGGGCGTAGCGAAGCGGGGCATCGTCGCCATAAAAGTCGGCCTTGGTGTCCAGAAACAGCTTCGCGAAGGGGAAGGGCTGCCAGCCGTACTTGAGGGCGGATTTCAGGTTCTCGAGGCGACCGACCTGGATGCCGCCGCGCTCGACGACGGCGCCCTTGTCGACGCGGGCGGCGCCGACGTACTCCGCCATGCCTTCGTTGAACCAGATGGGGACGTCGGGCGCGATGGAAAGGACCGCCTGGTGGAAGCCTTCGTGGGCGAGGGTGCGTAAGGTCTCCTGGGTTTCCACCCCCTCGAACAGGGCGATCTGCGCGTGCCAGGGCGTGAACGCGCCCAGCGTGTGCTCCATCCGCCCGCCGGCGGTGTAGTCGTTGTAGACGAAGTATCCTTCCTGCGATTCGAAGACGAGGATCTCGGCCTTCTTTCCCGCCGGCAGCGGACGCCCCAGGACCTCCTCATAGTGGGGTCTCATCGCTTCCAGGAATTCGGCATACTGCTTGCAGCGGGCGACCGGCAGGTTGCTCCGAACGGCATAATGCGCGCTTTCATGGGTGTTCGTCTTCGCCCAAAGCGGTCCACGGATATAGTTCGCCAGCCGCGCGGCGGAGGACTGCACCCCGGCGTCGAGCGGCGACAGCTTCCGGCCGAGCAGCGTCGCCTCGAACGCGGCGGCGGTCTCGCCCGATTCCTTCAGCAGCCGCGCGCGCAGGATCTGGCCTTCGGCGACGTCGGCCTTCAGGGCCAGCGCCTTTTCCGCGCTTTCCTTCGCCGCGGGCCAGGCTCCGATGGTCGCCTGCATCCGCCCCCGGCCGCAGAGGGCTTCCGGGAA
>DASQOM010000098.1:0-11077 GCA_035644495.1 Planctomycetota bacterium | reverse complement strand
ACTCGGGGATCGAGAAGATGATCGCGTAGTCGTCCGACTTGCGGTACTTCTCGAACGTCTCCGCCGTCAGCCGCTCGCCCGTCGCGGGCCACAGGATGTCCTTGTAGTCGATCTCGAGCGCCTCGCGCCAGTTGCCGTCGAAGACGCCCGAGTTCAGCTTCGTCATCCCCGCCTGGTACGGATAGCATTCCGCGGTCACGTCGAGGCCCCGCGCCTTCGCCTCGGAGATCATCTGCAGGTGCCGAGGCGTGGCCGCGACGGACGTCGAGTGGATATGGACGACGTGCAGGGGCGCGCCAGTGACCGCCGCCGCGGCCAGGACCTCCTCCAGGGCCTGGGTGCTGTTGTTCGGCTCCTTGCGCCCGTTGTGGCGCAGATGGACGTGGCACGACGCGCCGAACTCCGCCGCGACGCGGAAGGCTTCGAGGATCTCCCAGCGCGACGCCGCCCCGGTGTATTGGATGCCGAAGCCCATCGCCACCGCGCCGCGCTTGAGGCCGTCGCGCAGGCGCTTCTTGATCTCCTCGAGCTGAGCGTCGCTCGCCGGCTGCGTGTTCGCCTTCGCGGCCGTGTCGGGCAGGAACCCGGGCGCGTCGCCCATCACCGCCATGCGGACGGGGATATGGCCGACGCTGGTCCCGAAGTTGATGAGCGATTTGCCCTCGCGCGCGGCGTACCACGCGTCGATGTCGGCCGCGCCGACTTCGAGCTCGAGGGCGGTGGTGCAGCCGTCGGCCGCCTTGAGGGCGTAGTTGGCGGGGTCCTGGCCGTGCGAGTGCAGGTCGATGAAGCCCGGGGCGACGACGAGGCCGCGCGCATCGAGGGTCTCGCGCCCCTCGATCGCCGTTTCGGTCACCGCGGCGATCCTCCCGCCCCTGATGCCGACGTTGCGGACGGCGTCGAGCCCGGTCTCGGGATCCATGACGCGTCCACCGAGGAGGACGATGTCGTAGCCGCCGCCCGGAGACGTCGTCGCGCAGCCGGCGAGCAGGAAGAGCGCCAGCACCCGTTTCATGTCTTAAAGTATCCGGGATGATTTTAGAAAGGTCACTACTTCTTTGGGACGGGAATGCCGGCGCGGCCTTCGGGGACCGCCGGGCCCGTACCGGGAAGGAAGATCTTCAGCGACTGGCCGGGCGCCAGGCGCGCCGCGACGCGCGCATTGATCACGAACTGCACCCGCTGGCGCGCATCCACGCCCTGCACGGAGCAGACCGCGCCCGCGAAGGGCTTGCCGACCTCGGGGACGATCGTCACCGCCGCTCCCACCTTCAGGTCCTTCTTCGCGCGCTCGGAGCCGCTCCACGCGACCGTCGCCTGCAGCGACCCGTTCAGCACCTCGACGTCCGTCACGTACGACGGCAGCCCCTTCTCGTCCTGATCCTTCCGGTGCCGCTCGTCCTGAACGACGCGGACCGCGTCGTCGCCCGTCTTGTCCAGGATCTCCCCCGCAACCGGCTTGCCGTCGCGCTCCACCAGCTGCGTGATCACCTCGTCGCCTTCCTTCAGCGCGTCGAAGCCCGCCGCCGCCGCGCCCTTCCAGACCTTGACGTCGGCCGCCGCGACGTATGAATCGTCGACCATCTTCGTGACGGTCCCCTTATTGTCCTTCTCCTCGCGTCGCGTCGAGTACGTCTCCGCGTCCCGGTCGATCCGGACCACCTTGGCGAAATGACCGTGTCGCGCCCGCATGTGGATGTCGTCCTGGATCGCGCGCGGGTACGTCCACTTCTTGTCCTCGTCGACGTACATGAACAGCATGACGTGCTGGCCGGGGAAGTAGTCCGACAGCTCCCCCCACGAGTCGCGCACGTGCAGCTCGGTGTCGTCCTTGATCGGCACCGTCACCATCTTCCCGTCGCGGTCCAGCTTCGCGGTGACCGTATGCGCGTCGAGGTCGACTTTCTGGACGACGCAGAACGCGCGACCCATCTCGCCGAAGAAGTCGCCCTGGAAGGCGGGCTTCGGCGGGGTCTGCTGGCAGATGAGGGCGACGGTGGCGAGGACGCGGATCATGGCGGGCTCCCTAAGAGACTGGATTCTATACAACGTGACAGGGGCCATCGCGTGTGATAGAACCGCTGTTTCATAGAGGAGCTCGGATGAGAATCTTGCCGGCGCTGATCGTTCTGCTCGTCGTGGGCTGCGCCGGCGGGTCCCATGCCCCGGAGGGAACTATGCGACAGGCGATCCAGACCGACAACGCGCCCAAACCCATCGGACCCTACTCGCAGGCCATCGTCGAGGGGGACTTCCTCTTCCTCGCAGGCCAGGGGCCGGCCAACCCGGCCACGGGCAAGATCGAGCTGGGCGACGTCACCTCCGAGACGAAGCAGACCTTCGCGAACATCAAGGCGATCCTCGAGGCCGCGGGCTCCTCGCTCGACAAGGTCGTCAAGTGCAACGTCTACCTGCGCGACATCAAGGACTTCGGCGCGATGAACGAGGTCTATAAGACGATGTTCCAGCAGCCCTATCCCGCGCGGACCACGATCCAGGCCGGCGCCCTCCCGGGCGGCATCGCGGTCGAGATCGAATGCATCGCGAAGCGATAAGAGAGAACACGAAGACACCCCGATGACGAAGACCACAGAGAAGATCTTTGCGTTGGCTCCGGTGGCGCCATGAACGCCGATAGAGTCCGCGAGCAGCTCTACGCCGAGAAAGCGGTCGTGATCCTCCGGGAGAAGGAGGCCGACCTGGTCCGCAAGAAAGCCCGCGCCGCGCACGACGGCGGTCTCCGCATCCAGGAGATCACGTGGACCACGCCATCGGCGCCGGACCTGATCCGCGAATTCGCCAAGGAGCATCTCGGCACGATCGGCGCCGGGACGATCCTGACGCTCGAGGATGCGAAGCAGGCCGTCGACGCGGGCGCGAAGTTCCTGGTCTCCCCCGTCTTCACCCCCGTGGTGAACGCCTGGGCCAAGAAGAAGGGCGTGGTCTATATCCCCGGCGCGGCGACCCCCCAGGAGATCCTGCGCGCCTGGACGGACGGCGCCCGCCCGATCAAGGTGTTCCCGGTGCCCGACTTCGGCGGCGCCGCGTATATCCGGCACCTCCTCGCTCCGCTGCCGTTCCTCGAACTGCTGCCCACGGGCGGACTCGGTCTCGCGGACCTGAAGACCTATCTCGACGCGGGCGCCAAGGCCGTCGGCCTGGGCGCCGCGTTCACCCACTCGCCCGCCGTCCTGGGGGGCGATATCGCGTCGATCACGAAAGAGGCCGAAGAGGTGGTCAAACTGACCAAGGTGTGACATGGACGCCCTCGATCTCGACACTCCGGCGCTTTACGTCGACGTCCCGACCCTCGAGCGGAATATCCGCGAGATGCAAAAGCAGTGCCGCGCCTGGAAGGTCGGCCTGCGCCCGCACGCGAAGACCCACAAGATCCCCGAGATCGCGCAGATGCAGCTCGACGCCGGCGCGATCGGCATCACCGTCGCCAAGGTCGGCGAGGCGGAGGTCCTGCCCGGCAGCGATGTCCTGATCGCGTATCCGCTCACGGCCGAGAAGCTGCCACGGGTGCACGAGCTCTCGAAGTCGCGGCGGATCACCGTCGCGATCGACTCCGTCGAGGCCGCGAAGGGCCTGAAGGGCATCCCGGCGCTGGTCGAGGTCGACGTCGGCGTTGGCCGCTGCGGCGCGCAGACGCCGGAGCAGGCGGTCGAGGTCGCGAAGGCCTGCGGCGATTTCCAGGGGATCTTCTACTGGCCCTCGTGGCTGGACGACGCGGGCTTCAGCGCGGCGCGCGCGAAGATCGATGCGACCCTCGACCTCCTCAAGAAGGCGGGCCTCGAGGCGAAGATCGTCTCGGGCGGCTCGACGCCCGGCGCGTCGAAGACGCCGCTCATTCCGCGCACGACCGAGATCCGGCCGGGGACCTACGTGTTCTACGACGCGAGCAGCCTCGAGGCGAAGTGCTGCTTCGAGAGCGACTGCGCGCTCCGCGTGATCACGACGGTCGTCAGCACCGCGGTGCCCGGCCAGTGCCTCATCGACGCCGGCTCGAAGACGTTCTCGAGCGACGTCACCCGCGGCCCGAACACCTATGGTCATTTCGTCGGCCGCCCCTGGACGATGCGCAAGATGAACGAAGAGCACGGCTACGTCGAGGTCCGGGATAAAGCCCGCGTCGGCGAGAAGGTCTGGGTCATCCCCAGCCACGTGTGTCCGACGGTGAACCTGCACGACGAAGTGTTCTACGGCAGCGACGGCCGCGTCCACGGCAGCTGGAAAGTCGCCGCGCGGGGCAAGGTCCGGTGAAGGTCCTCTCGGGCGGCGTGAGCGGCGACGTCGTGCTGACCGACGAGGGCCACGTCCGCAAGCAGTTCCTGCCGAAGCTGAAGGTCGCGATGGAGTGGCTGAGCGACCCGGCGCGCGTGTTCCGGGAGATCGACAGCCTGCGCGCCTGGGGCCGCATCGTCGGCCCGGACTCGGTGCCGCAGGTCCTCTCCGTCGAGCCGGAGACGTATTCCTACACGATGACCTACGCCGAGGGTCCGACGTGGAAGGACCTGCTGATGGCCGGCGAGGTGCGGCGCTCGATCGCGCACGAGCTGGGCCGGCGCCTGGCGCTGGTGCACGCGAAGCCGGACGCCGACGCGGCGCGGACGCTGGCGGGGCCGGGCTATTTCCCTGAGCTGCGAGTCGAGCCTTACTATGAGACGACCGCGCGCCGGCATCCCGACCTGCGCATCCTTGCGGACTTCGTCCCGCGGACGCTGGTGCACGGCGACTACAGCCCGAAGAACATCCTGGTCCACAAGGACGGGATCTGGGTGCTCGACCACGAGGTCGCGCACTGGGGCGATCCGGTCTTCGACCTCGCGTTCATGCTGAACCATCTCGTCATCAAGGCCCATATCTTTGCCGACGCCCGCTATCGCGACGCGGCCCGCGTCTTCCTCGACGCCTACGGCCCCGATCCGGTGCTCGAGGCGCGGACGATGGTCCACCTCGCGGTGCTGATGCTCGCGCGGGTGGATGGGAAGTCGCCCTTGGCGTACCTCACGGACGAGCAGCGGATTCGCATCCGCGAGCTCGCGCGGCGGCGTATTCTTGAGCCGGTGGACCGGCTTTCGAAATACCTGCCTTAGGGGGGCGCCATGCTCGACGCGGACCTCTACCGCCGCCTGGCGGTGACGCCCGGAAATCTCTTCTTCTCGCCCTATAGCATCGCCGCGGCGCTGTCGATGGTGCACGCCGGCGCGGCGGGGAAAACGAAGGAGGAATTCACGAAGGTGCTGGGCTCCGTCGATTACGGCGTGCTCGGAAAGGAGCTGGCGCGGCGATCGGAGCTGACGCCGACGCAGAAGAACCATCTCCAGTATATGCCGGAGGCGACGCCGGACGCCTTCGGCTGTCATCTGACGGTGGCCAACGCGCTGTGGCGGCAGAAGGGCTACCCGGTGCGGGCGGAGTACGTCGACGCGCTCAAGACCGGCAGGGGGGCCGAGATCGGGGAGGCGGACTTCCAGGGCGCGAAGGCGCAGGCCGTCCGGGCGATCAACGATTGGGCCGCGAAGGCGACGCGCGACAAGATCAAGAACGTGCTTTCGGAGCAGCAGGTCGACGACAAGACGCGCGTCATCCTGGCGAACGCGATCTACTTCAAGGCGCGCTGGGAGGACGAGTTCTCGGAGTACGGGACGGAGCCGCGACCGTTCACGCTGGCCGACGGGAAGAAGGTGAGCGTCCCGACGATGCGCTCGCTCGGATGGCGGGAGACCGCGCGCGACGGGAAACTCGCGGCATTGAAGCTGCCGTACAGCGGCGACAAGCTGGCGATGCTGATCCTGCTGCCGGACGTCGGAGCGATGGCCCAGGTCGAGAAGGACCTGGAGGACGGCCAGCTGGAGCGGCTGCTGGGCGGCATGAAGAGCAACCAGACCGAAGTCTCGCTGCCGAAGTTCAAGATCGAATCCGCGTTCCAGCTGAAGACCGCGCTGCAGTCGCTCGGGCTGTCGGGCGCGTTCTCGTCGTCGGCCGACTTCTCCGGGATCTCGGCCGAGCCGGGCTTCGCGCTCAGCGAGGTGCTGCACAAGACGTTCGTGGACGTGAACGAGAAGGGGACCGAGGCGGCGGCGGTCACGGTGCCGATGGCCGCGGGTTCGGCGCCGCCGAAGAAGAACGTCGAGTTCAAGGCCGACCGGCCCTTCCTCTTCGTCATCCGCGACCTGCCGACGGAGACGACCCTCTTCATGGGAAGGGTCGCCGACCCGCGTGGGCCATAACGGACCCGGAGTCCGTTATTGCGGCTGCTCGGCGGGGGGGCGTTCAGGGGCGACTTCCCAGCCGCCGCCCAGCGCCTTATAGAGGGCGATCAGCGCCGTCACCGTCCGCGTCTGGCTCTCCGAGAGCTGAAGTTGGAAGCTGAGCACCGTGCGCTGAGCGTCGAGGGAGGTCAGGTAGTCCGTCGCGCCGCCCTGGTAGCGCGCCTCGGCCAGGATCGCCGCCTGCTCGCTCGCCGCGACCGCCGCGACCAGCGCGTCCCGGCGCTCCCGCGTGCGGCCGACCAGCACCAGCGCGTTCTCCGTCTCCTCGAGCGCCAGGAGCACCGTCTGCTCGTAGCGGCTGAGCTCGGCGTCCGCCCGGGCGTCCGCCGCCCGGATGCGCGCGGCGACGCGGCCCAGGTCGAGGGCGGCCCACGTCAGGTTCGGCCCGAATGAATACGCGGCGCTCCCGGCGTGGAACAGGGCGGGCACGGTCTGGGCCTGAGGGCCGAAGGTCCCCGTGAAGGTCAGGCGCGGGAAGAGGTCGGCCGTCGCGACGCCGATGCGCGCGGTGGCGGCGGCGAGCTCGCGCTCCACGCGGCGGATGTCGGGACGCCGCCGGAGGAGGTCCTCCGGCTTGCCGACGGCGACCATCGCGGGCAGCTTGTCGAGCGGGGCGGGCGGCGGGGCGTCGAGCGTGAAGCGCGCAGGCTGCTCGCCGAGCAGCACGGCGAGGCGGTTCCTCGCGCGCTGGGCCTCGGTCTCGATCGGCGGGATCAGGGCGCGGGTCGACTGCAGCTCCGCGCGGGCGCGGGAGACGTCGAGCTCGGTGCCGCGGCCGCCGTCGAAGCGGGCCGTGACGAACTTGAGCGACTCCTCCTGGTTCTGCGCGTTGCGCTTCGCGACCTCGAGCTGGAAGCGCGAGCCGCGGTACTCGAAGTAGTTGCGCGCGACCTCGGACAGCAGCGTGACCAGAACGTCGCGGCGCGACGCCTCCGAGGCTCCGACCTCGGCGAAGGCCGCCTCAGTCGAGCGCCGGATCCGGCCGAAGAGGTCGACCTCCCAGAACGCGTCGAAGCCCGCGCTCCAGAATCCGAAGGTCCGCTGGTCGCGCGTCGCATTCGGCAACAGGGCCGTGGACTCCATCTGCCGGGTGTATCCCGCGCCGGCCGTCACCGTCGGGATCAGGTCGAAGTTCTCCTGGGAGTAGAGGGCGCGCGCCTCGCGGAGCAGCGCCGCCGCCGTCCGCACGTCGCGGTTTCCGGCGATCGCGCGTTCGATCAGCCGGTTGAGGATCGGGTCGTCGAAGGTCTTCCACCACTCGACGACGACCGGGTCGGGCGAGGTCAGCCCCTTGCCGTTCTCGTAGTCCGCCTGCGACTTCGTTTCGGGCTCCTTATAGTCCGGCCCGACCTCGCAGCCCGTGAGGAGCAGGACCCCCATCCAGAGTTTTCTCACGTCGTGCTCTCCTCCGCCACCGGCTTCGTCCGGGTCGACTTCCTGAAGAACGAGGTGCGGTCGAGGACCTTCTCCTGGAACTCCTCGAAGTAGAGGTAGATCACCGGGGTGATATAGAGCGTGATGAACTGCGAGACGACGAGGCCGCCGACGATGACCAGGCCGAGCGGGCGGCGGGACGCGCCGTCCGCGCCGAAGCCCAGCGCAATGGGCAGGGCGCCGAAGACCGCCGCCAGGGTCGTCATCAGGATCGGCCGGAAGCGGTCCATGCTCGCGTCGTGGATCGACTTCACCGCCGACTCGCCGTGCTCGACTCGCTGGTTCGCGAAGTCGACGATCATGATGCCGTTCTTCTTCACGATGCCCATCAGCATGAACATGCCGACGTAGGCGTAGAGCGACGCCGCCTCCTTGAACACCACCAGCGCCAGCAGGCCTCCGACGAGGGCCGTCGGGAGCGTCGAGAGCACCGTCAGCGGGTGCAGGTAGCTTTCGTAGAGGATGGCCAGGATGACGTACATCACGAAGACAGCGAGGATCATGAGGATCGTCAGGTCGCGGACGGTGTCGCGGAACGTGAGCGCTTCGCCCTGCAGGGTGGCGCGGACGTTGGGCGGGACGACCTCCGCCGCGGCCTTCTCGATCGTGTCCGTGGCTTCGCCGACCGTGACGCCGGGGACGAGGTTGAAGCTCAGGGTCACGCTGGTGAACTGGTTGAGGTGGTTGACGGCCTGGAGGCCGAGGGACTCCGTCCAGCTGACCAGCGCCGAGAGGGGGACCAGGTTCTTGCCGTCGTCCGAACGGATATAGAGCTTCGCGAGGTCCTGGGCGCGGCTGCGATCGGGATCGTCGACCTCGAGGATCACCTGGTACTGGTCCGACGGTTTCTTGATCAGGTACAGGTAGTTCTGCGAGTAGGCGGTGCGGAGCAGGTTGAGGACCCGTGTCTCCGAGACGCCGTAGCTGCGGGCCTGGTCGCGGCGGATCTTCACGTCCAGGTTGGGCGTGTTGCTGAAGTAGTCGGGGATCATGGAGAGGAAGATCTTCCCCTGGTAGGGGGCGAGCTTCCCCATGAGCTTTCCGGCGGTCGCGTAAACTTCGTCAGGATTCACGCCCGAGACGGAGTACGAGTACTGGCCCTGGGTCTGGCTGGTCGCGCCGGTGGCGATCTGGAGCACGGGATACGGGCGCAGGAAGGCCATCATGCCCGGCATGGAGCCCATGGCGCCCATCAGCTCGGCGGCGGCGAGCCCGACCGGAGGCCGCTTGCCCGCCGGATTCAGGAGCACGAAGGTCAGGCCCATGTTGGAGTTGATGAACGACCCGTTGCCGGTCATCGTGAACGCCGCCCGCACGTTCGGGTTGGTGTGGATGACCTCTTCGGCCTGGTCCTGGATCGTCCGCATCTGATCCGGCGACGATCCTTCGCGGCCCATGAAAACGCCGAAGATCGTGCCGGAGTCGCCGGGCGGGATGAACTCCTTGGGGACCTCGCGGAAGAGGAAGATCGTCCCCGCGAGACAGGCGATCCAGATGAGGACCGAGACCGCGCGCCAGCGGAGGAACCAGTCGAGCGTCTTCGAATAGAACGAGAGGATGCGCTTCTCGAAGCCGCCGACCACGCGCTCCATCCAGGTCTGCTTCGCCCCGTGGCCCCGGTCCTTGAGCAGCCGGGCGCACATCAGCGGGGTCAGGGTCAGCGAGACGACGCCCGACGCGAAGATCGAGACGACGATCGTGATCGCGAACTCGCGGAAGATGCGGCCGATCAGGCCCGACATGAAGACCAGCGGCAGGAACACCGCTGCCAGGGAGATCGTCATCGACAGGATCGTGAAGCTGATCTCCTTCGCGCTGTTGAGCGTCGCCTCGAGCGCCTTTTCGCCGCGCTCCATGCGGCGCACGGTGTTCTCGAGGAAGACGATGGCGTCGTCCACGAGGAAGCCGATCGCCAGCGTCAGCGCCATGAGCGAGAGATTGTCCAGGCTGTAGCCCAGCATCTGCATCGCGATGAACGTCAGCAGCAGCGAGAGGGGCAGGGCCACCGCCGGGATCAGCGTGTCGGTCGCGCGGCCCAGGAAGACGAAGATGACGACGACGACGAGGACGAACGCGATGAGCAGCGTCTCTTCGACGTCGGCCACCGAGCGCACGATCGTCAGGGAGCGGTCGTAGACCGGGACGACCCGGATCGAGTTCGGCAGCTCGGCGGAGATCGCGGGAAGCACCGCGCGGACGTTGCGGGCCACTTCGACGGCGTTCGCGCCGGCCTGGCGGAAGACGCCGACCACGACCGTGCCCGCGGGGACGTTATAGCCGCGCGCCCAGAAGCGCATCTTCATGCGCTCGTCCTGGACGGATTCGACGACCCGGGCGACGTCGCGCACGTAGACGGCCGCCCCGTCCTTCTGGGTGATGATCAGGTTCGCGTAGGAGGCGGCGTCTTCGATCTGGCCCTGGGGGCGCAGCACGGCGGAGCCGGAGGGGCCGTCCAGCTGGCCCGCGCCCGTCATGCTGGTGCCGTTGCGGACGGCGTTGGCCAGGTCGTCGACCGAGATCCCGCGGGCCGCCATGGCCGAGGGGTCGGCCTTGATGCGGATCGCGGATTTGGTGCCGAAGACGATGACGCGGCTCACGCCGGGGAGGATGCTGATGCGCTGCCCCATCTGCGTGTTGGCGTAGTCGTAGAGCTGGCCGAGCGTGACCGAGTCGCTCGTCATCGAGATATAGAGGATCGGCTGGTCGTTGGGGTTGGACTTGGAATACGTCGGCGGCGAGGGGAGGTCGACGGGGAGGCTGCCGGTGGCCTGTGAGATCGCGGTCTGGACGTCGGTCGCGGCGGCGTCGATGGTCTTGTCGAGGCTGAACTGCAGCGTGAACGTGGCCTGGCCCTGGGAGCTCTTCGAGGTCACGAGCTCGAGGCCGTTGATCTGCATGAACTGGCGCTCGAGGGGCGTCGCGATGGCGTTGGCCACCGTCTCGGGGCTCGCGCCGGGATACGCGGCCGAGACCTGGATGACGGGATAGTCGACCGCCGGCAGGTCGTTGACCGGCAGCCGGAGGAAGCACATGACGCCGAAAAGCATGACCGAGAGCGTGAGCACCGCGGTCATGACCGGGCGGCGGATGAACGGTTCGGAGAGGTTCATGGCTTGGCGGCCTCTCCGGGGGCCGGCTTGGGCGCCTCGATCTTCACCTTGCCGTCGGGCGTGATGCCGATGTGGCCGAGGGTGACGACGCGTTCGCCGGCCTTCAGGCCGCGCTCGATCACGACGCGGTCGTCCTGCCGCTGGCCCACGGCGATGGAGCGGAACTCGGCCGTGTCCGCGGGCGTCACGACGTAGACGTACGGGCCCGTGGCGGACAGCTGCGGCGCGACGGCCGGGACGAGCACCGCGCCCTTG
>DASQOM010000097.1:0-3584 GCA_035644495.1 Planctomycetota bacterium | reverse complement strand
CCGAGCCCGCCGCCAGGCAGACCATAAGTTACGTGCTGGACACCGTCCTGCGCCTGATGAGCCCGTTCACGCCCTTCGTGACCGAGGAGATCTGGCAGAAGCTGGGCCGCAAGCAGCCGCTGATGACGGCGTCATGGCCGGACCCGAAGGCGACGCGGAACCTGGGCATCGAGCAGCTGATGGACCAGGTCTTCGAGGCGGTCGGCCTGATCCGCGAGGTGCGCAACCGCAACGCGATCCCGCCCAAGGTGGAGCTGACGGCGGTGCTGTCGGCGAAGGACGAGGCCGGGGTCGCCCTCCTGAAGGCGGGCGCGGAGATCATCCGCGACCAGGCCAACGTGAGCGAACTTTCCATCGGCGTCAACCTCCCGAAGCCGAAGTTCTCGGGGACGGGGGCGTCGACGACGTTCACCGCCTATGTTCCCCTCGAAGGCAAGATCGACAAGAAGGCGGAGGTCGATCGGACGAAGAGGGAGTGCGAGAAGACGAAGGAGCAGGCGGCGCAGGCGGAAAAGCAGCTGTCGAACGAGGAGTTCCGCAAGCGCAAGCCCGACCTCGCGGCCGAGATCGAGGAGAAGCTCGCCGCGCTCAAGGCCAAGATCGTCGAGCTCGAAACGCATCTGCGGGAGCTCGACGTCGAATGAAACTCGGAGACCTGCTCAGGGAAGGCCAGATCGCCGCAGGCTTTCAGGCGAAAGACAAGTGGGATGCCATCGGGAAGATGGTCGATCTGCTCATCGGCCAGAACCGCCTCAAGTCCGAGCACCGGGACGCGGTCTACAAGGCGCTCGAGGCCCGCGAGAAGGTCGCGTCGACCGGCATGGAGAACGGCGTCGCGATTCCGCATGCGAGCGTCGACGGCGTCGAGGACGCGCTGGCGGCGCTGGCCATCTCGCCCGCCGGGATCCCCTTCCAGTCGACGGACGGCCAGCCCGCAAAGATCATCATTCTGCTCGTCATCCCCCGCAAGGTGGTCCAGAAGCACATCCGGACGCTGGCGGGGATCGCCAGGCTGCTGCAGTACGAGGAGATGAGGGACGCGCTTACGAGCGCCCGGAGCCCGCGCGAGGCGCTCCAGGTGATTCGCGAAGAGGAGCAGAAAGACCCGGCCTGAGCAGCTGGTCGAGCCCCTCCGTCGCGAACACGAGCTTCGCCTTCCCCCGCGACCGCGTGTCCGACTCCGCCGCCAGGGCTACGTGCGGCTTCCGCTTTATGACGTTCCGCAGCAGCTTCTCGACGCGGTCGGCCGTGTCCTCCGAATGGACGAAGCGGCAGCCCACCTCGAAGGGGCCTTCCTCGGGATTGAGCGCCAGCCAGCGGATCTCGGCGGGGATCTTGAGCTCGGGTTCGTGGTCGCTGGTGCTCAGCGCAAGCCGGACGGTCTCGCCCTTGGGGAACGCGCAGGGACTGAGCAGGCGGCAGCCGCCGATCGTCAGGTTGGCGACGTGGGCCGTCGCGTGGTTTTTCGATCCGGTGATTTCACAGGTCAGGTCGACCTTGACGCGCGCCCGCCGCGGCTTTTCCAAAGTCGCGCGGCCGGGTCTCACTCCAGGGGATCTCGGGGTCGTCACAATCCTTCCTCCGGCTCATATACGCGCGTTGCCAATCTCAGGTCGTAGAAAAGAGGATAGTCACTGGGTGAATTGCGTGCGGTAAAGATTAGCGTAGACGCCGCCCCGCCCCAGCAATTCCTCATGCTTCCCTTCTTCGACCAGACGGCCCTGGTCGAGCACCAGAATACGATCCGCGTTCTTGATGGTCGACAGGCGGTGCGCGATCACGAAGGTGATGCGGTGCTCCGAGCGGAGAAGGTGCTCCAGCGCCTCCTGCACCGCCCGCTCGCTTTCGGCGTCCAGCGAGCTGGTCGCCTCGTCCAGAACCAGGATCGACGGATTCCGCAGGATCGCCCGCGCGATCGCGATCCGCTGGCGCTGGCCGCCCGACAGCTTCGCGCCCCGCTCGCCGACGATCGTGTCGTAGCCCTTCTCCAGCCCGGCGATGAAGTCGTGGATATGCGCGGCCCGCGCCGCCGCCTCGACATCCGCCTGCGTCGCGGCCCGCCGGCCGTAGCGGACGTTCTCCCCCACCGTCGTGTTGAAGAGGAACGTCTCCTGCGTCACTACCGAAATGTGGCCCAGCAGCGAAGAGCGCCGCACCCGTTTCAGGTCGACGCCGCTGACCAGGACCTCCCCCTTCTGCGGATCGTAGAAGCGGCACAGCAGGTCGCAGAGCGTCGTCTTCCCCGCCCCGCTCGCCCCGACGACGGCGACCACTTCCCCGGGCTTCACCGACAGGTTCAGCCCCGCCAGCACCGGGGCCGAGTTGTACGCGAACGTCACGTCGCGGAATTCGACGGACGACGCCTTCGGCAGATCCTCGCCCGCGTCATGCTGCGGCTCGCGCTGCTGGTCGAGCAGCTGGAACACCCGTTCGGCGCCGGTCGACGCCTCCAGCAGCCGGTTCCAGGACTTGGCCATCTCCCGGACCGACGACGTGATCATGGCGATGGCCAGCCCGAAGAAGGCGAGGTCGCCGGCCTTGAGCTCGCCGCGGTCGAGCAACCGATAACCGCCGACG
This sequence comes from Planctomycetota bacterium, assembly GCA_035644495.1. GTDB lineage: Bacteria > Planctomycetota > MHYJ01 > MHYJ01 > JACPRB01 > JACQFK01. The sequence continues at coordinate 1,007 of DASQOM010000097.1, read as the reverse complement.
AGGACCACCGCGATCGCCAGGCCCATAAAGAGGGAGTTCAGGTTCTCCGCGAGGGCCTTCCGTGTCAGCGTCGTCATCATCCGCTTGAAGTAGCTCTCGTTGTGGTCCTTGAACTCCTGGACCTGCTGCGCCTCGGTGTTGAACGCCTTGACGACCTTGATGCCGCCGAAAGTCTGGATCATGGTGCCGGTCATGTCGCCCAGATGCTCGAGGCTTTTCTTCCGCGCCTTGCGCATCTTGCGGGCCATCCGCGCCAGGACGAACACGTAGAACGGGAAGAACGCGCACGCGGCGAGCGACATCTTCCAGTTCGTGTAGAAGACCCCGGCCAGCGCCCACGCGATCATCAGCGGGTGCACGATGGCGTCGTCGAAGAGGAAGTTCGCCGCCATCTCGCAGACGGTGACGTCGTTCGTGATGCGCGAGACAAGGTCGCCGGACTTGCGGTCGTAGTGGAACTTCAGGGGCAGGTAGGCGAGATGCTCGGCGACGTCGTTGCGCAGGTCGACCACCATGCGCTTGGTCAGCCAGTTCGTCATCGTGTCGCGCATGGTGCCGAAGACGAACATCAGGATCGAGAGGACGACGGCCAGGGTTGCGATCGTGTAGAGATCCCAATCCTGGGGCTTGAGCACCTGACGAAGCACGTCCTTCAGCGAATACGCGGGGCGGAATACGTCGGGGTCCTTCGGCGCCGTCACCTCCGGTTTCCGGTCGATCACCGGCTTCACGAGAAAGGCCTGGATCGTCTTCGAGCCGGTGGCGATCAGAACGACGAACAGGGTCAGGAGGATGCGGCCGGCATAGGGCTTCGCCCGCCTGAGAAAGCGCAGGCAGATGGTGAGGACGTGGGGCTGAGCCGGGGCCGGCTCGGCGATCATTTTCCGTACTGGTCCAACTGCTTCCGGTAGGCCTCGTAGCGCTGCTTCGTCTCGACGAACGTGTCGCCGCCGAACTTGCCGAGGAAGGCGCGCGCGATCTCGAAGGCGACGACGGCCTGGCCGATC
>DASQOM010000096.1:0-4852 GCA_035644495.1 Planctomycetota bacterium | reverse complement strand
AAGGTGCAGTGGGCGGTGCCGCGGCTGACGCGCGCGTCGCTGACCTACGTCGACGGCTCCTTCATCTTCCTGGGCGAATACGGCGACCTGCGGCAGATCAAGGTGAACCCGAAGCAGTACGAGGAGACGGCGCGCGTGGTGCTGAAAGGCGCCGATGGCGAGCCGCTGCTCAAGTACCCGGCCTGGGCCGCGCCGGTGATCTCCCACGGCCTGCTCTACGTGCGCGGCAAGGACCGCCTCGTCTGCCTCGACCTGATCCCGGCCCCATGAACGTTCGCCTGATAGCGCTTGCAGCACTGCTGCTGGTCGGAGTCGCCTGCGACCGGAAGCCCGATCGCAAACCGGCGCCGAAGCCGGCGGACACGCCGTCGATCCTCGTCGTCGAGCCGGTCCGCGCGAGCTCGCCGACGGACGCGTCGCTCTTCGACCTCCCGAAGGAAAAGCTCTACGTCATCAACGGGACCTGGAGGAGCCGGAGCGACGCGCGCAAGGGCGAGTACGACCGCCCCGGCGAGTTCTCCTTCGAGCGCGCGGACGAGAAGGACGTGGACCCGAAGGAGGTCGCCGAGCACATCAACCGCTGGATCGAAAGGGCGGCGATCCGCATCATCGAGCGCCGCGACAGCCCGCCGGGGGCAGAGAAGATCGAGCGCTCGATCGACTACGTCACGGAGCGCACCACCGGAAAGCTGAGCTACGTCATCGACTCCGCCGTCCCCGCGAAGAAGCTCAGCGTCGTCTTCGACATCCGCGAACGGCGAAGATAACGCTCAACCCAAAGCCCGTGCAGTCCGCCTGTTCCCTGGAGACGGATCCTCAAAAACACAGATCTTCTCTGGGGTCTTTGAGTCTTTGGGGTCTTCGTGTTCCTACTTCGCGCCGGCGGCCTGGGACTTGTCGTTGGGCTTGGGTCCCTTGAAGTTGCCGCAGACGGCATCGCGCCCGGAGCGCTTCACCGTGTGCAGCGCCTCGTCCACCGCGCGCAGCAGCTCGTCGCCGTTCTTGATCTCGGAGTGCCACGCTGTGACGCCGATCGACAGCGTGAGCTTGAGGGGCTTGTCGGGCTCCTGGGTGTTTGAAAACTCCGCGGCGCGGACCACCTGGCGGAGGTTCTCCGCCTTGCCGAGCGCGTGCTCGTAGCTCGTTTCCGGCATCAGGATCGCGAACTCGTCGCCGCCGTAGCGGCAGACCATGTCGACCTCGCGCGTGTAGCTGCGGAACATCTTCGCGGTCTCGATCAGGACCTGGTCGCCCTGCTTGTACGACATCTTGTCGTTGATCTGCTTGAAGTGGTCGACGTCGAGGAGCACCAGGCTCAGCTCGCGGCCGTACCGGGCAGCGCGGTTGAGCTCCTCGGAAAGCTTCTGGTCGAAGTAGCGGCGGTTGAAGACCCCGGTCAGGTGGTCCACGATCGACTGGCGCTTCACGCGGTCGTAGAGGTGCAGGTTCTCGACGAGCAGGCCGATGACGTTCGACAGCGTTTCCAGCAGGTCGCGGTAGCCCTTGAGGGCCCGCTCGTTGCCCTGCAGGACCTCGATCTCCTTCGGGTGGAAGAAGACCTCCATCACGCCCGTGTTGCGCTCGCGGCCCTTGAGGGGCAGGACGGCTTCGCGGTTGGTCATGCCGCCCGCCGCCTCGCCCATCAGGACCTTGAGCAGGCGGTGGTCGGCGGAGAGCTTCATCTTCCGCTTCTTGGTCTTGATCGTCGAATAGCAGAGCTCGAGGGCGTCGTCGCGAAGCAGGTAGAAGTTCACGTCCGCGTAGCCCAGGCCCTCGCGCGCGCAGAGGAGCTGGGCCGTGCGCTCGAGGAGCTCCTCCTCGTCGGTGATGTGCAGCAGTTGCGGGGTCAGCTCGGGCACGCGGCGGATCTTCTCCGTCAGCGCGTAGATGCGGCTGTTGGCGTAGCCGAGCTCCTCGATCTTCTCCCACATGTCCTGTTCGAGCTTCTTGCGGTGGGAGAGGTCGCGGACCGTGCCCACGATCACGTCGCGGTTGGAAAGCACGATGCGGCGGACGGAGAGCTCCACGGGCCGCTTCTCGCCGCTCTTGGTCAGGACCTTGAGGTCGTAGCGCTCCGACGGCGTCATGCGCCGCGTCTCGCGCTTCTGCTGGAACGTCGGCAGGGATTCGCGGGCGACCAGCTTGGGCGCCGTCACGGAGCCCGACAGCAGCTCGTCGCGCGCGTATCCGGTCAGCCGCTCGAAGCTCGCGTTGATCTCGAGGAAGCGCTGCGTGTCCAGGTCCAGGATGTACTGCGGGTCGTTCGAGTTCTGGAAGAGGATCTGGAACGTCTCCAGCGTGGCGACGTTGATCGACGCGGGATCGGCGGCGACGGGCGCCGCGATCGGCGTCAGGAACTTCGCATCGATCTCGCGGCCGTCCACCTCCACGCGGGCGTTCTTCAGGACCGCGTCGATGTGGAGGGGAACGTGGATGCGGCCGCCCATCGCGTAGTTGGAGCCCAGCGCGATGTGGGCGGTGCCGATGGCCTTCTCGTCCTCGAGGATGTTGCCGACGACGCCGGCGCGCGGGTTGATGCCGATGCCGAACTCGGCGAGCTGGAAGGCCTCGGGGCCCTGCGCCGCCAGGAGTTCGCGGAGGGCGGTGTCGGAGATCTCGACCGCGCGGCCGCCGGCGAAGCGGACGGTGATGGGGGCCTTCAGGAGGCCCAGGCCGGCGACGGAGCCGTCGACGGTGACGACGCCCTCGCCGCTGCCCTCGAGGGGGGCGAAGCAGACCTCGCCCGCGGGCAGGTTGCCGAAGGAGCCGGGCTTGGAGAGATCGCCGATGTCGCGGTAGACGGTGCGGCCGCGGACGTCGAACGAGAGGTCGGTCCCCGCGGGGCTGGTGAGATGGACGCGCTGGCCCGCCTCGAGCAGTACGGCGAGCTCCTCGCCGCGGACGCGGAGGTCCTCGTAGTCGATCTCGAGGAGGGCCTCGAGACGGGCGGCGTCGGCCCCCGGCATGGAGGCGATGCGGGCGCCGTGCTTTTCGCAGGCCTCGCGCCGGGCGTCGGTGTGGGTGAGGGACCGGCTGGTCAGGAGGACGGAAATCGGGGCGGACTTCATCGCTTCGGCGACGGCGCGGGGGGGCTCGATGCCCGAGCCGGCGCGCTGGGGCATGGTCATCAGGGTGGCGTCGATCCCGAGGGCGATCGCATGCTGGAGGAAGTCGCGGGCATGCGGTTCCATGGGGGGATCCGTGACCACCAGGACGGCTTCGCCGTCGCGGTGGCCAAGACAGCGCTTCAGGACGAGCTGAACCGCCCGGGCCTTCATGGCGTGGAAATATTATAGCTTATTTTATACGCATCGCCCATAATATATGAGCCATGGTTCCGCCAAAGGTTAACGTCCCCCGGGCGGAGGCCGATGGTATACTTCAGGCTGCACGGTGACCATAGAAATCGACCGATCCGTCGAAAGCTTCCTCTCCCAACGCGGACCCGGCGAGGGCAGCGTCGCCTCCCGACCCGAGCTCGGACCGCTCGCCGGCGAGCTCAACGCCCACTGGTGGCGCGAAGTCGAGCGCCTCCTCCTCCGAGTCGTCCGCGACGACCGCGCCGTTCTTCCTCCCGAGGAGCGCATGCAGGTCGATCTCGGCCTCCTCGACTGGCGCCTCGTCCCGGGCGGCGACAAGAACCGCCCCGCCCTCCTCAAGGAGATCTACGCCACGGGCCGGCCGAATCAATACTACTTCTCCGAGTGGATCCTCCAGCGCTTCCGCCTCTTCCTCCTGTACGGGGGAATGAGCAGCTCCGAAGGCGAAGGCGTCAGCACCACGCGCCTGATCCGCGATCTCCGCGGCCGCCTCTACATGCGCCTCACGCTGCTCTTCAAGAACCTCCCCGGCTTCAACCAGCAGTCCATCGACCTCTTCCTCAACGGCCGGCTCGACGAAACCCTCGACGCGATGAATTTCAAGCTGAAGCACTCGCCCGACGACAAACTCGCCGAGCAGCGCCGCCAGATCGCCGAGATCCGCAATCGCATGATCAGCCGCGCCCGCGAGCGCGCCCGCACCCCCGACGATCTCGCCCTCTTCGACGCCCTTCGCCAGATCGACCGCGAGGCCATCGAGAAGCGCGTCTCCGCGCGGCTCGAAAAGGACGCGGCCGCGTCGCGAACCGTCTCCGCCGAGGAACGCGAACGCTGGGTCCAGGACGAGCTCAAGTTCGTCAAGCAGGTCCTCTGGCTCGGGGTCACCGGCTCGGGCCTCGCCCGCACCTACTCGGTCCTCCTCTCGGCCCAGCTCCGCATCGTGAAGGCCGACCTCGACTCGACCCTCGCGCTGGCGGAGCAGGCCGATCCCATGCTGCCCGAGGCCGCCTCGCTCCTCATCGCCCCCTATTCCGGCGGCGGCTTCTACGAGTGGGACCGCGACACCCTGTTCGTGCCGCTCGTGCCCACCCGCGAGCCCGAGCAGGCCGTGCTCCAGGGTCTCGCCAACTACCGCATCCTCCTCGACAAGTTCCAGGAGGGCGGGAAATTCAAGAAGGACTACGAGACCGCGCTCGGGGGCGGGGACGATTTCGGGACTTCCTTCGTGCGCGACTACCGCGCCTGGATCAACGGCGTCGGCAAGGGCTTCAAGGGCGCGCTCGATCCGCCTCGTTTCGCCTTCTTCCGCGACCGCATCGGCCCCCAGCCCGCCAACCTCTACGCCCCGCGCGGCTGGGTGAGCCGCACGTCCAAGGAGCTCGAGGAGGTCGTCAAGGTCTGCCGCGCCCGCGTCGCCTCCGGCGATGCGAAGTTCGAGGACCACTACCGCTTGGCCATCGCCGCGCATCACGAGCACCAGCCCGTGAAAGCGGCGCAGCACCTCCAGTCCGCCCTCCGCATCTCGCCCGTCG
>DASQOM010000095.1:0-26373 GCA_035644495.1 Planctomycetota bacterium | reverse complement strand
CTTCCAGACCTTCGGGCCGTAGCTCACCGGCGGCTGGAAAAGCTGACCCGGCGCGGGCGGGCAGACGCTGGGTCCGCCGACCTTGGGGTTCATCAGGCCGCTGGCCGCCAGCGCGATATCGCGCACGATCTCGCCTTCTACCCGGAAGCGGGCCCCGCGCGCGAGGAGCCGGTTCGCAGGGTCGCGGGCGAACGCCTCGGCCGTCAGCTTCGACGACTGACGATACGTCGACGACGTCACGATCAGGCGATGCAGCTTCTTGAAGCTCCAGCCGCTTTCCATGAAGTCGACCGCCAGCCAGTCGAGCAGCTCCGGATGCGACGGCGACTCGGCCTGCGAGCCGAAGTCCTCGCTCGTGGCGACGAGGCCCGTCCCGAAATAGCTCTGCCAGACGCGGTTGACGATCGACCGGGCCGACGTCGGCGCCTTGCGGTCGACCAGCCAGCGGGCGAAGGTCAGCCGGTTGACGGGCCCGCCCGCGGGCAGGGGATTGAGAAAGGCGGGCACGCCCGGCTTGACGGCCGACTTGGGCTTGAGGAAGTCGCCGCGATCCAGCAGGTGCGTCTCGCGCATGCTGCCGCGCTCCTCGAGGGCGAGCTGGGTCGCGCCTTCCGGATGACGCTTCCACAGCGCCTCGATGCGGTCGTTCGCGTCCTTCCATTCGGGAACCGTCGTCCGCCAATACGTGAAGACCGCGCCGTCCTGCGCCGGAGTCCGCGTCTCCTCGGGCTGGGCCAGGATGCTGCGCACGCCGGCGGGCAGGGGATCGGCCTTCGGCGCCGGCGCTCCCGTGATCGAAAGGCGGAAGCGGCCGAGGTTGCAGGTCTGGTTGTCGTCGCTGTTCCAGCCGCCGTGGTTCTGCTTCAGGTAGAGGGTGAGGACCGCGCCGCCCTTGAAGGCGATCGGCTTCTCGGGTACGAAGACCGCCTTGCGCGGATTATTGCGGCGGCCCGGGCCGATGTCGATGCTCCACGCGGTGTCGTCCTTGCCGTCGATTGCGAACGCGACCGGGCCCGTGATGCGCTTCCTGCTGCTCTTGTCGTCGAAGATCGCCTCGAGCGGCGCCTCGGGCGCTTCCACGTCGGCCGTCGCGGACACGAACTTCACCTTCTGCGGCTTGGCGGAACCGTCGGCCGGACCCGCCTCGACCTCGAACTCCGAGAGTGCGCCGGTGCCCTTGATCGAGCGGCCCGGACCGCCGCGCGGGAGGTTCGGGTCGGTGAGCAGCTCGAGGCGGATTCCCGTGATCTCCTCGGCGGCGACCTTCGCGATCAGCTTCACCCGGTGCTTGGTCGGGGCATAACTCTGGGCGAGGAGCGAGCCGTCCTCCATCGGCAGGTACTTCTGGCCGCCGGTCGAGATGTCGTCCACGTCGGGCCGGAGCACGGTCCACTCGGGCTGGTCGCCGCGGACCGACGCCTCCCAGGCGCGCATCCGCTCCTTCCAGTCGGAGGTCCGGTGGCGGAGTTCGTCCTCGATCTCGTGGAGTTCCCGCAGGATCGTGGCGCGCTCCATCGACTCCTCGGGCCGGTAGACCGTGACGTTGGCCTCGTGCGAGTTGTTCAGGAACGCGAAGATCCGGTAGTAGTCCTCGTGCGTGAACGGATCGTATTTGTGGCTGTGGCACTGGGCGCACTGGATGGTGAGGCCCAGGATGCCGCGGCCGATCGCGTCCATGCGGTCGAACATCGCCTCCATGCGGAACTGCTCGGGATCGACGCCGCCCTCCTCGTTGATCATGGAGTTCCGGAGAAAGCCCGTCGCCACGACCTGCTCCTGCGTCGCGTTCGGGAGCAGGTCGCCCGCGATCTGGTCGATGACGAACTCGTCATAGGGGAGATCGCGGTTGAACGCGTTGATGACCCAGTCGCGGTAGAACCACGCCTCGCGCGGCTTGTCCTTCTCGAAGCCGTCGGAGTCGGCGTAGCGGGCCGCGTCCAGCCAGTGGCGGGCCCAGCGTTCTCCATAATGGGGCGATGCGAGCAGGCGGTCGACCTGGCGCTCGTAGGCGTCGGGCCGCGCGTCGGCGACGTAGGCGTCGATCTCGGCGGCGCTGGGCGGGAGGCCGACCAGGTCCAGGCTGAGCCGGCGCAGCAGCGTCTCGCGGCCGGCCTCCGGGGCGGGGGCCAGTCCTTCGCGCTCCAGGCGCGCGCGGACGAAGGCGTCGACGGGATTGAGCGCGCCGGGGAACTGCGGGACGGCCGGCCGTTCCGGCGGGATGAAGGACCAGTGATCCGACCACTTCGCGCCCTGGGCGATCCACTTCCTGATGAGCTCGATCTGCTTCGACGTGAGCTGCTTGCCCGACTTCGCGGGCGGCATATGGTCGTCCTTGTCGGACGTCAGGATGCGCCGAAGCGCTTCGCTCTGCTCGGGCTTGCCGGGGACGAAGGCCTGCTTGCCCTCGAGGACCCGGAACGCGCCCTCCTTCGTGTCGAGCCGGAGGTCGCCCTTGCGGCGCTTGTCGTCCGGACCGTGACAGAGAAAGCAGGCGTTGGAGAGGATGGGCCGGATGTCCTTCTTGAAATCGACGGGCTCCTCCGCCTGGAGGAAGAGGGCGACGACGAGGCCGAGCATCACGCGGTTCTCCCCTGAACGGTTCTCTATCCAGTTCCCCAAACCTGCCGTTGCCGGTGCAAAAAACGGCGTCGACAGTCCCGTCTCACTATACGATAGGACACGCCATGGCCGATCGTCTCCCCATCTATTCCCTGGAATCCGACCTTCTTGCCCGCCTCCGGGAGCAGCGCCGCCTGATCCTCTCCTCGCCGACCGGATCGGGCAAGTCGACCCAGGTTCCGCAGATGCTGCTGAAGCACGGGGCTCTGGGACAGGGGCAGGCGGTGATCCTCCAGCCTCGCCGCCTGGCCACCCGGCTGCTCGCGAGCCGGGTCGCGGAGGAGATGGGCGTCGAGCTTGGCCGCGAGGTCGGCTACCAGATCCGCTTCGACGACGTCTCGGGCCCGAAGACGCGGATCAAGTTCGTGACCGAAGGGATCCTCCTGAGGCGGATGATCCAGGACCCCGGGCTCGCGGGGATCTCGGCGCTGATCTTCGACGAATTCCATGAGCGCCATCTGTATGGCGACATCACGCTCGCCCGCGCGTTGGACCTCCAGGAGCGCGCGCGGCCGGATCTCCTGATCCTCGTGATGTCCGCCACGCTCGATGTCGACCGCCTCGAGACGTATCTCCAGCCCTGCGCGCGGTTGACGTCGGAAGGGCGGGTCTTTCCGGTGTCCATCGTCCACGCGGCGGAGACGGACGAGCGGCCGGTCTGGGACCAGGCCGCGGACTCCTTCGGCCGGCACCTGCGCGACCGCGGCGAGGGCGACGCGCTGGTCTTCATGCCGGGCGGCTACGAGATTTCGAGGACGCTCGACGCCCTTCGCGGCCGGCCGGAGGCCCGGGGCCGGCTGCTGCTCCCGCTCTATGGAGAGCTGCCTCCGAAGGAGCAGGACGCCGCGGTCGCGCGCTACGATCGGCCGAAGGTCGTCGTCTCGACGAACGTCGCGGAGACGTCGCTGACGATCGACGGCATCACGCTGGTCATCGACAGCGGTCTTGCCCGGATCCCGCGCTACGACCCTTATCGCGGCATCAACACGCTGGGGATCGACAAGATCAGCCGCGCCGCTGCAGACCAGCGGGCGGGCCGCGCGGGGCGGACGGCGCCGGGGACCTGCCTGCGATTGTGGACCGCCCAGGATCACGCGAAGAGGCCGGCGCGGGAGCTGCCGGAGATCCGGCGTCTCGACCTGGCCGAGGTCGTCCTGACGCTGAAGGCGGCGGGGGTCGAGGATCTCCGAAAATTCCGCTGGCTCGACGCGCCCGACGCGGAGTCGCTCTCGCACGCGGAGGAGCTGCTGGGCGATCTCGGCGCGCTGAAGGGGCCGGCGATCACGCCGCTCGGCCGCCGGATGCTGGCGTTCCCGCTGCATCCCCGCTATGCGCGCATGCTCCTCGCCGCGCAGGAGTTCGGCTGCGTGCACGACGCGGCCCTGATCGCGGCGCTCACCCAGGGACGCGACCTCCTGCTGCGGAATGTCGACGGCGACACGGCGTCCTTCCGGGAGGATCGGATCGGCGACAAGGCGACGTCGGACTTCTTCCTGCTGATGAAGGCGTGGGCCTTCGCCGCGAAGAACGACTTTCGGATGGAGGCCTGCCGGCGCGCGGGCATCCACGCGGTGACGGCGCGACAGGTCGGTCCGCTGCACGAGCAGTTCCTGAACATCGCGGAGCGCGAAGGGCTCGACGTGAAGCGCCGCGACGCTCCCGAGGACGCGCTGCGCCGCTGCATCCTGATCGGATTCTCCGACCGGGTCGCGCGCCGCGCCGACGAGGGGACGCTGCGCTGCGAAGTCGTGCATGGCCGGAAGGGGCTGCTCGCGCGGGAGAGCGTCGTCCGTCAGAGTCCGCTCCTCGTGGCGGCGGAGATCCGCGAGGTCGCGGGCCGCAAGGGGGAGGATAAGACGATCCTCAGCCTGGCGACGGCGATCGAGCGCGCATGGCTCGAGGATCTTTTCCCCGGGGATCTCGGACGGCGCACCGAGGTGTTCTATGACTCCGCCGCGAAACGGGTGCTGGCCGACGAAGTCCTTCGCTTCCGCGACCTCCTGATCGAGAAACGCCGCGTGGAGCCGCCGCCTCCGGACGCCTCCGCGCGCCTTCTGGCCGAGGAGGTCCTGGCGGGCCGCATCAAGCTGGCGGGCTGGGATACCGCGGTCGACCAGTGGATCCTCCGCCTCGAGCTCCTGGCTCGAACCGCTCCCGAGCTCGAGGTTTCGGCGATCACGGACGCCGACCGGAAAACCCTTCTGGAGCAGCTCTGCCACGACGCCGTCGCGGCCAGGGACATCAAGGATCGGCCGGTGATGCCGGTGTTCCGCGACTGGCTGAATCCCGCGATGCAGGGCCTCGTCGAAAAGCACGCGCCCGAGCGGCTCAAACTGTCCAACGGGAAGACGCCCAAGGTCACGTACGTCCCCGAGGGTGCTCCCTATATTGCGCTCCGCATCCAGGATCTCTACGGAGTCACGCAGCTGCCGAAGCTCGGTCTGGGCCGCGTCACGCCGCTCCTCCACATCCTCGCCCCGAACAACCGCCCGGTGCAGATCACCCAGGACCTGCCGGGCTTCTGGAAGGAGCACTATCCGAAGCTCAAGAAGGAGCTGCAGCGGAAGTACCCGAAGCACGAGTGGCGGGAGGCGCCCTAGCGTTATTCGCGCGGCCAGATGCGGACGCTGCCGTCGGAGCTCGACGACAGCAGCCCGCCGTCGGGCAGGAACGCGATCGCGGAAATGCGGGACCGGTGGCCGCTCAGGCTGCGCAGGACCGTGCCGTCCTTCACCGACGCGATCCGGATCAGCGAATCCGCACCGCCGGTGGCGACCGTCTTCCCGTCGGGCGAAAAGGCCGTGCAGGTCACGCTGCCAGTGTGTCCCGTGAGCTCGGGGCCGGATTCGCCGGTCGACGCGGTCCAGAGCGACAGGCTGCCGTTCAGGGCGCCCGCGAGGATCCGGGCGCCGTCGGGGCTGACCGCGATCGAGACCACGGACAGCGGCGGACCCGCCCACTTCCGCTCCTTGCCGTCGGCCAGGTCCCGGAGCCGCAGGAACTTGTCCCGGCCGAAAAGACCCAGCTTCGAGCTGTCCGCGCTGGTGGACATCGTCAGAACGCCGACGGCCACGTCCTTCTCGACGGCCGGCGGTTCGTCGTTGTCCATGTTCCAGGTGAGCAGGGTACCGTCGGCCTGGACGGCGACCAGCGTGCGCACGTCGGCCTTCACCCCGAACCCGAGGATGAAGCCGCTCAGCGGCACGAACGACCGGGTCTCCGACTTCTTCGGGATGTCCCAGAGCGTGATCTTGTTGGAGGCCCCGGTGACGAGCCGGTCGGGGCCGGCAAACGCGAGGCCGCGAAGCAGGGAGCGCGCGGGAGCAGTCCAGATCTCCTCGCGAGTGGCGAGGTCGAGGATCCGCACCCCGTCGGAGGTGAACGCGACGCGCTTTCCGTCCGGGGAGACGGCGAGGCGGCTGATGGCGACGCGGCCGGAGAACAGCGTCTGCTTCAGCTCGTCCTCCAGCTGAGCGATCTGTTTCGCAACCTCCTCCCGGTGGACGCCGCCGTGGTGCGGCTTCTCGAGAAACGCCGTCAGAGCCTTCGCCGCATCCGCCGGCGAGCGGGACCGCATCGAGTCGATGCGATCCTTCACGTCGGGATACTCGATGTCGGCCTGGAACTTCAGCTGGAGGTCCTGGGCCTCCTTCTTGTGCGCGCCGCCCTCGTGGACCTTCTTGAGAAAGCGGTCGAGCTCGAGGTTGGCGCTGTAAGGGTCGTCCAGCGAAGCCGCCTTGGCCACCGCCGTCTTTGCCTTGCTCCAGTCGGCGTCGCACCAGCGGGAGATCAGCCGCTTCGCGTCCTCGGCGCGCGCGGGACCCGCTCGGGCCAGCAGGTCCGCCGCGCGGCGGTCGCCGCCGTACTTCCAGGACTGCTCGGCCTGCGTGACCGTCCCCACCCAGGTGGCCAGCGATTTCTTCAGCTGAACGGCCTCCTCGGGCGGAGAGTCGGGATTCTTTTTCAGGAAGTCCTCGCAGGCCTTCAGCGCCTCGCCATAGGAGCCCTCGGTGTCGAGCTTCCGGATCTTTTCCTTCGCAGCGTCCCACTCCTCCCGTTTGATGCGTTCGAGCAGCTCCTTCTCCGTCGCGTTCGCCTCGTCGGCCTTGATCCGCGCCTCGAGCTCCTTCCGGACCTCCGCGGCGCGTCCCGATTCGCGCATCGCCTCGAAGCGCTGGACCGCTTGACGGGTCCGCGAGCGCTGGGAGATGTTGAAGCCGACGAACCCGGCGATGATCAGGAAGACGACCAGGGTCTTCAGGACCCCGCGAGCCCCGGAGGGCCGGCGCTTCGGCGGACGCTTCGGAGGAGGGGCCGGCGGGGCCGCCTCGACCGGCTTCGGTTTCGGAGGCGCAGGCGGCGTCGGAACCGTCCTCGGCTTCGCGGGCATCGTCGGCAGAACGATTTCCGGGGCGTCGACATGCGGCTGCGGAGGACGCGGGGGCGGAGGAGGGACGATCGCGCGGAATCGCCGGGTGACCGCGCCCAGGGTCCGGATCAATCGAGCCCGGGCTTCCGTCAGGGCCGGGTCCGGGATCCCCCACGACGGCTCGGGCGGGATCCAGGGAGGGGGCGATGGCGGAGGCTCGTAGCGCGGCATCGTCGGCGGGGGCGCCGGCGCTTCGAAGCGGGGCAGGGACGGCGCCGGCGGGGCGACCGGCGCCGCGAGCGACGGCGTCTTCGAGGACCACGACTCGAGTTTTGAGATGGCATCCTCGACCATCTGGATCCGCTCGAAGGTTTCCACCCGCGTCATCTGATGCAGGAGGGCGTCCAGGTCGGCGTCGCCCGGCGGAACGATTTCCTTGAAGATCGTCCCGAGCGAGTAGAGGTCGCCGCGCAGGTCGGGCGTGCGGTTCGTCTTCCGTTCCGGGCTCCAGTAAGGCGTCTCCTCGCGGAACTGGCCGAAATCGCAGAGCTTCACGTCCCCGGACGTCGAGACGAGGATGTTTTCGGGCTTCAGGTTGCGATGGAGGATGAGCCGCATCCAGGCGGCGCCGACCCCGCGGGCGCATTTCAGGAGCATCTGGCCGAGTTCGGGACGCGGACGGGACCCCGCGCCGCGCAGCGAGCGGCCTTCGAAGAGCTCGGAGACGATATGGAGACTCGTCCCTTCCTTCGCGACCGATTCGACCTTGAGGATATTCGGGTGATTCAGGCCGATGAGCCGGCGGGTGTCGTCCTCGATGCGTCGCAGGGTGTCGGCGTCGACGTCGACATTGAAGACCTTGATCGAGACGCGTCCTCCGTCGGCGGTACGGACGGCGCGATAGATAATGCCGCCGGGCCCGCGACCGATGACGGATTCGATGCGGAAGGGTCCCCAGGACGCGCCGGGCTGCAGGTCGGGCATGTCGGGCCGAGTGGATTATGTCTCCGAATCCTGTCCAATTCCACCGCCCGAGGAACATATTCTTGTAGAGGCATGCGAATGGGTGAACCGGACCGCGGCGAGCAGTTCGTGCGGCTATTCCTCCAGAACCAGAAGCGCATCTATGCCCTCGTCCTGGCGCTCGTGCCGAGGGGGGCCGACGCGGACGACATCCTGCAGGAAACGTCGGCGGTCCTGTGGCAGAAGTTCGGCGAGTTCGAGACCGGCACCAATTTCGCGGCCTGGGCGCTGCGGATCGCCCGCTATCAGGTCATGGCGTATTACACGTCGCGGAAGCGCCAGCGCGCGCGACTCAGCGACGAGACGATCGATGCGGTGGTGGAGAAGATGGCGGCGCGGCCTGAACGGGAGGAGGACCGGTCCTTCGCCCTCGACGGCTGCCTGGCCGGACTGGACCGCGGCGACCGCGAACTCCTGGAGCTCCGCTACCGGGGCGGGGCGACGGTCGGGGAGATGGCCCGCCAGTCCGGGAAGACGGCGTTCGCGGTCTATAAGGCGCTGAACCGCGCGCAGGACCGGCTGCTGGGCTGCATGCGGGGGAAGCTGAGCGCGGAGGGGGCGGGATGAGCGAGCACGACGAACTTGGCGAACTGATGGAGGCCCTGCGGGACGGGACGATCGAGGACGCCCAGATCGCCCGGCTGGATCAGCTCCTCGCCGAAAGTCCCGGGGCGGTCGACTATTTCGTCGAGCGCGCCTGGCTGCGATCGGACCTGGACACGAAATTGGGATCCGTCGCGGCGCCGCTGCTTCCGATCGCGCGCCGGCGTCCCTCCCGGCGCTTCATGGTCGGGCTCGCCGCTGCGGCGTCGCTGCTGGCGGCCGTGTCCGCAACCTTGCTCCTCCGTCCGTCGCATCCGGCGACGCTGTCCTATGAGGGAGTCGCCGTGCTGACCCGCGCGCTGGAGACGACGTGGGAGGGGACGGGCCCGGCGGTCGGGTCGGTCCTGCCCCAGGGCCGGTTGGCCCTCCGCTCGGGCCTGATCCAAGTCGAGTTCTTCAGCGGCGCCCGCGTGATCCTCGAGGGGCCCGCCGACTTCGAACTGGTCTCGGCCAATGAGGGGCGCTTCCGCCACGGTCGCCTGCGCGCCGTCGTGCCGCCGCAGGCCCAGGGTTTCACCGTTCGCACCGACGGAATGACGGTCGTCGACCGCGGCACCGAATTCGGGTTCCGGCTCGACCACGCCGGCGACGCCGAGGTCCACGTGTTCCAGGGCCGCGTCGAGATCGACGCCAAGGGCGTGAAAACGGAGCTGCCCGTCGGGCGGGCCCTGCGCGTCTCCCGCGATGGCGTCGCGCAGACGGTCGCGTCGGATCCGGAGGCCTTCGTCACCGTCTCCGACCTGAGCCTGCGCTCCGCGGAGGAGGCGCGGTCGCGCTTCGCCCTCTGGGGGGGCGCGAGCGAGCGGCTGCGTCAGGATCCGCGAGTCGCCGTCTATTATTCCTTCGCCGACGCCCCGGACTGGTCGCGCGAGCTGCGCAGCCAGCGCGCCGAGCGGTCCCCGCTCGACGGCGCGATCATCGGCTGCCGCTGGGCCGAAGGCCGCTGGAGCGGCAAGAAGGCCCTCGAGTTCAAATGCCCCGGCGACCGCGTCCGTTTCCAGGACGCCGGCGAGTACGAGTCGCTCACGCTCATGAGCTGGGTCCGTGTCGACGCCCTGGACCGCCCGTTCAGCGGCCTGATGCTGACGGACGGCTGGACCTCCGGCAGCGTGCACTGGCAGATCACGCAGTCCGGCACGCTGCGGCTCGGGATCCACGGGGACAAGCAGTACAACGACTACGACGCGCCCGCGGTCTTCGCGCCCGCCCAGCTCGGCCGCTGGATCCACCTCTGCACGGTGTACGACCGGGACGCGCGCGAGGTGACGCACTACATCGACGGCCGGCCGGTGCGCCGGCTTCCGCTGAAGTTCGACACGCAGCTCCGCCTCGGCGCGGCGGAGCTCGGCAACTGGGGCGTGCCGATGCAGGGCAACGTCTATGCCGTGCGCAACCTCAACGGCCGCATGGACGAGTTCGCCCTCTTCGGCAAGGCGCTGCGGGCCGAAGAGATCGCCGGGCTCTACGCGGTGGGCGCGCCGGCGCCCTGAGCCGCGCTCACTTCCCCTTCTTGTTCTCCTCGAGGAAGCCGCCGTAGACGGCGTAGTACGCCTTGTGGTCCCCGCCGTGGTCCGCCTTCGGCATGATGATGACCTTCTTCGGCCCCTTGATGAGATTCACCGTCGCCAGGACTCCCTCGGGCGGGCAGACGGGATCGACGAGGCCCAGGCCGATCAGCGACGGGCACTGGATCCTCGGGGCGAAGTTCATCGCGTCGAAGTAACGGGACACGCTCAGCATCTTGGCGGCGTCCTTGCCCTGCCACGTGCGGCTCGCCCAATTGGGCCAGCCCGGCGCGCGGTTCGCCTGCTTCCCGGTATGGTCGCAGCCGGCGGGCACGTTCGCCGCCATCGCCGTCACGGCCGGATGCAGGCCGGCGGTCACGATCGCCTGGTATCCGCCCTGGCTGCCGCCGTGGACGACGAGCGTCTTCTTGTTCCAGTCGGGCCGCTGCGTCAGGTAGTCGCACGCGCGGTAGCAGGAGAGGAACATTTTCAGGAAGTAGCTCTTCTCGCGGTCGTCGTTGCCCTGGCCGGGATAGTCGTTCAGCTCCTTGTCGGACTTGGTCTTGTAGAACTCCGCCGACTCGTCGATCGGCAGGTCGTGGGCGATGATGTTCATCGACATCCAGCCGTTCTTCGCGTGCTGGATCACCCAGTCCTTGTTGAGCGGATAGACGCCCGCCCATTGGACTTGGAGCAGGGCGGGCAGATCCGATTTGCCGGCGGGCTTTGCGATCTGACCCTGGATCTTCGCCCCCCGGATGTTGTTCATCGTGATCTTGAAGTACTCCACCGCGGGATTGCCGACGTCGACCGGCGTCAGCACGGTCTCCATCGGGACGGCGCCGAGCTCGGCGATCTTCTCCTTCCAGAAGGAGTCAAAGTCCTCGGGCGGCGGGGAGGAGGGGGCGATCTTGTCGGGCGCAAACGCGGCGCCGCCGCGGCCGACGACGTCCTTGGAGCCCCCCTCGGGACGGTATTTCACCTCGAGGAGCAGCGTGCCGGGGGTCTCGCGGGTCGCGGTGACTTGAGCCTTGCCGTCGGCGAGTTCGACGTCGCCTTTGGCCGCCTCGCCCGCCCCGCCGGGACGGACGACATAGGACAGCTTCCCCTTCTCGACGAACGCGTCGCCGTTCTTGACTCGGATCGTCCAGCTGGCGGGCTTCCCGGGCTCGTAGAGGCCCGACTCGACGTCCGGCGAGACCTGGACGACGGGATCGACGGTGCCGGTGGCGACGCACAGCACGAGCGCGAGGAAACGGGCGAGCATGGGTTTCTCCTAAGATTCGATGGATATGATACGCCGGGACTGCACGAAGGGAACCGGGTTGATTTATTGCAGCGCGCGCATCGTGGCGACGTCGAGGATCTCGACGCCAGGGCGGTCGCTTTCGACGGCGTGAATCAGGGCGCGGATCATCGTGGGCCGGCGGATGAGGCCGAGGCGGCGCGCCGTGTCGCGGCTGCCCGGGAACAGCCAGGCGACGCCGTAGAAGGGCAGCAGCAGATACGGCCAGCGGTGGCCGGGGCCCAGCACGTACCACGGGCGGAGGATCGACGCCGGCAGTCCCGTCTCCCGCACCGTTGCCTCGCCCGCCGCTCGCGCCTCGATATAGTCCTTCATCACGGGCGCGGGCTGGGCGACGCTGACGTAGACAAAGCGTCCGGCCCCGGCGGCCCGCGCGTTCTCCGTTGCGGCGACGGTCGACGCCAGGTCGATCGATTTGAACTCGGCCGCCTTCGCCGGAGAGGGGTGGGCGACGCCGACCAGATGCACGAAGACGTCGCCGCGCTGAATGCGGCTCGTATACGTCGAAGCGTCGAGGGCGTCGCCGATCACCGGTTCCACGCTCGCAGGGAGCTTGGACGCGGAAGCCGCGCGGACGAGGGCGCGGACCGCGTGGCCGCGCTCCAGCAACCGCTCGACCAGCGGCCGGCCCAGGTAGCCCGTGGCGCCGGTCACGAAGACGCAGCGCTTCGCATGCTGGCTCATCCGTCCTCGTTACGTTTCCGGCCGGGCATTGGATCTTGTCGCCCGCGTGCCCCCTATGTACCATTGGCTCCCATGTCCGACGAACTTTTCTCGGTCCGGGAACAGGTCGTCCTCGTGTCCGGCGCGAGCCGGGGCATCGGGCGGGGGATCGCCGAGGGCTTCGCGCAGCGGGGCGCGACGGTGATCATCACGGGGCGCGAGAAGGACTCGCTGGAGGAGACCGCGAAGGAGATCGGCGGCCGGACGACGCCGATGGTGTGCGACGTCTCGGACGCGAAAGCGATCGACCGGCTCGTCGACGGCGCGGTGAAGCAGTTCGGACGCATCGACACGCTGCTCAACGTCGCCGGCGTCAACCGCCGCATGAAGGCGGAGCACCTGACCGAAGCCGACTACGACTTCATCGTCGACATCAACCTGAAGGGCCCGTTCCTGCTCTCGCTCGCCGTGGGACGCAGGCAGCTGGAGCGGAAGAAGGGCAACCAGATCAACATCGTCTCGCTGAACAACGACCGGCCGCTGCGCGGCGTGATGCCTTATGCCGTCAGCAAGGCGGGGCTCGGGCAGATGACGCGGGCGCTCGCGATGGAATGGGGCCCGGGCGGGATCCGCGTGAACGCGATCGCCCCCGGCTTCATCCTGACCGACCTCACGAACAAGCTCTGGTCCCAGCCCGTCATGAAAGACTGGGCCATGACGAATACGCCGCTCCGGCGCCTGGGCGTGCCGGCCGACATGATCGGCGCCGCGATCTTCCTCGCCTCCGACGCCTCCGCCTTCATGACCGGGCAGACGGTCTACGTGGACGGCGGCTGTTCCTGCGGCAACGCATGGCCCATCCCCCTCGAGTGACCCTCACCGTCTACTTCGTCCGCCATGGGCGGACCGACATGAACCTGAAGCGCCTGCTTCAGGGGCAGAGCGGGTACGGCCTGCTCCCCAAAGGGCTCCGGGATGCCGGGCACGCGGCGAAACGACTCGCCGGGAAGGGCGTCCGCTGGATCTACTCCAGCGACCAGCTTCGGGCGCGTCAGACGGCGCGCGTCCTGCAACGGCAGCTCCGGGTCGCCGGTCCGATCCGCCAGTCGCAGCTTCTGCGCGAGATGGATTTCGGCCGCGCGACCGGCCGTCCGGAGCCGAAGGTGCGAAAGCAATATCCCCGGTTCCGGACCGACGCCACGTTCGTCTTTCCCGGCGGCGAGAGTTTCCAGCAGGTCCAGGACCGCGCTTTCCGCTGGCTGGGCATCCTCCTGAGGCGGCATCGGAAGGGCGCGGTCGCCGTCGTGTCCCACGGCGGCTGGCTGCGGACGCTCTTCGCGGGGCTGCGGGGGAAGGTGCTGAGCAAGTGCCTCTATGGAAGCGTGCCGCACGGGTGGGTGGGCACCCTCGTCGCCGATTCGCGCGGCGGCCTGAGCCTCTCGGTCCACCCCGGTGTCTCGATCTTTTCGGGACGAAAAACCATCAACAAGTGAGAATCCGCGCCCTTCCGGAGTGTCAATAAGGGCGGTGGAGCGGAGCCCGGGCACCCCCCCATTCGAGGACCGATCGCCATGACCCGTAGCCTGTCGCGCCGCAAGTTCCTGGCCCTTTCCGGCGCCGGTGCGTCCGCCTTCGCCCTGCGTCCGGGATTCGCCGCCGACCCCGGCAAGCTGCGCCACGCCGCCGTGGGCTGCGGCGGCATGGGCGGCAACGACCTCGGCCAGATCGCCGGTCACCCGGACGTCAAGGTCGTCGCGCTCTGCGACGTCGACGCGACCACCCTGGCCGCCGCCGCCAAGAAATATCCCGAGGCGAAGCAGTACCGCGACTACCGGAAGATGTTCGCCGAGATCGCCGAGGAGATCGACACGGTCAACGTGGGGACTCCGGATCACGTGCACGCGGCGGCGGCGATGACGGCGATGCTGCGCGGCAAGCACGTGTACTGCCAGAAACCGCTGACGCACGACGTGTGGGAGTCGCGCCGACTGGCGGAGGTGGCCGCCCAGAAGCGGCTGGTCACGCAGATGGGGATCCAGGTGCACTCTTCAAAGGAGTACCGGACGGCCGTGCGCGTCATCCAGGAAGGCGCGATCGGCAAGGTCAAGGAGGTCCACAGCTGGAGCAACAAGAAGTGGGGCTATGACGGACCCCGGCCCGCGGGCGAGGATCCGGTGCCGCCGAACCTCGATTGGGACCTGTGGCTGGCGACGGCGCCCGACCGGCCGTTCAAGGCGAAGCACTATCATCCGGGCAACTGGCGCAAGTGGACCGACTTCGGCTGCGGCACGATGGGCGACATGTCGATCCATATCCTCGATCCGATCGCCGGCGCGCTGGAGCTGACGCAGCCGCTGAGCATCCTCTCCGAGAGCGATCCGCCGCCCGCCGAATCCTTCTCGACGAAGAACATCGTCAAGTATTCGTTCCCCGGCACGAAGTTCACGGTCGACCCGTTCGCGCTGACGTGGTACGACGGCGACGCGATGCCGTCCATCCAGGGCTGGCCGGTGGAGAAGCTGCCGGACCAGGGATCGATGTTCGTCGGGGAAAAGGGCTATATGCTGCTGCCGCACGTCGCGATGCCGCAGCTGCTGCCCGTCGAGACGTTCAAGGACATGAGGATCCCCCCCGCTCCGGGCGAGAGCCACTGGCACCAGTGGGTGAACGCCTGCAAGGGGATCGGCAAGGCGTCGGCCGGCTTCGAGTACGCGGGCCCGCTCACCGAGTTCGTGCTGCTGGGCGTCATCGCCAACCGCGTTCCGGGGAAGAAGCTGACCTGGCATGCGAAGGAGATGAAGCTCGAAGGCTCGGACGAAGCGGCGAAGCTGCTCAAGCGGGTCTACCGCAAGGGGTGGGAAGTCGAGGGGCTGTAGCGAAGGCGTGACGACCGCGCGTCGGCCGCTATAATGTCGCACCGTTCCAAGGAGAACTGCCGATGCGCGTCCTCGCCTTCGTCATCCTGCTCGGCGCCGTCCCGCCCGAGGATCCGCCCGCGCGTCCGCGGATGGGCGAGTTCATGGGCATCAACGGGCATACCGTGCAGTTCAAGCCCGACCTCTACTCGAAGGTCTGCCGCAAGGCGCGCGACTACCATCCCCTCGAGTGGGACCTGGGGAAGGACTCCGACTTCAAGACGACGTTTCCCGAGGCGCGCAACCGAGTCAACTGGAACGACGTCTACGGCTCGTGGCAGAAGAAGGGATTCGAGACCAACGTCAGCATCATGGAGTCCGGCTTCAAAGTCGAGCAGTGGAAGGACATCCCCCGCGACGCCCGCGCGTATGGGGTCGCGTTCGCGAAGGCGTTCGGTCCCACGTCGGGCAGCAAGGTCGTGACATCGGCCGAGATCTTCAACGAGCCGGGAAAGTATCCCGACGACAAGTACCGCGAGGTGTTCGAGAACATGGCCAAAGGCCTCCGCGAGGGCGATCCCAGACTGAAGATCGCGACCTGCAACATCATCGTGGGGAAGAGCGGCGGGTACGAGAAGAGCGTCGACTGCGTCAAGGGCCTCGAATCCCTCTATGACATCCTGAACATCCACACGTATTCGCTGGCCAAGATGTGGCCTTCCTGGAGGCGGTCGTACCCGGAGGACACGACGGTCAACTTCGTCAAGCCCGTCACGGATCTCATCGCCTGGCGCGATCAGAACGCGAAGGGCAAGGAGATCTGGATCACGGAGTTCGGCTGGGACGCATCGACAAAGCCCAACAAGACGACCGGCGACGAGGCCAAGTGGGAGGGGAACGTCAGCGACGAGAAGCAGGCTCAATACCTCGTCCGTTCCTACCTGGTCTTCTCCGCGCTGGCCGTCGACCGGGCCTATATGTACTTCTTCAACGACGAGGACGAGCCTTCCTTCCACGCCGCGTCGGGCGTGACGCGGCATTTCCAGCCCAAGCCCTCGTTTCACGCGATGGCGCATCTCTACCGGTCGCTCGGCGAATACCGGCTGCAGAAGGTCGTGACGAGCAAGCCGGGCGAGCTCTTCGCCTACGAGTACGTTCACGGGGCTGACGCCAAAAAGAAGATGCTCGTGGCCTGGTCGCCGACGGGCGCGGATCGCAAGGCGACGGCGGAACTCCCCCTCGGGAAAGGGAAGCTCGTGCGGGCGGAGCGGATGCCGCTCACGGAGGGCGACGTCGCCCCGGTCGACGTCCCCGTGAAGGCCGGCATCGCGTCGGTCGCGCTCGACGAGAGCCCTCTGTATCTCTGGCTCCAGGAGTGATTTCGTAGACAGTCTTGCGCGGCGTGATAGAATTCCGGCGCGTCGACGAGCAGTTCCGGATGCAATAAGGGACTTCGAGTCGGTTGTTGCAGGAGAGCGGGGGTGCGATGGCGGGGATCCTGGACGGCCTGAATCCCGAGCAGCGGCGGGCCGTGGAGCAGACCGAGGGGCCCGTCCTGGTGCTCGCCGGCGCCGGCTCGGGGAAGACCCGGGTCATCACCTGCCGCATCGCCCACCTCGTCTCGAAAAGAGTCTCCGCGAGAAACATTCTCGCGATGACCTTCACCAACAAGGCCGCCCGCGAGATGCGCGAACGCGTCGCCGGCCTGGTGGGCGCGGCGACGGCGAAGGAGCTCACCGTCAGCACCTTCCATTCCTTCTGCGTCCGCGTCCTCCGCGAGCACGCCGAGATCCTCGGCCTCAGCCCGCGCTTCACGATCTGCGACGATTCCGACCAGCTCACCGCCGTCAAAGGTGCGCTGCGGGAGATGCGCATCGACGAGAAGACGGTGCATCCGCGCGCGGCGCTGTCGAAGATCTCGCTGTTCAAGAGCAAGCTCGTGGCGCCGGTCCAGGCGCTCGCCGAAGCCGAGGACGACTGGGAGGAGCTGGTCGCGCGCACGTACCGCTCTTACAACGACCACCTGAAGCGGTCGCGGACGGTCGACTTCGACGATCTCCTGCTGCTCGTCGGCGAGCTGCTCGAGAAGCATCCCGAGGTGAAGAACAAGTACCAGGACCACTACCGCTACGTGATGGTCGACGAGTACCAGGACACGAACGGCCCCCAGTACGAGATCCTGCGGCACATCGCGGGGCAGCACCGCAACCTCTGCGTGGTCGGCGACGACGATCAGTCGATCTACGGCTGGCGCGGCGCGGACGTGAAGAAGATCCTCCACTTCGAGAAGGATTTCCCGGGCGCGGCCGTGATCCGGCTCGAGACGAACTACCGCTCGACCGAGCAGATCCTCGCGGCGGCCAATGCGGTGATCCGGAACAACAAGTCGCGCCATGAGAAGACGCTCAAGGCGGCGTGCGGCCCCGGCGATCCGATCCGCATCTTCCCCTGCGAGGACGAGGAGCACGAGTCGGAGTTCGTGGTCGACGAGATCATCCGCGACGCTCGGGCCGGCCGGGTGAAGTACGGCGACATCGCGATCCTGTTCCGCACGGCCGTGCAGCCGCGGACGTTCGAAGCGCGGCTTCGCGCGGCGCGCATCCCTTATGACCTCGTCGGCGGCATGTCGTTCTTCGACCGCAAGGAAGTGCGCGACGTCCTGGCCTACGTCCGCCTCGCGGCGAATCCGTTCGACGAGGCCTCCCTGCTGCGCGTCGTGAACGTCCCGCCCCGCGGCGTCGGCAAGACGTCGATGGACAAAGTCGTCGACCTCGCGACGCGCGACGGCATCTCGGCTGCCGCGGTCTTCGATCGCGGAAATCCGGAGGGCGTTTCGGCGGAGACGTTCAATTCAGTCAAGTCGTTCCGCCGCGTCCTGTCGGACTTCGCGGCGAAGGTGCAGACGGCCGGCCTCGTGCAGTCCCTGCGCGAGCTGATCATCGCGGTGAAGTACCACGAGGAGATCGCGCGCTGCTATCCCGACGCGATCACGCAGCAGGCCCGGACGGCGGCGGTCGGCGAAGTCGTCAACGTCGCGGAGAACTACTCGCGCCGGGCCTCGAAGCCCAGCCTCGAGGGCTTCCTCGAGGAGATCACGCTCTCGACCGAGGACACGGAGGGCGATCGCGGGGAGAAGGGCCCCCGGGACCAGGTCACCCTGATGACGCTGCACGCCGCGAAGGGACTGGAGTTCCCGCGCGTTTACCTCGTCGGCGCCGAAGAGGGGCTGATCCCGCACACGCGATCGGTGCAGGAGGATACGGTCGAGGAGGAGCGCCGGCTCATGTATGTCGGCATCACACGCGCGAAGCGGCAGCTGACGATCACGCGAGTGAAGACGCGGACCAAGTACGGCCGCCGCGAGCCGAGCCTGCCTTCCCGCTTCCTGTTCGAGATCAAGGGCGAGACGCCGCCGTTCCCGCTGCCGACCGCGCAGCCGAAGAAGGACAGAGACGAGAAGCCGTTCGTCCCGCCGTCGAAGAAGGGGACGAATCCGACGTCGACGCCGGCCAAGGGACGCAGCCACGTCCGTCGCTGACAAATCTCTTTTGTCCGTCCGGGCCTCCGGCGACAATCCCCTGATGAGCGACATCTACCAGATCCGGACGAAGGCTCCGGGGCCGACCGGGAAACTCCCCGTCACCGAGGACCTGCTCCTCAACCGCCCCAGCGGCGACCTTTTCGGCATGACGATGGACGCGGGCATGGGCTGGAACCCCGCGGAGCTGGGCCGGAAGCAGTTCCTCATCCTGAGCACGCTGGGCGGCGTCCGGGCGCCAGACGGGACGCCGGTCGCGCTCGGCTACCATACGGGCCACTGGGAGATCGGGCTCCTGGTCCAGGCCGCGGCGCGCGAACTCCGGACGCTCGGGGGGATACCCTTCGCGGGCTTCGTCTCCGATCCCTGCGACGGCCGCACCCAGGGGACGCACGGGATGTTCGACAGTCTGCCCTACCGGAACGACGCGGCCCAGGTCTTCCGCCGGTTGATCCGTTCGCTTCCGCTGCGCTCGGGAGTCCTGGGCATTGCGACCTGCGACAAGGGCCTGCCCGCGATGATGATGGCGCTGGCGGGGATGCGCGAGCTGCCTTCCGTGCTCGTGCCCGGCGGGGTGACGCTGCCGCCGACGGTCGGCGAGGACGCCGGCAAGGTGCAGACGCTGGGCGCGCGGTATTCGCACGGACTCGTGACGCTGGAGCAGGCGGCGGAGGAAGGCTGCCGCGCCTGCGGGACGCCGGGCGGCGGCTGCCAGTTCCTGGGCACCGCGGCCACGTCGCAGGTGGTCGGCGAGGCGCTGGGCCTGTCGATGCCGCACTCGGCGCTGGCGCCGTCGGGTTCCCCGGTCTGGACCGACATCGCGGTGCAGTCGGCCCGGGCGCTGCTTCAGCTGGAATCGCGGGGGGCGAAGTCGAAGGACATCGTCACGGACGCGGCCGTGCGGAATGCGATGACCGTGCATGCGGCGTTCGGCGGCTCGACGAATCTGCTGCTCCATATTCCGGCGATTGCGCACGCGGCGGGCCTGAGGCGGCCGACGGTCGACGACTGGATCGCGATCAACCGGCGCGTGCCGCGGCTCGTGTCGGTGCTCCCCAACGGCCCGGTGCATCATCCGACGGTCCGGGTCTTCCTCGCGGGGGGCGTACCGGAGGTGATGCTGCATCTGCGGACGCTGGGGCTGCTGGCGCTCGACGCGATGACCGTGACGGGGCAGCCGCTCGCGGCTGTTCTGGACGACTGGGAAAAGTCCGAACGTCGGGCGAGGTTCCGCGCCATTTTGAAGGAGCAGGACGGGGTCGACGCCGACGACGTCATCCTGCCGCCCGCCGCGGCGACCGCGCGGGGACTGACGAGCACGGTCACGTTCCCGAGGGGCAATATGGCGCCCGAGGGCTCGGTCGTGAAAAGCACGGCGATCGATCCGTCGGTGCTGGATGCGCAGGGCGTGCTCCGGCGCGAGGGTCCCGCACGCGTGTTCACCAGCGAGCACGAGGCGATCGCGGCGATCAAGAAGGGCCGGATCAAGGCGGGCGACATCCTTGTCGTCCTGGGCTGCGGCCCGATCGGGACGGGGATGGAGGAGACGTATCAGCTGACGTCGGCGCTCAAGTTCCTGCCCTTCGGCAAGGAAGTGACGCTCGTCACGGATGCGCGCTTCAGCGGCGTATCGACGGGGGCCTGCATCGGCCACGTCGGCCCCGAAGCGCTGGCGGGCGGCCCGATCGGCAGGCTGCGCGAAGGCGACCTCGTCCGCGTCGTGATCGACACGCGGAAGCTCGAGGGCAGCGTCGACTTCGTCGGGGAGGGGGATCACCGCTTCGACCCGGCCGAGGGCGCGAGGATCCTGGCTGCGCGTCCGGTGCGGACCGACGTGAAACCGCATCCTGCGCTGCCCGAGGACACGCGCCTCTGGGCGGCGCTGCAGCAGGCCGGCGGCGGCACCTGGGGCGGCTGCGTCTACGACGTTGACAGCATCGTCAGCCGGCTGTCGAAAGCGTAGTGCAAAGCCGGCGCGAACGGGAGCGCTTCCCCTGTAACGCCCCGCGGGGTCGCGTCACACACCCACCAGGACAGGGAGGACTCTCATGCGATGCATCACCGTTTCGATCCTGGCGCTGGCCGTGTGCGCGGCCAAAGGGGCCGACGATCTGAAGCCCGGCCTCATCGGCGAATACTTCGACATGGGCGGCGCGGTCGAGGATTTTCCGAAGGTCGACGACAAGAAGCCGGCCGTCCGGCGCCTCGACAGGGAGATCAACTGGGACGGGACCGGCGACAACTTCGCCGGCACCGAGCTGGCCGACCACTTCTACGTCCGCTGGACCGGCGTGCTCCGCGTGGAGAAGGCGGGCCCGTACACGCTGTATACCGAGAGCGACGACGGCTCGCGGCTCTGGATCGACGGCAAACAGGTCGTCGACAACGGCGGCCTGCACGGCATGGAGGAGCGCAGCGGAAAGGTCGAGCTCACGGCGGGCGACCACGAGATCAAGATCGACCTCTTCGAGAACGAGGGAGAGGTCGGGATGAAAGTGTCGTGGCAGGCGGACGGCGGCGAGAAGAAGATCATCCCCGCCGGCGCCTACTTCCACAAGGCCGACGAGAAGCTCGACAAGAACTAGCCCCAGGTCAGCGCGTGGGTCGCGAAGGTCCCCTGCAGGGTGCGGCCGTCCTGCAGGGTCAGCGTGATCCTGCCCTTCAGAGTCTTGTCGCCCTGGGAGCCGGACCATTTGCCGCTGATCGAATCCACGGTCATGGTCCCGCTGCTGATCTTCATCTCCAGCTTTCCCGCCATGCCGAGGTGAGACTCGACCACGTCGCGACCGAAGTCGCCCATCGACTTGATCGTCAGGGGAACGCCGATCAGCTTCTCCCACTTTTCGTCGTAGCCGGGGTTGGCGGCGGGCGGGATTTCGCCGATCAGGGAGACGCCCTGACCCTGCACCTCGAAAACCGTCGGCGTCGACTTCGCGACCTCCTCGTCCTTGAACAGCAGCACGTTCATCGCCTCAACGGGGATCCGGACATCGATGACCTCCAGCTTGATCGCGAGCGCCCAGGTCGACGCCGCGGCCGCCCGGTCCCTGGCGGCATCCTCCTCCGACCCGCCTCCGCAGGCCGCCATCAGCAGGGCGATGGGGATCAGGGCCTTCTTCATCTCTCCTCTCCCTAGTCCGAGATTTTCGCCGTCTTGATGTAATCGAGATCCTTGAAATCCTTCTGGAGCATCGGGTTGCCCTGTTCGTAGATGTTCTTCTGGGTTGGGCCTCGCCCCTTCGGCGCCGCGTCGCCGTAGCCGGAATACAGCTGGTCCAGGATTTCCAGGCCCTCGACGACTTCGCCGATCGGCGCGAAACCCTGGGTATCCAGGCTTGCGTTGTCCTTCAGGCTGAAGAACAGGTTGGTCGTCCGCGTGTTCTCTCCCGACTTGGCGAAGGTCAACCGCCCGCGCGTGTTCTTCTCCTTCACGGGGTCGTCGTCGAGCTTCATCTCGCGCCACTTTGCCGAGGTCGCCGGCGTCCCGTTGATGCCGAACTGGACGATGAACTTGGGGAGCACGCGGTAGAAGCGGCACTCGTCGTAGTACCCGGCCTTCACCAGGGTATAGAGGCGGTCCGCGCCTTTCGGGGCCCAGTCGCGCGTCACCTTGAGGACGACGACGCCTTTGGTGGTATCGAGCTTGACCTTGAACTCGTCCGGCGCCTTCGTGTCCTGGGCCGGGAGCAATAGGGCGAGAGCCAGCAGCATGCGCATGGGTCGTTCCTCCTCGGCCGGGTCAGGGCGACGCGAGCCAGGCCAGGGCCGCCTCGCGGCCGCCGGCCTCGAACGTGTTCACCTCGGCGCTGACGAAATGACTCGCGAACTTGGGGACGACGGTCAAAAGCTTGTTGTCGCTGACGATCGCGATCCGGCGGACGAGCCGGTGGTGGTTCTTCACGAATTTCAGGTGCGAAATCAGCCCGGCGAAGCTCTCCCAGCCGGGGAACGCGACGGCTTCGACGAG
Source organism: Planctomycetota bacterium (assembly GCA_035644495.1). Classification (GTDB taxonomy): domain Bacteria; phylum Planctomycetota; class MHYJ01; order MHYJ01; family JACPRB01; genus JACQFK01. The sequence continues at coordinate 3,925 of DASQOM010000095.1, read as the reverse complement.
GATGCCCTTGAGCTCGCCGTTGTTCTCGATATACGGATCGACCAGGCGGGCCAGCTCGGCGAAGTCCCCGGCGCGCAGCGACGACTCGGGATGCAGGATCAGGATGCCCTTGTCGGGGAGCAGGTCGTGTCGAAGCATGGCTCCTCCTGAAGGTCGGGAGCGCGGGCGTCGAACCCGCGCCCCCCGGGGCCATTATTCGCCGTCGTAGCCCTTGATCGGGCGGATCCAGATGTTGCGGAAGCGCGTGGGGTTGCCGTGGTCCTGAAGGCTGATCGGGCCCTTGCCGTCGTAGGCGGATTCCTTGGCCGCCTGCCGGTGCTGGGTGGGTCCGAGAATCTCCTTCTTCTCCTGGGTCAGCACGCCGTTGTGGAACACCGTCACCGTCGCGAGGTGCTCCACTTCCTTGTCCTTGAACTTCGCCGCATGGAAGACGATGTCGTAGCTCTGCCACTCGCCGGGCTTGCGCGCGGCATTGACGAGCGGCGGCCACTGACCGTAGATCGACGAGGCCTGGCCGTCGGCATAGGTCAGGTTCTCGAAGCTGTCGAGGACCTGGATCTCGTAGCGGCCATGCAGGAAGACGCCGCTGTTGCCGCGCCCCTGGCTCGATCCCTTCACCTCGGCGGGCGAGGCCCACTCGATGTGCAGCTGGAAGTCGCCCCAGGAGTCGATGGTCGTCAGGTTGCCGCCCTTGGTCTCCTCGACGTAGCCGTCGACGACCTTCCAATGCGCCTCGCCCTTCGGCCCTTTCCACTTGGAGAGGTCCTTGCCGTCGAAGAGGACGACGGCGTCCGAAGGCGGTGCGCCCACGGTCGCCCCGGGCGTGACGACGACGGGCACCGGCCGTTCGCTGTCGTGGACCTTCCACTTCTGGCCGGGGATCAGGGGGGTGTCCTGGTAGCCTTCCTTCTTCTTCTCCTGGCAGGCCGCCCACACGGTGAGGCTCGCCGCGAGGGCGAGCGCCCCCGTCATGCATGCAATTCTCTTCATCCGGCTCTCCTTATTCATGGCTTACGATTCTATGTACGGGTCCCGGGTCCCGCAATTGAAGTCGACGTGCTATATTGGTCCCGCACCCGCAGATCACACCGCGTCGTCTGTGGGGCTTGAAGGAGACTATGGACATCACACCGTTCCGCGTGCAATCCAAGGGGGCCGACCTCGCCTGCGTCAAGTTCGGCGAAGGGCCGCCGTTGCTCCTCGCCCATCCCATCCTGTTCTCCAAGGCGTTCTACGCGTCGGCCGCCGACGTCTTCGGCGCCCGCTTCAGCTGCGTCGCCTTCGACCAGCGCTGCCATGGCGACACGACCTCGTCCCTCTTCACCCCCGCGGCCCTGGCGGAGGACATCGGCGCGATCCTCGACGCCATGAAGTGGGACAAGGCTGCGATCGGCGGCACCTCGTTCGGCGCCGCGACGACCCTTCTGTACGCTCTTTCGAACCCGGCCCGCGTCAGCTGCCTGATCCAGGATCTTCCGGGATTCGGGCCCGCCAGCTTCCGCGACCCCTTCCAGACCTCGCGCATCTCCGCCGCGCTGGAAGATGCCGACCTGGAGGACGCCGCCAATCAGATCACCGCCGGCATGAGCGAACCGCGCGCGAAGGCGTGGAAGGACGCCCTTTTCGCCGACTGGAAGAACTTCGACGGAGCCAAGCTCGGCCCCAAGATGGCCGGCGCAATGCGCTCCTCCTCGAGCTGGCGCATCGTCGGCCGCTGGCCCGACGAGCTTCAGAAGCTCACGATCCCCGTCCGCATCTTCGCCGTCCAAGGCGACCCGATCCACCCGTGGGACGTCGCCCAGACGATGGCGCGCACCATCAAGGGCGCCCGGCTCAGCACCCGCGTGCAGTCTCTCGCCGCCGCCGCGATCGCCCAGCAGTGGATCGACGCGCTCGCCTCATGAAGCACGTCCCCGTCCTCATGGAGGAAGTCCTGACCGCCCTCAAGCCGAAGAAGGGCCAGGTCGTCGTCGACTGCACCGTCGGGCTCGGCGGCCACTCGGCGGAGCTGCTGGAGCGCGGCGTCCGCGTCATCGGCCTCGACCTCGACCCGCAGAACCTGAAGGAAGCCCAGGACCGCTTCGAGATCCTCGGCGGCGAGTTTTCCCTGCACCACTCGAACTTCGCGGGGCTGCCCAAGATCCTCGGCGAGCTGGGGATCGACCGCGTCGACGGCATCCTCGCCGACCTCGGCGTTTCGAGCCCGCACATCGATGACGCCCGCCGCGGCTTCTCGTACCGCCGGCCGGGGCCGCTCGACATGCGGATGGATCCGACGCGCGGCAAGACGGCGTCGCAGGTGCTCGATCAGATGACCGAGGAGCAGCTTGCACAGTCGATTTTCGAGCTGGGGGACGAGGAGGACGCGGCCGGGATCGCGGCCCTGATCGTCCAGAAACGGCCGATCCGGACGACGCAGCAGCTGATGGAGCTCGTCTGCCAGGCGCGCGACTTCACCGTCCAGCGCGCGGCGGGAGCCAAGCTGCATCCGGCGGCCCGGACCTTCCAGGCGATCCGCATGCTCGTGAACCGCGAGCTGCCGAACCTCGAGCGCCTGCTGGCCATCCTCCCGCAGTCGCTGCAGCCCGGCGGCGCGGCGGCGATCATCAGCTTCCACAGCGGCGAGGACCGCATCGTGAAGCAGGCCTTCCGCGAAGGCGGGCGCGCCGGTGTCTATAAGCAGGTGAGCGAGGACGCGGTGACGGCGACCGAGGACGAGAAGCAGTCGAATGCGCGGTCGCGGTCCGCGAAGCTCCGCTGGGCGAGGACTCCCAGGAAGAAGAAGAGTGAAGGATGAGGATGCTGCTGGCGCTCCTGCTGCTCGCGGCCCCGCCGGACGACGAGATCAATGCGCCGGTGAAGGACGCGGTCGCGGCCGAGGTCCCATCGCTCGTCGACCTCTATAAGTGGTTCCACACGAACGTCGAGCTCTCGCTGAAGGAGGAGAAGACGTCGGCGAAGTTCGCGGCCGAGGTGAAGGCGGCGGGCTGGACGGTGACGGAGAAGATCGGCGGCTATGGCGTGGTCGCATCGCTTCAGAACGGGGAAGGGCCGACGATCCTGCTGCGCATCGATATGGACGGTCTGCCGGTGAAGGAGGAGACGGGGCTGCCGTACGTCAGCGCCAATCCGGGGGCGATGCACGCCTGCGGTCACGACTCTCATCTCGCGATGGGGATCGGGGTCGCGCGGGTGCTGTCGAAACTGAAGGACCGCTGGTCGGGCACGGTGATCCTGATCGGGCAGCCGGCGGAGGAACTGGTGCGCGGCGCGCGGATGATGCTCGAAGATCCGAAGTTCGGGGCCGCGATCCCGTCGAAGCCGTCGGCCTGCCTCTCGGTGCACGACTTCACGGGGAAGGCGGGAACGGTCGGCGTCTGCCCCGGGTTCGCGTCGGCCAACACGGACGCGCTGGACATCGTCATCCACGGCCGCGGGGGCCATGGGGCCTGGCCGCACAAGACGGTGGACCCGATCGTGATCGGGGCGGAGATCGTGACGTCGCTGCAGACGATCGTCAGCCGCAAGCTGGCGCCGGGGACGCGGGCGGTGGTGACGGTGGGGTCGTTCCATGCGGGGACGAAGCACAACATCATCCCCGACGACGCCAAGCTGCAGCTGACGGTGCGCTCGTACGAATCGGACGTGCGCGACAAGCTGCTGTCGGAGATCAAGCACATCGCGGAGACGGTGTCGGAGGAGCATCACGCGTCGAAGCCGGACATCACGTCGGTGGATTCGTGTCCCGCGGGCTATCACGATCCCGCGCTGTCGGAGCGGATGCTCGGCGTGTTCGAGCGGCTGCTGGGGAAGGACAAGGTGAGCCGCGAGGAGCCGGTGATGGGCGGCGAGGATTTCGGGCTTTTCTCGAAGCACTATGACGTGCCGGCGCTGCAGTTCCGGGTGGGCGGGGCGGGGCCGGGCT
>DASQOM010000094.1:0-14321 GCA_035644495.1 Planctomycetota bacterium | reverse complement strand
ACTTGAGCGAGGCGACCAGCGCCCGGTGGCGGACCGGGTCGAGGTCGGCGAGGAGGATGCGCAGGCCCGGCAGCCGCTGCAGGGGGCTGAAGTCGGCGACCTCTTCCTTCGTGAGCCGCAGATCCCAGATCGGCATGCCCGCGAGGGGGGACAGGTCCCGGATGCTGTTAAAGGACGCGAACAGCTGCCGCAGCGGGGCTCCCTTCAGCGGAGCCAGGCTCGAGACGCCGCAGCCCGTGATGTCGACCATCTCCAGCGGCATGCCTTCCAGGGGGCCCAGATCCGTGACATCCGTGTGATGGGCGAGGAAGGACCGCAGCTTGAGGCCGCGCAGGGGGCCGATATCCTGAAGGCCGCTGCGGTATTCCTTCCGCTCCGAGAGCGACCAGTACCCGGAGACGTCCAGCTTCCGCAAGGTCTTGAGCGGCGCGAGCGGGGAGAGGTCGGTGATGCCGAGCGAGACGATGATCAGCTCGAGGACCTCCCCGTTCTCCGTCAGGTGGGTCTCGCGGCCTCCCCAGTCGGGGTTGGCCTGTTTCAGCTTCGCGAGCGCCGCGGACAGGGGATCCTGAGGGCCGGGCGCGGGGAGGGGCGCCGCGACCGGCTCGGGCTCCGCCGCGCGGAGTCGTCGCCAGAACTCCTCGACCGGGACGCCGTTGATCTGCTCCAGCGCGGGCATGGATTTGAGAACGTCGGTGTCGCGCTTCGCCTCGAAGTCGCAGTTCAGTTCGCGGAGCTTCACGCGCTTGAGCGGGGAGAGGTCCGTGACGGGGCAGCCTTTGATGGTGAGCCTCGACAGGTCCATTCCCTCGAGGGGCGAGAGGTCCCTCACGGGCGCGGACGCCAGGGAGAGGATGCTCAGCTCCTTCAGGTCGTGGATCGGGCGGAGGTCGGAGACCTTGCTGCCGTCGAGGACCAGCAGGCTGAGCTTCGAGTCCCGGAGCGGCGAGAGGTCCGTGACCTCCGACGAGGGGAGCTCCAGCTCCCGCAGGCCGGTAAGGGCCCGCAACGGCGTGAGGTCCTTGAGGGCCCGGCTGCCGATGCGGAGACGGTCCACGCGGCCGTGCGCGAGATAGTGCTCCGACTCCGAGCTGTCGTAGCCGGGGTTGAGCGTCTTGAGCCGCGCGTGCACGGCCTTGACGCGCGCCTCGGGCGGGAGCTCGGCGATCGACTTCTCCCAGATCGCCGGATCAAAACCGGACTTCGCCGGGTCCGTCTCCTTGACGATCCGCGGCGGCGGGGCGGGAGGGGGCGACGGATCCCGCGGCGGCTCCGCGCGGCCCGGCATCATGACGATGACGAGGACCGCGATCACCGCGGCCGCCACGCCGCCGCCGATCATCCCCAGGGTCTTCGGGTTCACCCCCTCGGGGGCACGGCGGAGGGTGTGCGGGCGCTTGCGGAGCGCCGCCCGCCGCACCGGCGGAGCGATGGTCGTCAGGGACGCGGCGATCATCTTCGACTTGGGCGTGCGGCCCTGCGACACCTCGACCAGGTCGCTGATCAGCTCGCCGCAATCCCGGTGCCGGTCGACGGGATCCTTGGCCATCATCCGTTCGAGGACCTGGACCACCGGGTCGGGGATCTCCTCCCGGAGGTCCTGCGGGTTGGGCAGCGTCGTATTGACGTGCTTCGAGAGGATCTCGAGCGCGGTCTGCCCGTCGAAGGGCGTCTTTCCCGTCAGGAGGTGGTACAGGGTCGCGCCGAGGGAGTAGATGTCGCTGCGGCCGTCGACCTTCTTCTCGCCTTGGGCCTGCTCGGGGGAGATGTAATGGGGCGTCCCGAGCACGGCGCCCGTGACGGTCTTGAACGACATCCCGGCGTCGTCGAGGTTTTTCGAGAGGCCCAGGTCCAGGACCTTCGCCTCGCCGTCCCGGGCGAGCATGATGTTCGACGGCTTGATGTCCCGGTGGATGATGCCCAGGTCGTGGGCATACTTGAGGCCGCCGGCCACCTGGAGCGCGAGGGTCAGCGCCTCGTCGATGGGGAAGACCTTCCGCGCCGCGAGGAGGACGTCCACCGGCTGGCCGTCGCAGTACTCCATGACGTAGTAGTGGTATCCGAGGTCCTCGCCTGCCGCGAAGGCCCCGATGATGTTGGGGTGCTTCAGCATCGTGGCCGCGTCCGCCTCGCGCTTGAAGCGCTTCACGAACTCGGCGTTGGTGCCGAGATGGCGGGGAAGGACCTTGACCGCGACGTTCTTGCCCGCGGCATCCTGGGCGAGATAGACGGCGCCCATGCCGCCCTCGCCGATTTTCTTGACGAGCTTGTAGGGGCCGAGCTGGGTGACGCCGGATTGCTGGTCGCGGATCTTCTTCTCGAGCGTCTCGCGCTGGGGGGCCGTCAGGAGGCCCATCTGCACCAGGACTTCCGAGAATGAGATGTATTTGCCCCTCTTGATGCTGGTGGACTGCAGCTGGAGGGCGGAATTGATCTGTTCCTGGGACACCAGACCGATCTGCCGGACGTGCCGGGCCAGGGCGAGGTCGATCGCGTCATTGGACATGGTACTGGAACTAAGTGTAAGTCCTCCCCCTTGAGAATCAAGCCGGGCGCTCCCTTCTTTCGGGAGAAGAAGCGCCCGCGGCAATCGACCGCTACTTTCCGGTCCTCCAGACCTCGAGACCGGAGAAGTTGGCGTCTCCCCCCGGTCCGGAGCGGACCTCGATCGTGCCCGTCGTCACCGTCGCCGGGTAGGGCCCCAGGCGGTCCCAGTGGCCCGCGGCGCCGCTGTTGTAGCCCTTGTGCGCGACCGCCCCCTGCACCAGGATGTCGAAGGTGCCCGAGATATTGTCCTCCCAGACATAGAGGTAGACCTGGTAGCTGCCGGGGGGCACCTTGTCCATCTTCACCCAGCTCCCGTCCTTCGTGAACACCGAGGAGCGGATCATCCGGGACCGCGCCTCGTCCGTCGGCGGCACCAGAGGGACCGTCATATTCTCGAAGCATTCGGTGCTCGACGTCACATCCGGCGCGCCCTTGCCTTCCCAGCGGCGGCTGTCGATCGTCGCCGCCGGCCCGTTCAGGCTGATCGCCCGGTAGAAGCCCGTCCCGACGGGAAGCGGCGCGGCGACCGGGGTCCCAGACGCCATCCAGGGCGACAGGCGCTTCCCGGGGATGGGCCGTTCGTCGGTGCCGTCGGGCAGCGTCCAGCCGACCGCGACATGGTCGTTGCCGCCGCCGTCCTTCTGCAGCGCCTCTATATAGTAGCGCTTGCCCGCGGTGAGCAGGATCGGAGCCGACTTGCAGGACGGCGCGCGGGTCCAGTCGCGGATCCCCGCGGCATACGGGCAGTTCGCGATCGCGCGCTTCTTCGTCGGCGTTTCATCCGCGCTCAGATACAGCTCCGAGCCGTCGTCGCTCGCGATCCAGAAGGTGTAGTTGCCGGTGACGGGCGCATGGATGAACCCGCGCATGCGGGAGCCGAAGCGGTCGGCGATGTCCCTCGGCGCCTCGAAGAGGTCGCGCACCGAAGTGCCGGAAGGCTTGCCCTGGAAGACGGGGCTCTTGACGAGGTCTTCGACGTTGTTGCCGTCGATGCCGCCCCACCATTCGTGGACGATCGTTCCGGTGGGCTCGTTGCCGCCGCCCTTGCGCGCGGCCGCGCGGGACTTCTCCAGTTCCTTCATCTCGGCGTCGGTGGGCGGATTGCGGCGCGTCGCGCTGACGGCGATCGCCGCGACCGAGAAGCCCTGTTGTGCCGTGAGGATGCGGATCCTCTTCGGGCCGGCAGCTTCATACTTCGGCAGCGTGAGCGGGATCCATTCCCAGCGAAGGGGCTCTTTGGGGCCGCCGTGTTGCGCGTGCCACTTGCGGAGCGAGAAGGGCATCTTGAGCGACGGCGCCGCGTCCGCCCCCGGCTCGCAGGACACGGGCTCCTTCGAGTTCTTCGGGTTCGGGATCGTGAGCTCCGTCGCCTGCCAGGACGCGTCGAAGGTTTCCTGGCAGCAGGCGCCCGCCCAGACCCACGCTTTCATCGTCGTGCCGGGGAAGCAGTAGAACTCGGCTTCGACGTAGTTCTCCTTCGCCTTCGACGGCGCGCTGTCGACGTTCGAGCTCCAGTAGAGGTCGACCTTCGCGTTGCCCGTGAGCGCGAAGCTGCCGGCGCCCGAGAGGTCGTCGGCCTGGAGCAGCGTGTCCCTCGCGGACTCCAGGCGCGCGGCGATGAACGGCCGCAGCCGCGCGGCCTCGGGGAGGGCCTGCAGCGCCGTCAGGGCTTCGATCGCCGCGCTCCGCCGCTTCGGGTACGCGAACTCGCCCTCGGCGGTCCAGAAGCTCCGCCGGGCCGCGGCCTCGACCTCCATCAGGGAGGCGCGCTTCTGGGCGAACGCCATATACTTCTCGGGCAGCGCCGCGTTCTCGCCGGAGAACTTCTTCATGCCGTCCAGGTCGCCTTCGAAAGCGCAGAACGCCGCCGCCGCGCGCGCGTCCTGCGGCTTCCGGTCGGGCCGGTTTCGGAAGATCTCGGCCAGGCCGGCCGGGGCGATTTCGCAGAGGGGAACCTCGAACGGCCCATCCTCGCGGGCGACGGTGACGCGGACCGTATCGGCGGCGAGGACGCTGCCCTCGACGGGGAGTCGCTCCCCCGAACCGCCCAGGACCTCGAGCCGGACCTTCTGTCCCTTGGTCCACTTGTCGATGACCTTGGCCGCTTCCACGGGCACCTGGGCGGCGAGCTTCAGGAGCTCGACGTCGCCGGGCTCGTCGACCTCCTTCTGGGCTCCGTCATAGTCGCGGGCCGCCGCCTTCAGGGCCGCCGCCATCCACTTCCCGCCGCCGGCATCGGGCGCCGGGACGGGCGGAGCGGCGCTGTCGGGAGCCGTCTTCAGGAACATGACGTTGTCGAGATAGAACAGCGGCTCGGACGATACCGGACCGGACTGAATGATGAAGCCGGTGACCCGTCCGCTCGAGGGACCGCAGCTCGAGACCGGGACGACGAACTTTCTCCATTCGCCGGCCTTGAGCGGCGGTCCGAGCTTCGAAAATCCGATGGCCGTGCTCAGGTTCTTGTCGGGGCCCCAGAGGGCCAGCGTCAGGTTGGGATTCTCGATGGTCGGATAGAGGGCGAAGCTGACATAGGGGTATTCGCCGAGCTCGAAGCCGGAGTCGTGGCCCAGGAAGACCCCGGCCCAGGGTCGCTCGGGCGCGTACGAGAGCGACTTCGTGCCCTCGAAGGCCTTGTCGGTGCAGACCAGGTTGAGCTTGCAGCTCCAGCTATGGTCGCGGACCCCCGGAGCCATGCCCTCGGCGTAAAGGACCAGCGCTTCGGGTCCCTTCACGGGCGGAGTCGGCGGCACCGGCGGGGCGGCCGCGTCGGCGAGCGCCCTGTTGAAGTCGTCGACGACGCCGGGGAAGCCCCAGGCGGCGACCTGATCCCGGAGCCGGCCGACGGCGGCCGCGTCGGACTTTTTCTGGGCCTCGATGGCCTTCTCGCGCAGCGGCATCGAGGCCCGGCGGGCGCGCCCCTCGACCTGCGGAATGCGGAGGTCGATTTCGCTCAGCCACTCGGGCGTATTGCGGCGCTTGCGGGCTTCGTCCAGCAGCGCGGCGGTCTGCTTGAATTCCTCGTTCGCCAGTCCGCTGCGCATCTTCTCGTCGATCTCGCGCAGGTCGGCGGCGAAGCCGGCGGGCGGTGGCGTCGGAGGCAGCGGGACCGGGTCGGTCGAGCGGCCGATCGGCGGCTGGGGAGGCGTCGGGGGCGTCGGTCCTGGCGGCGTGCGACGGGAGGAGCCGGAGCCGAGGGCGAGGGCGATCAGGAGGACGACGGCGAAGATGGCGGCGGTGGCGCCGATGACGAGGCCGGCCTTGGATTTCTCGGCGGGGTCGGGCGGCGGCGGCGGGGCGACGCTCCGGTTGGTGATGGATTTCATCTTGCCGGAGGACTCGGGGTTGGGAAGCGGGATGCGGGCGGTGGAGGCGAGTTTGCGGCCGCGGTCGGTTTCGTAGGCGGCGGGGGGGACGGAGCCGATCAGGTCCTTGACGCAGACGGCGCAGGAGGCCTGGCCGCCGACCTTGAAGGCCTTGCCCTTCTCGAACTCAGACCCCATGAGGCGGATCTGACACTTGTAGCAGTAGAGGATTTCCTGGCCCATGGCTCGCCCTGGGCGACCCCGGTCTCGATCGCCGTTCCTTTCAACGCGGGTTGAACGCCCCGCGCGTCCCGAATCTGGCCTAATAGTATCACGACGGGCCCGTCCCCGACCGCGAAAAGCACATACTTAATGGGACGCCGGACGGAAGGCGTTCCGGTACTCGCGCGGGCTCATCCCCTTCAGCGCCCGGAAGCGCCGGTTGAAATTCGACAGGTTGTTGAAGCCCGACCCGAACGCGATGTCCGCCACCGGCCGCTCCGATTCGATCAGCTCCCGGCACGCCATCCCCGTCCGCAGTTCGTGCAGGTACCCTACCAGCGTCTTCCCCGTCGTCCGCCGGAACATGCGTCCGAATGCCGGGATGCTGAGATGCGCCACCGACGCCGCCTCCTCCAGCGTGATCCGCTCTGCGAAGCGTCCGTCCAGGTGCCGGCAGACGCGGTCGATCCGGTCCGCGTCGATGCTCCTCAGCGCAGGGGTGAACTCGGGGCCGGAGAGGGGCCGCGACTCCCTCGAGCGGGCCAGTTCGTCGAGGATCTCGAGCAGGACGGCCAGGCGCCGCAGGCCGTGCAGCCGGTCCATGCCCTCCATCCGGCGGGCCACCGCCCGCTGCGTCCTTCCGCTGAAGCGCAGCCCGCGGCTCGCGCGGTCGAAGAGGCGCCCCGCCCCGGCGAGCTCCGGCGCCCGCAGGAACTCGCGCGGGAACTGACAGAAGACCGCCTCGTGCCGCCCCTTCCGGCGCGGATCGGAGCTCCAGGTGTGCGGAAGGTTCGGACCGACCAGGACCAGATCGCCGTCGTCATAAGGCTCGATCGAGTCGCCGACGAAGCGCCGCCCGCGGCTGCGCACGATGAGCGTCAGCTCCAGCTCCGGATGGTAGTGCCAGGAGAAGCCGAAGCGCGGGTCCGTGCGGCGCCGGCAGAGGAAGGACGCCGCATCGCCGGTCGAGACGCGTTCGATCTTCGCCTTCATGGTACGAATGTATCACAGAAGTGCGGCATGATGAGTCACAGACGATCAAATAGTATCAAAAATGGATCAGCGGGACGTAGCGGTTTCCGCGGGGCCGCGTCATACTTCCGGCATGAAGACTTTGACCGCGACCCGCCCCGGCCTGGACGCGCCGTTCGCGCTGACGGCCGACCAGATCCGTTTCTACCGCGAGAACGGCTTCGTCACGCTGAAAGACGTCCTCAGCGCGGAGACGATCGCCGCCTGCGCCCCGGAGATCAGCCGCAAGGTCCAGGAGCTCAACACGCTGCACCTGCCGATGGAGCAGCGCACGACCTACCAGAAAGCCTTCCTCCAGGTCATGAACATCTGGACGAAGAGCGACGTCGTGAGGGAGTTCGTGTTCTCGCGGCGCCTGGCGCGCATCGCGGCAGAGCTGATGGGCACCACGGGCGTCCGGATGTACCACGACCAGGCGCTGTACAAGGAAGGGCGCGGCGGCTTCACGCCCTGGCACGCCGACCAGTATTACTGGCCGCTGGCGTCGACGCATACCGTCACCGCGTGGATTCCGCTGCAGGCGACGCCGCTCGAGATGGGGCCGCTCGCCTTCGCGCCGAAGAGCCACACCCACGACCTCGGCCGCGAACTCGAGATCAGCGACCGGAGCGAATCGAAGATCGAGCAGAAGCTGCTCGCGGCCAACCTGGGCCAGGTGGAGCAGCCCTTCGAGCTGGGCGAGGTCAGCTTTCATTCCGGCTGGACCTTCCACCGCGCGGGGAGGAACCTCAGCGACCGCCCCCGCGAGGTGATGACGGTGATCTATATGGACGAGGCCATGCGCCTCGCCGCGCCTCGGAACGAGAACCAGCAGAACGACTGGGACACCTGGTGTCCGGGCGCGAAGGTGGGGGAGCCGATCGAGACGTCGATCAATCCGGTGCTGTGGAGCTCGACGAATCCGCAATAAGGGACTCGGAGTCGCTTTTTGGAAGGGGCTACTGCTTGCCCTTCGGCGTCTTCGACCGGACGTAGAGGCCGGTCAGTAGGCCGAAGCCGGCGGGCGGCACCACCGACCAGCTGAGCAGAAACGCCTGGAGCTTGTCCCAGTCGACCTTGACGTCCTTCGCGTTCCACCAGTTGAAGGCCGCGGTCAGGCCGGTGAAGGCGCCCGAGAAGATGGCGACGCCGACCAGCACGCCCAGCAGCATCATCACCCAGGCGTTGGCGCCCCACTTCGCGAAGCGGCCGAGGATGGCGGACGTCGACAGTCCCGCAAAGAAGGCGCTGATGGAGGCGGAGACGATCGTCCAGAGGTGCATGTCGGGGAACAGGAACCAGTTGACCGCCCACTGGCCGCCCGCCCAGATCATGGCGGAGCCGAACTTGAAGCCTCCTCCTCCGCCTTTTTTCTTGTCGTCTCCCATGCCTAACTCTATCACCCTGACGGTTCCGCGGCGAGCTTGTTTACTGGAATTTGACCGCCCGATACGATGATGCCGTGGGAAGTCGTGTGGTGTTCCTTGCTCGCATCCTCCTGATTGTCTTCGCCGTCCTTCTCGTCCTCGTCGGCGGCATCGTCTGGCGGCTCTGGCGGGGCGTGCAGACGACCCTCGCGTGGCATGTAGCCGACGTCGCCCGGATCCTGGACGGGGTCCCGGACCGGACCTGCAGTCGTCCCGCGCTCTCGGGGCCGGAGGAACCCGGAAACTCCTGGGACCTGATGCGCCCCTCGTTCGAGGCGCTCTGGCAGCTGCACCCCGTGTATGGATCGGACTCCCACTTCGGGACGACGATGGAGCCGGACTTCGACGCGCACGGAATTCCCGCCGATACCCCGCGGCTGCTGGGGGAATCGATGCCCTGGCTCGAGTCCTGTCGCAGGGCGACGCGGCGGACACGACTTGATTGGCCCGGCTTCCCGGATCCCTTATGGCCGTGCAAGGCCATCCGGATCGGACGCGCGTTGACGTCGACGGCGTTCGTGTCCTGGCAGGAAGGACGCGACGCGGACGCCGTCGAATGGCTGACGACGGCGCTGATGGTGGCCCACGACACGGCCCGCCTGGGACAGCCGGGTACCTGGGATCAGATGAGGGTCGTGGAAGCCTGGGTCCGCCAGGACCTCCGGTCGATGCTCGAAGCGCACGGACTGACGGAACCGCAACTCGTGGAGTTCGAGCGCCGTCTCGACCTTCTCCGTTCCACGCGTCCGGCGGTTTCGGTCGTCTTCCGAACCTGGGGCGCCGAAAGCCGGCGCGCGGTTCTGGAGCACTCGGCCTCCGTTTCGCTGCTGAATGGAGACGACGTGCATCACGCTTTGGAGGAGACCGTCGGCTGGCGGGATCTCTTCTCGATGCGGGTCTGCACCGCCCGGGTGCTCAACGGGATCCGCGACGGATGCGAACGCGCCGGCACTCTTCCGATGACGTCCGTCACGATTCCCGCCGCTTTCGACCTCGAAATCCGGGCCCCCTATCGCAAAGAGGACGTGGCCCAGCTGCTCTTCAGCGAATTCGGGACCCTGGAGGCGCTGGAGGAGGAGCTCCAGAACTGGGATTTCCTGCGGGCGGCGATCGCCGTCGCCCGATACGAGCTCGTCCATGGACGGATGCCCGCGACGTTCAGCGAGTGCGGGGTGCCCCTGGTCCTGGCGCCCCGCCTCGGGATCGAGGAGGATCGTCTGAGCATCGCGGGCAGCCTCGAGAAATGGACGATCCAGCGCCGGAAATGACCGCGGGACCCTGCGCGTTGTCGGTGTAGATGCTCTACTTCTTCGACCCGCGACTTCTGCTCTTCATCGTCCCCGGACTGCTGCTGGGACTCTGGGCCCAGGCCAAAGTCCGATCGGCCTACGCGCGGGCGTCGCGCATCCGCAGCCGCCGCGGCCTGACCGGCGCCCAGACCGCGAGGGCCATCATGGACTATGAAGGCGTCTCGGGCGTCGAGATCGAACCGACGCCGGGGATGCTGAGCGACCACTACCATCCCCTGCTCCACAAGCTGCGGCTCTCGGAGCAGGTCTATTCCGGCGACTCCCTCGCGGCGGTCGGCATCGCGGGCCACGAGGTGGGGCACGCGATCCAGCACGCGCGCCATTATGGGCCGATGTACCTCCGGAGCGCGCTCGTGCCGCTGTGCACGTTCGGGTCGTTCCTGGGCCAGCTGGCGCTGGGCCTCGGCTTCTTCCTCGCGATGTGGGGCTTCGCCTTCGGAAAGCTTCTGCTCCTGGGCGGCATCGTCGGGTTCACCCTCGTGTTCCTCTTCACGCTCGTCACGCTGCCGGTGGAGTTCAACGCGTCGAAGCGCGCCCTCGCGATCCTGTCGGACCGCGGCCTCGTCGCCGCCGACGAGCTGCCCGAGGTGAAGGGGGTCCTGGATGCCGCGGCGCTGACCTACGTCGCCTCCGCCGTCTCCGTGCTCGGCACCCTGCTGCAGCTGGTCTTCCTCTACAACCGCAGCCGCGACTAGGGCGCGATCAGCCGGAAGGCGACGTTGCCGCCGGCTTCGTAGATCACTCCCAGCGCGCCGCCGGCGCTGGCCAGCGTCGGATAGCCGCAGCGACCCTCGTTCTCCCCGCTGACCGCGATGTTCTTCTTCGTCTTCGAGTCCGCGGCGAAGATCCCCTGTGCGTTGAGACCGCGACGGGTGTCCTCCCACGCGCACCAGGCGACGCCTTGGGAATCGAAGGCGAGCGAGGGATGGCCCTGGCCGCCCTTGTCGGCGTCGCTGGCCGAAGCCTCGGGCCCGAACTTGCCGCCGCTCGCGAGCGACCATTGCACGTGGCGGACGTTGCTGCCGGCGCGGAAGTCCATCCAGGCGACCGCGGTCGCCTTCCCGTCGCGGCTGATGGCGACCTGCGGCGCGTCCATCGGGCAGGCGTCGATCTTCGTGTCGCCCGAGTTGATGCGGTTGATCCTGGAGAACGACGCGCCGCCGTTCGTCGAGACGCCGAGGAAGATCGAGCGGTTGGTCTTGCCGCCTTCCCGATAGAGGACCATCGGGTTGCCCTTGGCGTCGACCGCGAGGCCGGGTGCGCAGCACTCGCAGATCGGCCCGGGGAGGATGCCGTTCTTGCCGATCTTCTTCCCCTGCTCGCTGATCTTGACGTAGCCGAGATCCTGCCCCTTCTCGCGGTTGCGCAGGTCCAGCCACACCGCGAAGACGTCGCCGTTCGGCGCCGCGGCGAGCCAGTGCAGCGACTCGGGCGCCTTCTTCGGCGCGTCGTTGATCTCGACCGGCTTCGAGAACGTCTTGCCGCCGTCGGTCGACACCACCATATAGAGATCGCGCACGGGATATTTCTTGGTCGCCTCGGCGTCGTCGAAGCAGACGGGCGCGGTGATATAGATCGTCTTCTTCCCGTCGACGGCGATGCGCGGCCCGCGCTGCATCCCGCCCGTCGCCTTGCCGCGGCCGTCCAGCGCCAGCAGCGGGGCGGACCACGTCTTGCCGAGGTCCGAGGACCCCGAGTAGAAGATGTTACCCTCCTTGATGAAGGCGGCGTGGAAGGAGCCGTCGTCGGTCGCCGCCAGGTGGGGCTGCATCGCGCCCGGGGAGATCACCGTCGGCTCCTTCGGCGCGGCCGCGGGGGCGGCCAGGACAAGCACGACCATCAGGCGCAGGATCATGATGCGTTCCTCCTACCGTTTATCCGTTTCGGGATTCAGGTCCGGGTCGCTGGTCAGCAGGATCTGGTCCACCCGCAGGCCGGCTTTCGTATCGGTCAGTCGGATGCGGAAGGGCTCGTCGGACAGCTCGGCGGAGCCGGCGCGCACCCATTGCCACCCCTGCGCCGACGCCACATCCTTCGACGTCCACCGCAGGCTATCGCCGACGGCGAGCGTCAGCGCGGACGGGACGTTATGGGGCCAGGAGAGGCGGACCCAGACGGCGTAGGGCGCCGGTTGCTTCCGCCTGGCGCGGATCTCGGCCGACGCCTCCGTGCCCGGCTTGAGCGGATCCCTCACCCCGACGGCGCGGCCGCCGGACGCCGTCGCGTCCGCGAGGACCGCCATGCCGCCCTGGAGCGCCATCTGCTCCGCCTCGATCCAGACGGAGTCCTCGAGCGCGTGCACCCAGGTCAGGCGTCGGGCGAGGTCGGCCTTCTGCGGGGCGGCGGGCGACCGCCCGGCTCCCGCGCTGCTGCGCTCCCCCGGCGAGAGCGCCACGGACTGGCCGGTCGCGGTGAATTCGACGGAGCCGCGCTGCACGAGCGCCTCGGTTTCGGCAGTTCCCGCCGCAACGAGGAAGCGCGTTCCCTTGACGGCGACCCCGCCCTGCGCGGTCTCGACCTCGAAGAGGCCGTTGCCCGGCGCGACGTCGAAGAAGGCCTCCCCCCGGACCAGCTGGACGCGGGTGCGTCCTTCCTGAAGCTGGATCGAGAGTTCGGCGCCGCGCTGAACATAATAGGTGACCGCAGCGACGGCCGCCTTCACGGAGGCGACGTCGGCCTTCACGCGGATCGTTCCCGGGAAGTCGCGTTTCTGGCCGACGCGGACGGTCTGCATCGAGGCCTCCCCTTCGGCCTGCAGGGAGCAGCTCCCCGAGAGCGCCACCAGGGTCCCGCGCAGGGTCGCGCGCGTCGGCTCCGGCGCGGGCTTTTCCGGAGCGGGGATCGTCGGCGCCGGCTTCTCGGGAGCCGGGACCGGTTTTGCGACGGCGGGATCCGGCGCGGGGGCCAGCTTCTCGGGCGCGGGTTTTGGCGGCTCGACCGGCGCCGGCGGGGCCTGGGGTGCCTCGGGCGGTGGAGCAGGGGTCTCGTGGCGGACTTCCGAAGGGCGCGGCTTCTCCTTCGGGGCGGGCGGAGTGACGGCGATCGTCGCCGGTTTCGAGTCCGAGTCGCGGAAGGTCAGCGCCAGCGCGACGGCGAAGAGCGCGGCCGCCGCCGCCGCGGCGATCCATAGCCGCTTGGTCGAACGGCGCGGGGCCAGCGCCTGGAGGCGGCTGCGGAGCTCGCCGGAGATCCGCCCGGTCTTCTGCTTCTCCCCAAGAGTGCGGCGGATCGAGAGCATTTCCTCGCGGCAATCCCGGCAGCCGGCCAGATGCTCGACCGCCTCGGCCGGCAGCGACCCGCGCGTCCAGGTTGAACGCTGCTCGTCCCGCGGGCAGGCGCCCGCGGACGGAGGACGCCCCGCATCGGCGAAGCGTCGCTTCCAGTCCGCGTCGTTCATCTCGGCCATCTGTAGAGTTATGCCCTGTCGGTGTCGAAACCGGGCGCGGCATCGGAAAATTTCATCCGGCGTCCCCGTCGAGGAAGGAGCGCAGCTTCTCCAGCGCCCGCGTCTTCTGCTTCCCCACCGATTCGGGCGAGATGCCCAGGATGCCCGCGATCTCGTCATACGGGGCGTCGTGGACGAAAAAGAGCTCGAGGAGCAGGCGGTCCGCGGGCGGAAGCCGGGCGAGGAGTTCGCCGAACGGCGCCGCCGCCCGGGGGGCCGGCACGTCGGGCAGCCCGGGGACGGCGGGCTTTTTCCGCAACAGCCTGGCGCAGGCCCGTCGCGTGAGGACCGCCAGCCACGCTCGAAGGTGATACGGCGGGCGGAGGGACCGCAGCAGGGCGCGGTCGCGGTCGACGAGCTGCCGGAACACCTCCGCGCAGGCGTCCTCGGCGTCGGCTTCGGCCGCGGATCCGCGGAGCCGTCGCAGGGAGGCCCTTGCGACGCGGAGCACCCAGCCCGCGTGGAGATCGACGAAGCTCCGCCACGCCTCGGGATCCCCGCGGGCGCAGGACCGGACCAGCTCTTCGTCGGGCGGCACGCCGAAGGACTATAACCCCCTGGTTCCGGCATCGCGGAAAATTCAGGAGCTCCGCCCTGATGGAGTCTCGCGGGAGGCATTACAGGATATGGAAGCGGACGATCGAGGCCCCGCGTGGCCCGCGCGCCTTTTCGCGGTCGTGTCCGGAGCGACGATGCTGGCGGGGCAGGTCTCCTGGTCGCGCATCGCCTCGGCGCAGATCGGCGGCTCGCTGACGTCGGCAATGGTGACGCTTTCGGCGGCCATGGCGGGACTCGGCCTGGGGGCATTTCTGGCCGGAAGGCTGCTCCTCCGCCTTTCCCCGCGCCGGCTGATCCGGTTTGTCGTCCCCGCCTGCTCGGCGCTCCTCACCGTCGCTCCCTTCCTTATTCTCCAGGTCGGCCGCCTGGAAGGGTCGTCCCTCGCGCGCCGGGGGCTGGCCGCGCTGCTGCTCGCCGGCGCGCACGCGCCGTTCGGGATGATCCTGCCGTGCATCGCGGGAAAGCGGCCGGGGGGACTCTATTCCCTCGCCGCGCT
>DASQOM010000093.1:0-18085 GCA_035644495.1 Planctomycetota bacterium | reverse complement strand
AGCATGAACAGCACGTCGTCGACGTAACCGCCGGCGTCGACGACCAGGGCCGCGTCCCAGTCGATCACGGCGAAGTCGTCGCGCGTATAGGAGAGGAACTGCTCGAAGGTCTCCTCGATCTGCTGCGGCGCTAGCTTCCCGGGCGTCGGCTCTTCGTTGAGCAGTCCGGCGATCGCCTCCTTCTGCGACGCGACCCAGTCGGGGACGGAGACGCCGCCGAGGTCGGAGACGCAGAACGCGGTGTAGGCCTCGACGACGGGGCGGTCGGAGTTGGGCTTCCGCATGGCCTCCTTGATGCTGTCGGCGACCTGGAGGGCGAGGCGTTCGGCGAGAAGGGCGAGGGGCTCGTCGCCGACTTTGAACTGGTGGTAGGGCACCAGGTCCGCGAGCGTGGGAACGTCGAACGCAATCTCATACGAGATGGAGAGGGCGCCGATCTCGAAGACCTTGACCTCGGTCTGGAGGCTGACCGCCCCGACATTGGCGGCGCACGGGAACGGCGTGAGGCGGATCGTCAGCGGGCTGTAGACGGGGACGTCGCGGGGGGCGGCGGCGCCGAGGCGGATCTGGTACGGGAACGGCTTCTGGGAAAGCACCTCCCGGACCTGCGACGTCCGGATCTCGTTGGCCACGTCGAACGCGTAAAAATAGGCGACCGATCCCTTCATGCCGCCGATCCTACCACGTCCCACAAACAAGCCAGTCATGTTTGTGGGGCGTAGGATAGGCATGAGATTGGCCCTCGCCGCCGCCCTGGTGATGGCCGGCTGCACGACCCCGGCCTCCCCCCAGGCGCGGCAGCAGCCGCCCCTCCGTCTGGCCTGGGAGAAGAACATGCTCGCCGTCACGGGCGATTTCCCCGGCGGCCGCATCGACATCCTCTACCTCGAGGCCTACTGCCGCTCCGGCGCCCGCGACGTCGAATGGAAGAAGACCGTCATCCCCCATAAGGCCGAGAAACTGTCCGACGACGGCAGGACCATCACCCTACGCGACACCGTCGAGGGCGGGGTCGTCGTCAACCATCGCATTGCCGCAGGCGACGGCAGGGTCGACTTCGAGGTCGAGGCGACCAACCAGGGAAGCGAGTTCGTCGACGCCCAATGGGTCCAGCCCTGCGTTCGCGTCGGCGCCTTCACCGGCGGAACCCAGAGGACCTACGTCGACAAGTCCTTCGTCTTCATCGACGGCCGCCGTACCTTCCTGCCCCAGGCGCGCCGCACCGAAGAGGCGATCTACAAGGGCGGCCAGCTCTACATCCCCGCCGGCATCGACCGCAAGGACTGCAACCCGCGGCCGCACAGCCCCGACGTCCCCTCGAACGACCTCATCGGCTGCGTCTCCGCCGACGGCCTCTGGCTTTTCGCGACCGCCTGGACGCCGACCCAGGAGCTCTTCCAGGGCGTCATCGTCTGCCTGCACAACGATTTCCGCCTGGGCGGCCTCAAGCCCGGCGAGACGAAGCGCGCACGCGGGAAGATCTATATCATGGAAAACGACGTGGACCTCCTTCTCGCACGGTACCGTCGCGACTTCCCCTGAGGGACTTGCTCCGCCGGCCCCCGCCGTGCATGATGAGCGTCCATGTCCGACCGTCGCGAAGGCTGGTGGATCCTGGGGGGCGTCCTTTTGCTGGTCGCCGTCCTGGCGCTCCTGATCCAGATGGCGCGAAGATTCTGGTAGCGGGAGCGTTCTAGAGGGGGTCTAATAAAGCATGATCCCGCGCATCCTCACCGCCCTTCACGACGCCATCAATTCCGTCCCGACGTCGACCGAACCGCCGGCCCTCTATCCGGCCGTCCGCTCGCAGGCGATCGGCAAGACCGCCGCGATGAAGGCGGCCGCGATCTCCGGCGCGCTCGCCGTCCCGCCCGGCCCCGCCGGCCTGCTCACCCTGATCCCGGACCTGCTCCTCATCTGGAGGATCCAGGGGCAGATGGTGGCGGACGTGGCCGGCGCGTACGGGAAGCGGGTGCACCTGACGCCCGAAGGCATGATGTATTGCCTGTTCAAGCACGCCGCGGCGCAGGCGGTCCGCAGCGTGGTCGTGGTCGGCGGCGGGCGCCTGCTGATCCGGCGCGCGACGCCCGAGCTGCTGGGCAAGGCGATCGAGCGTGTCGGGGTCAGCCTGACCGAGCGCCTCGCGACCAAGGCCGTGTCCCGCTGGCTCCCGGTAGTCGGAGCGGTCGGCGTCGGCGCCTACGCCTACTACGACACGAAGCGCATCTCGCAGACGGCGCGCGAGACCTTCGCGTCCGACGTCACGCTCGACAACTAGCGTTTCCTCGTCAGCAGGTCTTCCAGCTCCCGCTCGATCGCGTGGTCCGTGCCGGGCCGCTTGAGCAGGTACGCCTGGGTCGAGACGCGGTCCATCCGCCACTCGAACGTCAGGTCGGGGTGCAGGTCCATCGCGCCCTTGTCCTGCAGCGTCCAGCGCGTGCCGAGCCCGCGGACGGCGAAGAGCACGGTCGTCGGATCCGCGACGTGGCGATCCCCGGGCGCGCCGCCGAACCAGAGCGAATAGGCGACGCGGACCGGATGCTCCTTCAGTCGGGCGCCGATCTGGAGCCCGCTCGGGACCGACCCGATCTCGCGGCCCACGAAGACCAGCGGCGCCGGCCAGCCCGTGATGGCGGCGAGCGCGCCCGCCTTCTCCCGGGTGAAGTTGACGTTGCCCAGCTTGAGATTGTCCCTGGGCGGATCGCCGACGAAGTTCCCGCCCATGCAGGCCCAGAGCCGTGTCTTTCGCTTCACCGTCTCCAGGCCCGACGGGACGTCGCCCTCCGCCGGCAGCGCGAGCAGAGCGGCGACGTTGGTCAGGTATCCGACGGTGACCAGCACCACGCTGTGGTCGGCCTCCTTCAGCATCGCGTCCCGGTACAGTCGCGCCGCATCGGGCGCCTTCTCGGCCGACTCCAGCCGATGCGGATATCGCCGCGCGATCTCCTTGGCGTACTTCGAGGGTTCCGTCGTCCCCGGTCCCTTCGGCACGCCGACCGGCAGCTCCGGCCGCCCGTACCACGTGTTGAGCGCGTCGATGCAGAGCGCCGCCTCCTCGTTCTTCGACGAGGCCCCCGTCGCCAGGATCCGCGCCTCTCCCAGATCCGCCAGCGCGTGCAGGATCGCCAGCGCCGCGACGTCGTCGCAGTCCGTGTTCATGTCCGAGTCGAAAAGGATCGGGACCGGCGACGTCGATGCGGCCTGGGGAACCGTGCAACCCGAAACCGCGAGGAGCAGGAGCAGCAACAGCATCGTCGCCAGTATAAGGATTCCGCCGTGATCCCGGATCTTCGAGGGCATAATCATCGCATGAAACATCTCCTGCTGGTTCTGGCTCCCCTTCTCTGCGTGGAACAGGACAAGGACATCCGCCTCCTCGTCCGGGCCGACGACATGGGCGTCGCCCTCGGGGTCAACGAGGCCTGCATCCGCTCCGTGAAGGAAGGCATCGCGCGTTCGGTGGAGGTCATCGTTCCCGGTCCGTGGTTCCTGGACGCCGTCCGCCGCCTTCAGGAGAATCCCGAGATTGACGTGGGCATCCACCTCTGCCTCACCAGCGAGTGGGAGCGCGTCAAGTGGCGGCCGCTCAGCGGGCCGTCGTCGCTGACCGACAAGGACGGGTACTTCTACCCGATGACCCGGCAGCGCAAGGACTTCCCGCCCGACACGGGCCTCTTCGACATGAAGCCGAAGGCCGAGGACATCGAGCGCGAGTTCCGGCTGCAGATCGAAACGCTGAAGAAGCACATCCCGCGGATCAGCCATGCCTCGGCGCATATGGGGGCGGCGACGGGGACGCCCGAGGCGAAGGCCGTCACCGAGAAGCTATGCCGGGAGTTCGGTCTGCGGCTCGAGGCGAAGGGGTCGAAGGGGGTGCGCACCTGGGCCGGCTCGCAGAAGACCCCGGAAGAGAAGGAGGCGGGCCTCGTCGCGGCCATCGAGAAGCTGGAGCCCGGGACCTGGTTGATCGTCGAGCATCCCGGCATGGACACCGAGGAGATGCGCGCGATGGGCCATCAAGGCTACGAGAACGTCGCGGCCGACCGCGCCGGCGTCACCCACGCCTTCACGAGCGCGAAGGTCAAGGCGGCGATCCAGGCGAAGGGCGTGACGCTGATCAGCCATCTGGACCTGCCAAAAGAGTAGACTGTCCGCGTGAGCAACCCGCGCCCCGGCCGTCGGCTCGCCGTCGCCCTGAGGGTGAGCCCGCCCCGCTGGCTGGAGTTCGTCCGATCGTCCGTGGTCATCGCCGCGTGCCTGGTGCCGCTCGGGTACTTCGTCGTCGCGCTTTGCAACAACGCGGTCGGGAAAAACAGCGGCCTTCTCGAATCCATCGCCGGCCTTCTGGGACTCTTCCTGCTCGTCCGCCGGGTGCGCATCACCGCGCTGTGGATCCTGGCCGGCCGGACGGTCGTCGAAGTCTCCAGGGAGCCTGCGGCGGCCGGCCAGCCCCTGGACTACGTGATCGAGCAGCGCCGCACCGTCGATGCGGCCCTGGTCTGCAGCCAGGATCAGGGTCGCCACTCCACGCAGGTGACGCTCGTGAGCGTGCCCCTGGAGGCGGGGGGCTTGCGCAGCGTCACCCTCCCGGACCTGATCCCCGCCGGCGGCCTCGGCAACTCGAAGCGGCTGGAATGGCATATCGACGTGCGCGTGCGCTTCGGCCGCGGCCTCGTCCTCGAAGAGGAGTACCCGCTTCGCGTCGACTCGACCGCTAAGGCAGCACCTTCGACGGATCTGCTTTTGGAATGAGGCGCGCGCCGAGGCCAAGGCAGGCGCGGCAGGGGACGGCGGCGTTGCGGAACGCCATCCCGCGGCCCTCGCAGGCGGAGCAGACGGTCGCGCCGACGATATCCTCCATCGACGGAGGCGGCCGCGGCTTCTCGCACTGCTTGCAGTCGACGTAGCCGTTCTTGCACTTCTCGCACTTGACGATCCTCTCGATGCCCTTGCCGAGACACGCGGGGCAGACGAGCTTCGCCCCCAGCGAGCTGATCGTGTGGCCCTTGCCCTTGCAGCGCTGACAATAGAATTTGGTTTCCTTCTGGCCGTGGCAGTTCGTGCAGCGGAAGCGACCCTCCCCGCCGCAGACGTTGCAGACCGCGACCGCCTTGATCGACTTCTCCAGCGCCGTGATGTGCTCCGGGCCGCCCGTCAGCGAAAGTTTGACGGTGTCGAACGCGCTCACCGGGCGGTCGAAGCCGCGCTTCTTCGCCTGCACCAGGCGCAACAACGCGTACGACCAGACGAAGCGCACGGCCGGCGTGTCGATCGCCCGGAACTCATTGATGAACGCCAGCACGGCGAGGTCGTACTCGCCGTGGGCGATCCAGTTGACGATGTCCCGGACCGCGTGCCCCTCCGGCGTGCCCACGATGCCGTTCTGCACGAGGAGGCCGAGCGACTTTGCCGTCTTCTCGACGTCGGGCTCCTGGCCGGCGCCGCAGAGGTGGAGGACCGCGAAGGGCTGCAGCGCGTCGCGTCCGGCGCTCATCGCCGCGATCGACTTCGCCGCCTCGAGGTGCCCGGGCGCGTTCAGCGTCTGCCGCAGCCACGGCTTGTCGAAGTAGTCCTGGACCGACTTCCCCGCGGCGCCCGCCGGCTCAGGCTGCGAGAGGAACAGCGCCGCCGCCGTTCCGAAGTCCGTATTCTGCGACTTGAAGGCGGCGACGGCCGCCGCGCGCTTCGCGGGATCGCTCCGCTTGGCGGCATCGAGCAGCGTCGCGTACGCGTCGTCGTGGGTGATGATCGGCGGCGCGGTCGCGCGGGTGATCATGGGCGGCGCCCCCGGCAGGCGCGTGTCGTCCAGGTGGACGCGCTCGCGCAGCAGCCGCATGAGCTGCATGATGATCATGATCTGCTTGCCGAGCGCACCGTCTTCCGGGAACAGGTCGAGCGCCGTCGAATAGGCCTCGCGCGCCTGCGCGACTTTGGCGATGGCCGCCTTCAGGATGGCGTTCTGCTCCGATGGGTCCGTCGCGTTCAGCGCCTTCTGATAGTCGCCGCGGGCCTCGTCGATCATCTTGTCCGCGTCGCCCAGGAACTCCTTGGGCGAGGAGACGATGCGGTCGACCTCGTCTTTCGTGTAGGTGCGGAGGACGCCGTCGACGGTGACTTCGTAGTGGTCGGCCTTCTCGACGACGCGGCCGGCGACGCGGCCGCCCCCCTTCAGGACGGCGACGTCCGCGCCGAGGGTGGAGGCCAGGCAGAGGAGCACCCCGAGGCAGCGAATCATGCCCCGTTATACGGTCAATGGATCGAAACGTGACGCTGTCTTTGTGATCACGCGGGGCGCCAGGGGCCGTTCCGCCGGGTGGAGCTCGGGGGAATCGCCCGTCATCGAGGCTCCGGCGCCGCCCCCGAAGGCCTGGTAGAGGGCCGCGACGTCGATGCAGCGGTCCGCGACGCGCCCTTTGATCAACAAAAAACCCCGGCGCCCTTGCGGAGCGCCGGGGTTCGCAATATCCCTCGGGGCTAAATCCTAAGCAGGAATTGTGCACATGAATCAGTCAACCCCTTCGGTGCCAGCACCTTGCTGTGGAAATGGCCCGTCTCGGCCTTCCCCGGTCATTCTTCGCACAAGCTACTTTCAGTCAAGGCCTTACGTTCGTTTGGAACTTGAATCCTGCGTTGTAGAACTAATTGCCCAGCGGCTTGGGCAGCTGCTTCTCGTACTCGTCCTTCGAGACCTTCTTCACTTCGCCGATGTGGACGAAGATGCCCTTCTTGTTGCCCACGACCACGTCCGGATAGCGGTCGCCGTTCAGGTCCGCGGCGATCACCTGCACGCCGATGCCGGAGTCGTCGTCGATCTTGAACGGCACCCAGTCGACGCTGCCGTCCTTGCCGCGCACCAGCTTGAACCAGTAGAGCACCGCGGGCGCATTCGGCTCGGCGTCGCCCTTCGGGCCGTGCGCCCAGTAGCGCTTGCCGGAGACGATGTCCTTCAGGCCGTCGCCGTCCATGTCGACCAGGTCGATCGCGTGCGGCTGGCTGAAGCGGACGCCGTACTTGTTGTCCTCGTCCTTCCGACCGATGATGACGTGCTCCTTGAAGCCGCCTTCCTTCAGCTGCTCGAACCACGAGATCCCGTAGCCGTGCGCCTCGATCGCCGTGATGACGTCGGGAAGCCCGTCGCCGTTCACGTCGTAGGCGTACATCTGCGAGCCGCCCTTCCCGAACTTCTCCTTGTGCAGCGTCCATTCGGGGTCGCCTTCGAGCGACTTGGGCTGCTCCCACCAGCCGTTGGCCTCCAGGATGTCCATCTTGCCGTCGCCGTTGACGTCGCCAATTCCCAGGCCGTGCGTGAAGCGCTGGTAGCCGGCCTTGGGGGAGATCGGATGGAACTTCCAGTCGCTGACGGTCCAGTAGCCGAGTTTGCCTTCGGTCGATCCGACTACGTCGGGCACGCCGTCGCCGTTGACGTCTACGAACTGCGGCGACTCGTTGTCGAGCTTTTCGATCACCTTATGGCGCGTCCACATCCCGTCCTTGCCCTGGGGGTTCTCGTACCAGGAGACGTCCTCGCCCGGGAAGCCGTAGATGATGATGTCGGTCCAGCCGTCCTTGTTGCAGTCCCAGCTGTAAGCGAAGAAGTTCTTCGAGTAGCCGCCCGGGTCGAACGACTTCTCCTCCATGAACAGGTGGGTCTTGGTGAAATCGGGGCCCTCGATCCAGAAGGGGCCGGCGACGACGTCCATCTTGCCGTCCTTGTTGAAGTCGCCGACGTTCGCCCCCTCGGCATAGAACTTGTCGGTGACCTTGATCTTCTTCCAGGTGCGGACGACGTTTTCCTCCTGGGGCGCGGCGGCCGCCAGGACCAGGATCGCGGCGATCAGATTCACATTCATCCCCTTCTATTGTCCGTCACGACCAGAGCGACGGGCTCTTTTGCAGCTACTTAACGGTCTTCAGCTCCAGCTTGGGGTTGAGCTCCAGCTGGAAATTCCTGAAGCGCACTTCCATGGGGCCGCCCGCGTGCACCTGCAGGCCGATCCGCCCCTTCATCGCCATCTTGTCGTCCTCGTAGTCCGTGCAGAGGTTGCCGTTGAGGGCGGTCTTGATCCGGTTGCCCACCGCGACGATCTCGTAGACGTTCCAGTCCTCTTTCTGGATGAACTTGTCGCCGTCGAAGGGCTGGTCCTTTTTCGGGAACAGCAGGCCGCGGGCGCCCTCCTCGTACAGCTTGCCCCACCAACCTGCGCCGGCGTCGCACTGGCAACCCCGCGCCTCGCCGCCCTCGACGGGGA
Source organism: Planctomycetota bacterium (assembly GCA_035644495.1). GTDB lineage: Bacteria > Planctomycetota > MHYJ01 > MHYJ01 > JACPRB01 > JACQFK01. The sequence continues at coordinate 9,836 of DASQOM010000093.1, read as the reverse complement.
CGCTGCGCACCTGGATGCCGCTGTTGCCGCCGTGCGGCGTGATCCGGATCTCGACCGTCAGGCGGAAATCCGTCAACTCCTGCTTGTGAAAGAGGAAATGATTCCGCTTCTGCGGGCCCTTCCCGACGATCTCGCCGGCATCGACGGACCATACCGCGGGATCGCCCTCCCAGTCTGCAAGGTCCTTGCCGTTGAAGAGTCCCGCGCCCGGCGCGGCGGCCTTCAGCGACTCGAGGGTGAAGCCGTCCGGGAACGGGATCTGCGTCAGCTGCTGCAGGTACGCGACCAGGTTGCGCGCGTCTTCCTTCGACATGTTCGCGAGCAGCCCCTCGGGCATCATGGAGATCTCGCTCAGCTTGCGCGCGTCGATCTCCGTCTTCGGGATGATCAGGATGTCGTTCTCGGTCTGCAGCGTGACTGCGTTGTTGTCCTCCGCCTTGATGAGGCCCGTGACGACGCGCTCGCTCTTGGTGCGGATCGTGGTGGCTTGGTAGTCCTTCCCGACCACCGCGCTCGGATCGAGGATGTTCGAGAGGAGATAGTCCATATCCTGCCGGTTGGCGCCGGTCAGCTCGGGGCCGACCTTGCCGCCCGCGTCGAAGAGCGTGTGGCACTGCATGCAGGTCTTGGCGAACATGACGCGGCCTTTGCGCGGATCCCCCTTCGGGCTCGAGACGAGGAACTGCTTCCAGGTCGCGATCTCCTTGAGCCGCGCCTCCGGGGTCGGCCGCACCGCGCCCCATTCCTTCTCGATCCAGGAGTTGATCTCGGCGTCGTTCAGGTCGCCGAGCTGGCGGACCGACGCGGCCGTCAGATCCGTCCGCGGGATCGCCCCGCCCTTCAGCGCGGCGAGCAGCTCCTTGGCGTAGCTCTTGCGCGCGCCCAGGGTATTGATCGCGTCGCGCTTCTCGGGCAGTTGCAGCGACGAGTAGACGGCGAGGATCCTGGCCGGCGTGCCCGGGTCCTCGTAGGAACCCAGGGCGCGAATCGCAGAGCCCCGCAGCGCGGCGTCCGACAGCAGCGCCGACAGGATGGGCGGGAGCTCGCGGTCCTTGGCGCCCAGGAGCGACTCCAGCGCCCCCTTGCGGTCGTCCGTTCCCGCCTTCGAGTCCGCGAGGACTTTCCGAAGCGCGGTGAGCGCGGCGGGGTCGCCGAAGGTGATCGAGATCATCTGCGCCAGCGAGCGCACTTCGGCACTCTGGCTCTGCAGCAGCTTCAGGGAGACGTCCGACCAGCCCTTCGGCATGGCGACCGTCGTGCGGCCCTTGAGGCCGTCGCGGATGCCCTTCAGGATGTCGAGGCGGAAGCCGTCGTCGTCGGAGACCTTCAGGACCTCGACCAGGGCGGCCAGGGGATCCTGATCGGACTGGACGGACAGACCGGCGGACAGGACGAAAGCCAGGACCAGACTCATGATGCGCTCCTCAGGGGGATCCCGCAGCCCACGTCACTTCGAAACCGAGGCGGCCATCCTACGTGAAACATATTCGCGCACGCGAGGAATCTTGCTCTTGGCCGCGAGCAGGGCCGCCGCCTTGATGTCCGTTCCCGCGATCGGCTCCGCCGCGTACCAGTACATCAGCGGCAGGTTGTGATCGTCCGCGTCCTCCGCGTGCTGCAGCAGCGCCTCGACGATCGGGGCGCGCTGCTCGATCGAGAGCCGCTGGGCGCCGGAGGCGAGGTAAAGGCGGACGACCGGCGACTCGTCGCTGACGGCCATCGCCGCCATCTTCGAAACGATCGAGGCGGGCGCCTTCCGGTCCTCGTTGCAGAGCTGGATCGTCCACGCGCGGACGTAGGGGTCCTTATGGCCGACGAGCTTCAGCGCCAGCTCCTCGGTGAAGCCGCCCGTGACGTGCAGGGCCCACATCGCCCGGAGCACGCGGGTCTCGTCGGCATGGGTCGTCGCGATCTCCGCGAGCGGCTTCCACGCCTCGGCGCCGGGCTGCCGCTCGGCGAGCACCTTGCGCGCATGGCGAACGTACCAGTCGTTCTTGTGCAGCGTCAAGTCCACCAGCTCCTTGGTGCTCAGCTTGTGGAGGTCGACGGCCTTCACCTCGGGGTTCTTGTAGGTGATCTTGAAGATGCGGCCGTTGGTGCGGTCGTGATCGTTCGGGTTCATCGTGTGACACTGCTGCTTGTCGTACCAATCAATGAAGTAGGCGCCGCCGTCGGGGCCGTAGCGCAGATTCAGGATCTGCGACCAGCGGTCGTTCGCCAGGATGAAGTCGTTGCCGTGCTTGCCGACGAAGCCGGAGCCCTTGGGGTCGGGGACGTCCATGTTGACGCGCGCGCCATGGATGTTGTTGAAGAAGATCTTCCCGCGATACTCCGGCGGGAAGTTGTCGCCGAGGTACACCATGCAGCCGCAGTGCGCGTGGCCGCCGCCGGCCGCGTCGGAGAGGCCGTTGCCCGCGTGAGGGCCCTTCGTGCCGACATAGTGGCGGTGGTCGGCGATCGTCTTGATGTCGTCGTAGGTGAACGGGTTGAAGTGCTGGCCCGCCTGCCGCTGGTAGCGCCCTCCCTGGATCACGTGATAGAGGTGCGGGATGACGCAGGCCGTGGCGAAGGCCTGGCCGTGGTCGTCGAAGTCGATGCCCCACTGGTTGCTCGCGCCCTCGGCGAAGACCTCGAACTCCTTCTTGAGCGGGTGATAGCGCCAGAAGCCGGCGTTGATCTTCTTGCGCTCGCTGTCCGGCGCGCCGGGCTTGCCGACGTTCGAGTGCGTGAAGACGCCGTGGTTGCCGTACAGCCAGCCGTCCGGGCCCCAGATGAACGTGTTGAGCGTCTCGTGCGTGTCCTGGTGCTCCCAGCCGTCCAGGAGGACGACGGGCTCGCCCGACGGCTTGTCCTCGCCGTCTTTCATGGGCACGAAGAGGAGGTAAGGCGGGGCGCCGAGGAAGACGCCGCCGTAGCCGACCTCCATCCCGCTGATGAAGTTGATGTTGTCGATGAAGATCGTCTTCTTGTCGAACTTACCGTCGCCGTTCGTGTCCTCGTAGACCAGGACGCGGCACGGGCCGCCCTCCTGCGGCGGACGCCAGCGCGGATAGCTCTCGTTCTCGGCGATCCAGATTCGGCCGCGCTCATCGAGGGCCATCGCGATCGGCTGGTCGACGTCGGGCTCCCCTGCGAAGAGGCTGACGCTGAAGCCTTCGGGCACGGTCATCGCCCTGGCGGCCTCCTCGGGTTTGAGGCCGGCGAACTTATAGTCGTCCCGCGCCACGGGAGCCGCCGGCGGCCGCATGTTCGCGAGCTTGGGCTTCTCGGCGAAGAAGCGGAAGTGATCGAAGTTGATGTGCCCCCAGCCGCCCGTGTTCTGGTCGTTCAGCCTGATGTACATCTGCCTGCCGACGAACGCGGTCAGATCGACGGCGATCGGCTTCAGCGTCTCGGACTCGTCGCCCGAGACCTTCGAGAGGATCTGCTTCTCGGGAAGGCTGTACAGGGTGACGTTCGTGTTCTCGTGCGGGCCGCCGGCGACGTAGAACACGCACCACGGATGCGTGACCTTGAAGGGAACCGACGTCAGCGTCCCCGTCGCCGGGTCGCCGCCGTTCTCATAGCTGCCGATCCAGTAGTCGCCCTTGTGGCCGCTGGTCATGTCGTTCCGGCGCTTCGCGACGGCATCGCCCTTCACGGGCTGGCCTTCAAAGGCCGTTCCGGTCGCCGTCCAGTCCTTCAACGTCCCCGTCTCGAAGTCGAGGTTCAGGGGCTTGCCGTCGTCGCCGACGGGCGCGATCCCGTCGTCCTGCGGGGCGGCCGCGAGCATCGTGAGCGCGGCGAGAGCCAGGGCGGCGAGGGCCTGTTTCATCGGATGACCTCCGTAGGGACTAAAACGCCGGAGCTGGGGATACAACCGTGAAAATCCCCCCGAGCCCACCGGACTTCCTATAGCGGTGTACGGGAAAGGGGCATGAGAAAAGGCGCAAAAGTATTGAGATATTTTACCAGGCTCTCATAGGTGAGCAAGGGTGACAAGGCACAGGGTGTTGAGATTTCTGCCGGATGAGGCGTCAGGCATCAAGAATGGTCGGTCCCCTGCCCCCCGCGGGGGAAAGAGGGAACCCCGGCGACAAACCAGGACCCTAAGGGGAGACGGAGGACCAGAGAGCCGCGTCGCCGGCGACCGAGATCAGCTCCACGAGCACGCTCTTGCCGGCATAGGAGGAGAGATCCACGGCGATGTCGAGCCAGCCTGCCTTCGAACTTTGATCGGAGACGCCGTGCTTGGCGACTTCCTGACCGTCGATCTTGACGACCAGGGTCCAGGAGTCGCTTTCGAGGTGGCCGACCGTGGCCCTGACGCTGATGCCGGCGGCGGCGTCGATCGTCTTGCGAAGCAGGGGCTGACGGGTGGCGCCTTCCTCGGAGGTCTGGAGGACGTTTTCCTTGCCGCGGATGCTGACCGTCTTCTGGAAGCTGGGGCCGCAGTTCATGAGGCGCCAGCCCGGGGCGATCGCTTCGACCCCTTTGTTCCCCACCAGGCCGGGGTCGCGGTTTCCCCCGCCTCCGCCGTTGGCCACCGGCGCCCCGTTGGGCACCGGCTTGTGCGGATCACCCGTCGCCACCGCCACGGGCGGCTTGAGCGGCGGCGTCCCGCGGCGCAGGAAGAGGATCGCGAAGCAGGTGTCGACGTTGACATAGGCCGGGAACTTGTCGGCGCCGCCCCAGGTGCCCGCGGGCGTTTGTGTCGACAGCAGGTGATTCGCGCCGTCGGGATACCACTCGTTCGCGCCGAACTTCTCGGTGCCGAACAGCATGCCCGCGCGTTCGAGGCCGTACAGGTAATACAGGTACGCGAAGCTGACCTTCTTCGGGTTCTTGGTCACGTCGAAGTTCTTGCCGAGCCAGTCGACGCCCTTCAGCACGTTGTTGTCCGTCTTGTACGCGATTCCCATGAAGTAGTCGTAGATGCAGAGCGCGCCGGTCGCCCCGACCGTCATGCTCCCGTAGCTGTCGTTGCTCACGCCGCTTTCGTTCCCGCCTCCGCCGCCCGTGTCGCCCTTGTCGTTGTAGCCCCAGCCGCCGTCGGAGTTCTGGCTCTTGAGCCACCATTGCCGGGCGCGTTGCAGCACGGACGGATCGACGTCGATGTTCGCGTCGAGGCAGGCCCGGATCCCGAGCGCGGCATACTGCGAATTCGAGTTGTCGCCGTTCGGCGGTCCCGGCTTCCTCTTGCGCACGGGGATCCTCGGCTCGGTCCTGGTTTTCCCCGGCCCCTTCTTCTCGACCTCGGTCTTGCCGGCGGTCGACGCGGCCGGCTTCGGATCGTTGGGGTTCTCCCCGGGCTTCGGGTCGTTCGGATTCGCCGCGCCGGCCCCGGTCGCGACATCGTCCGCCTTCTTCTGCCGCTTGGGCATGTCGTAGGTGACGGGCTTCTGGTCGATGACCGGCTCGCCGTAGTCCCACTGCCCGTTCTCGCACTGGTTGTCGCAGAGGAACTGCCCGCACTGCACGATGCGGGCCTGGTACTTCTTCGCGTTGAGCTTGGTGAGGGCCATCGCCATCAGCGCGGCCGTGTACGTCGAGCCGATGATTTTCTCGTTCACGTGCTTGATCAGCGGCTGCAGGGCGGGGTCGTCTTCCGTATAGTAGCCGGAATGCAGGAGGGTGAGCAGGACGAGTTCGCCGTAGGCTTGGACCGCGGCCGGCTGGTTGCGCATCCCATGGTTGAAGGTGGCGAACGCGTTGCCCGTCGTCAGCAGGAACTTGCAGCCCTTCTGGATGGCCTCGTCCACCTTCTGCTGGTCGACCTTGGCATGCGCGGGGACGGGGTTCTGCTGCGGGAGTGCGGGAGACGCCGCCACCAGCGTCGAGAGGAGGAGCGCGAGTCTGAGCTTCATACAACCTCCCTCATGAGCCGGCTCGCTGGCTGAATTGTACCCAGATGCAGCCTGTTCTCAACCGCAATTGCAAAACATCCCCGCGCGGGATCTGGAAGGAGATCGATGAAGACGCTCGTGCTCACCCTGCTGGTCCTGTTCCCGCAGCAGACGGCGACCCTCCAGATCAGCGTCGACGCCGGCGCGCACGACCGGAAGGATACGGTCGTGTCGGTGCCCGTCGCGGTCCCGGCCGTGAGCGCGGGCGCGACCACGGCGATCCTCGAGGACGGCAGCGGCAAAACGCTGCAGGGACAGATCGCGAACGGCAACGAACTGCGCTTCGTGCTGCCCGAGCTGAAGGCGGGAGCGAAGGCGACGTTCAAAGTCACGTTCATCCGCGAGCCGAGCAAGCTCGACGAGACGTTCGCATGGAAGGACACGCCGAACGACAATATGGAGCTGTCGATCGGAAAACGTCCGGTCCTGCGCTACATGGACAAGGCGCTCGACGAGTCGACCAAGGACGCGCGGACATCGACCTTCAAGATCTACCACCACCTCTATGATCCGAAGGGCGAACTGCTGGTCACCAAGGGCCTCGGCGGCCTCTTCCCCCACCATCGAGGGATCTTCTTCGGCTTCAACAAGGTCACCTACGGCGAGGACAACCGGAAGTGCGACGTGTGGCACTGCACGGGCGACGCGTACCAGTCGCACGAGAAAGTGCTCGTCGCGGAGGCAGGTCCGGTCTACGGCCGTCACCGTCTCTCGATCGCCTGGCACGGCGTGAAGAAGGAGGTCTTCGCGACCGAGGAGCGCGACCTCACCGTCTACTCGCTCCCGGGCGGCACGCTGATCGAGTTCGCGTCGGACGTGTCGCCGGTCCTCGCGCCGGTGCAGCTCGACGGCGACCCCCAGCACGCGGGCTTCCACTTCCGCGCGTCGCAGGAAGTTCCGGACAAGACGGCGAAGCAGACGTACTACATCCGTCCCGACGGCCCGGGAAAGTTCGGCGAGACGCGCAACTGGCCCGGACAGAAGACGCACGTCAACCTGCCTTGGGACGCGCTCTGCTTCGTGCTCCACGACCAGCGCTATACGGTCGCGTATCTCGACCGGCCGGAGAATCCCAAGGAAGCGCGTTTCAGCGAGCGCGACTACGGCCGCTTCGGCTCCTACTTCGAGAAGAAGCTCAACAAGGGCGACAAGCTGAGCGTGAAGTACCGCCTCTGGCTGCAGGCCGGCGAGATGAAGGTCGACGAGGTCGCGCGCCTCGCCGCAGACTTCGTCGATCCTCCGAAGGGGACGGTCCAGTAGGATGCGCCGGCTCGCGCTGATCCTGCTGCTGCTCGGCGCCTCTCCCCAGGATCGCCGCCCGTCGATCGTCCTCATCATGACCGACGACCAGGGCTACGGCGACCTCGGCTTCCACGGCAACAAGGACATCCGAACGCCGCATCTCGACGCCCTGGGCGCGAGCGGGTGCCGCATCGATCCGTTCTGCGTGAGCCCGGTCTGCTCCCCCACCCGATCCAGCCTGCTGACGGGCCGCTACACGTACCGGACCGGGATCGTCGACACGTTTCTCGGCCGCTCGATGATGCACGCGGACGAGACGACGATCGCCGAGATCCTCGGCCAGGCCGGCTACCGCACGGGCATCTTCGGGAAGTGGCATCTCGGAGACAACTACCCCCTGCGGCCGCAGGACCAGGGCTTCCAGGACTGCCTGACGATCCGCGGCGGCGGGCTCGGCCAGTCGTCCGACCCGCCCGGCGGCGACCACTATACGGACGCGACGCTGTACCGCAACGGCGCCGCCTTCAAGTCGAAGGGATACTGCAGCGACGTCTTCACGGACGCTGCGCTGCAGTTCATCGAGGCGGACAAGGACAAGCCGTTCTTCGCCTACGTCGCCTACAACGCGCCGCACACGCCGCTCGAGACGCCGGCGGGATATCCCCTGGATCCGAAGCTCCCGGAGACGACGGCGAAGGTCTATGCGATGGTGTCGAACATCGACGACAACGTCGGCCGTCTCCTGAAGAAGCTCGACGACCTGAAGATCGCGGACAACACGATCGTGATCTTCCTGACGGACAACGGCCCGCAGCAGGCGCGCTACAACGCGGGGCTGCGCGGCCTGAAGGGCACGACGTATGAAGGCGGCATCCGGGTTCCCTTCTTCTTCCGCTGGCCGGCGGGGCTCAAGGTCGGCCGCAAGGTCGAGGCCCCCTTCGCGCATATCGACGTGGTCCCGACGCTGCTGGAGGCGACCGGCGTGGCGACCCCCGCCGGCCCGAAGATGGACGGCATCAGCTTTCTTCCCTGGTTGAAGGGGGATCCGGCGGCGCCCGAGCGGACTCTGTTCTTCCAGTGGCATCGCGGCGACGTCCCCGAAAAGTTCCATGCCTGCACCGCGCGGGGGACGCGCTGGAAGGCGGTCTGGACGATGCCGACGAAGCCGCCCGAACTTTTCGACCTCGAGAAGGGCGAGCAGCAGGACGTCTCCGCGGAGCATCCGGAGACCGTCGCCAGGCTGAGCAAAGAGTATGAGGCGTGGTACGACGAGATGAAGGCCACGCGCGGTTTCGAGCCGCCGCGCATCATCCTCGATCCGGCGCACGAGAATCCGATCGTGCTCACGAGACAGAACTGCCGCGTGCCGACCCCCAAGGACGCCGGCCACTGGCTCGTGGACGTTCCGAAGGAGAGCCGCTTCCACGTCAAGGTGTGGTTCAAGGCGCCGGGCATGAAGTCGACGCTCACCTACCGCTGCGGCGAGTCCGCAACCGAAATTGCCGTCGAGCCCGACGCGACGACGGCGTCGCTGAACAACGTCCCCCATCCGCCGGGAAAAGCCCGGATCAGCGCGACGCTTCATGCGAAGACGGAGTACGGCGTCGACTACATCGAACTGGTTCCGGGTCGGTAGCACCGAGGGATATACTCCTTCTGACGTGCTGAAAGCGTACGCCTGGGTCGGCGGCTTCCTCTCCCTTTTCTCCCTTATCGCCCTCGGAATCTGGCTGTGGCGACTCCCCTGCTGGCGCTGCTTGGTCACGCCGAATCGCTATCATTCCGCTCCCCGTGGATTTTACGGGGGGACATCCTACAGGCCGATGCTCAAGACGTTGGCCAGCGCGCAGGCCGATTTCAGGGCAAACGATCGCGACGGCAACGGGATCAACGACTTCTGGCGCAAGGACGTCGCGGGCTTGTATGTCGTCCCTGGGACAGCGGGTGCGCCGATCAAGCTGATCGAACTCTCGACCGCTCTGGCGGACTCGAACCCCCAGACGAATATAAGCGCCTTTGGAGTCCGGGGGCCCAAGACAGGATACTGGATCACCGCCATCCGGCACGAGGACGAGGATCCCCGGAAACTGGATCCGCAACGGTTTGCCTACGTCGCAGTTCCCGTCGACTTCCCGAAGCATGACAAGGACATCTACATCATCGACGAGAACAACACCGTTTTCAGGAAGGTGTTTGACCGGGATGTCCCTGTAACGGTGTTCCCGAGCGATCTGGACAAGAACGGTTGGAAAAAGGTCGATTGATTACCTGTCGCCGGTCTCTTTCCGCAGCTCCTCGATCCGCGTTTTCAGCTGCGCGACGCGATCCGCGAACTCCGGCTTGCCGTAGAGATTCGTCGTCTCGGTGGGGTCCTTGGCCAGGTCGTAGAGCTCGAACTCCTCCGGCGCCTCGTAATAGTGAATCAGCTTCCATTGCTCCGTGCGCACCCCCCGGTGCTTCCGCACGCTGTGCTCCGCCGGATACTCGAAATACTCATAAAGCCAGTCCTTGCGGAACTCCGCCGTCGGGTCCTTGAAGAGCGATACCCAACTGCGGCCCTGCATGCCCTTCGGGTTCTCCGCGCCCGCGAGCTCCAGCAGCGTCGGCGCGATATCGATGTTGAGCGCCATCCGATCGCTCACGCTGCCCGGCTTGATCCTCCGCGGATAGCGGATCAGCATCGGCACCCGGATCGACACCTCGTGCATG
>DASQOM010000092.1:0-5241 GCA_035644495.1 Planctomycetota bacterium | reverse complement strand
GCCATCACGGGGTGGGGCTCTTCGAGGGCGTGCCCCGCGACGCCTATTTCTACTTCGTCCACTCGTTCGCGCCGTCCGAGTGCTCGGACCCCTGCGTCGCGACGACCGACTACGGCGACCAGTTCGCGTCGGCGTCGGTGGGGAAGAACGTCTGGGCCATGCAGTTCCACCCCGAGAAGTCGAGCGACGTGGGCTATCGCGTCGTCCAGAATTTCGTCGCCGCCGCCAGGAAACTCGCATGATCATCTTCCCCGCGATGGACCTGTATAACGGGGACATCGTCAAGCTCGAGGCCAAACAGCACAAGACGGTGGAAATCGTCTACGGCAGGCCCTCCGAGGTGGCCGATCGCTGGCTGGGGCTCGGCGCGACGTGGCTGCACGTCGTCGACCTCAACGCGGCGCTCGGCGAGGGCAACAATCTCCCCGCGCTGGCCGTGATCCGTTCGCACGCGGCGAAGTCGAAGGCGAAGGTCCAGTGGGGCGGCGGCGTGCGCGACGAGGCGGCGCTGAAGACGGTGCTCGAGGCGGGCGCCGAGCGGGCCATCGTCGGCACGAAGGCGATCCGCGACTGGGCGTGGCTGGTGGAGTCGGCCACGCGGCATCCGGGGAAGATCATGGTCTCGATCGACGGCAAGGGCCGCGAGATCATGATCAACGGGTGGCAGAAGTCGGCCGGGGTCGACGCGGTCGAGTTCATCGCGAAGGCCAACGCGCTGCCGCTGGCGGGCTATCTGTATACGAACGTCTCCGTCGAAGGCCGCGGACAGGGGGTCGACTGGACTCCCGTTCGCGATATCGTCGAGACGGCGACGAAGCCGGTGGTGATCTCGGGGGGCGTGACGACGATCGACGACGTGGTCCGCTTTAAAGAACTCGGGGCCTATGGTATTATCGCCGGCTCCGCGCTTTACAAAGGGACGATCGACTTTACGCAAGCGAAGGCCCGCGCCACATGAAGCGACGCAAACGCCTCAGCCGCAAGACGAAGGAGACGGATGTCAGCGTCCGCCTCGATCTGGACGGGACGGGGAAGTACGACATCCGGCTCCCGGACAAGTGGCTGAAGCACATGCTGGAGTCGGTGGCACGCTTCGGGCAGTTCGACCTCGAGGTGAAGGCGGACGGCGACTTCAACCACCATATCGTCGAGGACGTGGCCATCACGCTGGGCAAGGCGATCCGGGATTCCCTGGACGGCCGGGCGGTGGCGCGCGTCGGGACGGCCACGATTCCCATGGATGAGGCGCTGGTGACGGTCAGCGTCGACATCGTCGACCGCCCGTATTGCCAGGTCGATCTTCCGGACGAGATGCTGGAGCACTTCTTCCGGAGCCTGGCGATGGAGGCGCGAATCACGCTGCACAACCTGGTGCACCGCGGGAAGAACTTCCACCACATCAACGAGGCGACCTTCAAGGCCTTCGGCATGGCGCTGCGCCAGGCGACGCGCCCGGCCGGCGAGCTCCAGTCCACGAAGGGCAAAGTCCACTGGAAGCGGTAATGCTCACCAAGCGCATCATCCCGTGCCTGGACGTCAAGGCCGGCCGCGTCGTGAAGGGAATCCAGTTCCAGAACCTCGCGGACGTCGGCGATCCGCCCGAACTCGCCCGCCGCTACGAGCTGGAGGGGGCCGACGAGATCGTCTTCCTCGACATCACCGCGACCCTCGAGGCGCGGAAGACGATGCACGAGATCGCCCGCCGCACGGCCGAACAGCTGTTCATCCCGCTGACCATCGGCGGCGGCATCCGCACCTACGACGACGTCAAGGCGACCCTGCGCGCCGGCGCCGACAAGATCTCGCTCAACACGGCCGCGGTGCTGAAGCCCGAGGTCATCACCGAGGCCTCCCGCGACTTCGGCGCGCAGTGCGTCGTCATCGCGATCGACACCAAGCGCGAGGGCGGGAAGCACCGCGTCTTCACGCACGCCGGATCCAAGGCGACCGGGCTCGACACCGTCGAGTGGGCGAAGAAGGTCGCGGATCTGGGCGCGGGCGAGATCCTGCTGACGAGCATCGACGCCGACGGGACGACGAACGGCTACGACCTCGAGGTGACGGCGGCCGTGGCCGCTGCGGTCCCGATCCCGGTCATCGCGTCGGGCGGCTGCGGCTCCGCGCAGCACATCCTCGACGTCCTCACGACGGGGAGGGCCGACGCGGCCCTGGCGGCGTCGATCTTCCACTACGGCACGACGACGGTGAAAGCCGTGAAGGGCTTCCTGCGCGAGAAAGGCCTGCTGATCCGATGACGCTGATTCCCGTGATCGCGCAGGACGTGAAGACGAACGACGTCCTGATGATGGCGTGGATGGACGCCGAGGCGCTGCGCCGCACGAAGAAGACCGGCTACATGCACTACTGGAGCCGGTCGCGGAAGAAATACTGGAAGAAGGGCGAGGAGTCGGGCCACGTCCAGAAGCTGGTCAGCCTGCACTACGACTGCGACAAGGACACGATCCTGGCGAGGGTGGAGCAGACCGGCCCGGCCTGCCACACGGGATCGCAAACCTGCTGGACGAAGACCCCGTGGCGGGTGAACCCCGCGATCGACGAGCTCCTGGCCGTCTTCGCCGAGCGCAGGCGCAAGCCGAAGAAGGGCTCCTACACCAACCGGCTGCTCGAGGACCCGTCGCTGCTGCGGGCGAAGCTGCTCGAGGAGGCTTGCGAGCTCGAGATGGCGGTGCGCTCGGGGAAGAAGAAAGACATCGCCGAGGAGGGCGCCGACGTCCTCTACCACTACCTGCTGATGCTGTTCAGCGCCGGGGTGGACTTCAAGGACGTGGCCGCCGTTCTCGAAAAGCGCCGCCGCTAAGATCAACCCGGAGGGTTCTGGCGCTCTGAAACTCTGACAGGATCCAGGATGCTTTCGGGGCTCAGTTGTTCTTCTTGTACAGGTAATACGAGAGGAGGATGGGGGCCGCGATCGCCGCCAGGTAAATCACCAGCGAGAACAGGCTGCCGATCATCGAGCCGCCCGCCCCCAGCAGCTGGCAGCCGCCGAGACAGAAGGAGAGCGGGGCCAGGGACGCGAGACGAAGCCAGGGACGGATCATGCGTCGATCGCCATTTCCCCGTCGCCGAGGAAGAGCCGCCACATGCGGTACGTGGGCGATTCGACCTTGTCTGCGAGCAATGGATTCTTCTTGGGCACCGCAGGGGCGCGGCGCAGCTTCATGGAAGCCTCCCAGGGCATCCGGCCGCCCTTACGCGTGTTGCACGGCGTGCAGGCCGTCACCACGTTCGTCCAGGTCGACTTGCCGCCGCGGGACTTCGGCGTCACGTGGTCCAGCGACAGCTGCGACGTCGGAAGCTTCTTGTTGCAGTACTGGCAGCGGTTCTCGTCGCGCGCGAGGATGTTGCGGCGGCTGAAGCGGACCTCGCGGCGCGGGACCTTGTCGTAGTCGACCAGGCGGATGACGCGGGGGACGAGGATCGCAAAGCGCGGGGTGCTGACGAACTGGTCCTGGTGGGACGGCGCGGCCTTCCGCGTCTGGGAGAGGTCCACCCAGGCCTGGAAATCCAGGACGTCCCAGGCTTCGTCGTGCGCGTCGATCACCTCGGCGCAGTTCCGGTACAGCAGCGAGAACGCGCGACGGGCGGAAACGATGCGGACCGCGGTATAATTTCGGTTCAGCACGAGTACGCTTGCCGACAACGGTTGCTCACGGGAGGGAAGGGCTACGCCACCGTTGTCGTCCATGACCTCCAATATTATTTACAGCGGACGCCCAGTTTGCAAGGGTCCTTCTGTGTACGGGACGTTAAGAGGCTCCGGGGGACCTTCATCGAAGAGTATTGGTCAGGGTCCCGATCCCGTCGATCGTCGCCTCCACCCGATCCCCTTTCTTTAGCCAACGCGGCGGATTCATGAACATCCCGACACCGCCCGGCGTTCCCGTCGAAATAATGTCCCCCGCTTCCAGCGGGAAGGCGGCGCTGATGTATTCGATCAGGAACGGCACGTTGAAAATCAGGTCGTTGGTGTTGGACTTCTGGCGGGCCTCCCCGTTCACCTTGAGCGACAGCGAAGCGTTCGCGTGGTCCAGAGAATCCCTGGTGACTACATAGGGGCCCATCGGGCAGAACGTGGCCAGGCTCTTGCCCCGGAACCACTGCTTGTCGCCCCGCTGCACGTCGCGCGCGGTCACGTCGTTCAGGATCGTATAGCCGAAGATGTGGTCCAGCGCCTCGGTGCGGGGGATCTTGAAGCCCGGGGTGCCGATGACGACGGCCAGTTCGACCTCGTAGTCGATCTGCTCAGAGATCCCGTAGGGAATCTCGATGTCGTCGCCGGGGCCGATGACGATGTTGGCCGCCTTGGCGAACAGCATCGGCGCGGCGGGCGGCTCCAGCTTCTGCTCCAGGGCGTGCGCCTTGTAGTTGAGGCCGACGCAGACGATCTTGGGCGGCCGGCGCAGCGGGGCGCGCATCTTCACTTCGTGGTAGGGGATGCCGACGGTCCGCTCGCGCACGAGCTTCTCCAGTTCGAGCTCCGGGACCTTCTCCAGGCCGCCCGAATCCAGGAACGCGCCCAGATCGGGGAACTTGGCGGGGCGCTTGAACTGCCGGAAGAAGGCCTGGCCGAGGTCGACCACGAACTTCTCGTGGATCAGGCACGCCCCGACCCGGTTGCCGAGCTGGAAGGTTCCGTATTTCATCCCTGTCGCCGTTGCTGTCGCTGTCTATGAAAAATCCCCTGCGGTGCGCAGGGGATTCTTCGGGTTTCTTCTTCTCTCGATTCTGTATTCTTTATTCTGGATTCCCGGTCCTACTCGACGTCCTTCAGGCCCTGGCCCGCCAGGTACTCCTTCCACTTCTGGATGGCCGAATCGCGCGCGGGCTTGGGATTCGACGCCTTGAAGAGCTTGTCGGCGTCGGGGCTGCCGGCCTTCTCCGGCTCCAGGCCGAAGATGGAGGCCAGGCCCGCGGCGGAGGCGTCCCGCACCGCTTCGCGCTCGTACTCGTCCGACATGCACTTCAGAAGGGCCTCGCAGGCCGACTTCGTCTTGGCCTTCAGGTTGCCCAGCGCCTTGCAGATCTGGATGCGGACGCCCGAGTCGGAATCGCGGAGCACGCGGGGCGGGTTCATGTCGATCAGGCGCGCGGCCAGCTCGCGGCCCACCGCGGCTTCGCCGGTGTCGCCGAGGAGCAGGGCGGCGCCGCTGCGGTCGTCGGTCTTCTTCTTCTCGTTCTGGAGGACCGCCAGCGCCTTGGAGACCGTGGCCTTCCCGTCGG
>DASQOM010000091.1:0-24234 GCA_035644495.1 Planctomycetota bacterium | reverse complement strand
AGCGCGGCGATCGGGCGGGGGATCACTTCTTCACCTCGGGGACTCCTTCCAGTTCAATGGCGACCACCGTGACGGGCGAGCCCTCGATCAGGTCCGGGGCCTGGATGCCCGTATCGCGCACCTGCAGCTCGCGCTTGCCGTCCAGCACCCAGGCCTCGCGGATCTTCGTCTTCAGCCCGGGCAGCGTGATGATCCCGTCCTTCGGATACTCCTCGAGGAAGACGAAGAGCCGGGATCCCTTCACGCTGACGCGCCCCGCGGGGATCCTCCCGTTGAAGGGGCTCCGGTCGGTGTCGTAGATCGAATCGCCGTTCTTCTGCAGCCACGCCCCGATGATCTTCATCCGCTCCCTCAGCGCGTCGGGGATCGTCCCATCCGGCCGGGGCCCGATGTTCAGCAGGAAATTGCCGCCCTTGGAGACGGCGTCCACCATCTCGACGATGACGCGTTCGGCGCTCTTCAGGGGATCCGAGCTTTCGACATAGCCCCAGCTGTGCCCGAACGTCTGCGCAGCCTCCCAGGCGGTGGGGCGGCTCTGCATGCGCAGGATGGTCGCGGGGACATCGGTCTCCTTCGTGTAGAAGTCGACGCCGGCGATCGTTCCGCGCGACTCGCGGCCCAGGCGGTCGTTGATGAAGGCGTCCGGCTTCGACTGACGGAGGAGCGTGATGAGATCCCCGCCTTTCCAGTCGTCCACGGTGTGTCCCCATTCGCCGTCGAGCCAGAGGCCCCAGAGCGGGTAGTTCGCCAGCAGCTCGCCGATCTGGCCGTGAGCGTACTCCACGTATTTCGGAAAATTGGGGCCGTAGTCGGGATGGTGCCAGTCGAGAAGGGAGTAATAGGCGCAGAACTTCACGTCCGCCTTCCCGCAGGCCGCCGCGAGCTCCCCGACCAGATCCCGCTTGGCCGGAGCAAAGCGGGCGGCGGAATAGGGCGTCAGCTTCGAGTTCCACAGGCAGAAGCCGTCGTGGTGCTTCGCGGTCAGGACGAGGTATCGCGCGCCGGTCTCGTTGGCGACCTTGGCCCACTCGGCCGGATTGAAGTTCTCCGCCCCGAAGTTGAGGGCGAAGTGCTCGTATTCCTTCACGGAGAGCTGCTCGTTCTCCATCAGCCATTCGGACTGCTGCCCCGGTTTGGCCCGCGCCGGCACGGAGTAGATGCCCCAGTGGACGAAGAGTCCGAACTTGGCCCACTTGTATCCCGCGCTGCGGCGGGCCACCGCGTCCGGGGACTCGATGAACGTGGTCCCGCGCATCGATGCCGCGTCGCCGGCGTCATTCTTCACCCGGCGCAGCGCCTCGGTCGCGGCCTTCTGCACGGCGGCATCCGGGTCCTTGGCCGCCTCGTTCAGCTCGGCGTCCGCACTTCGGGATTCGCCGCCGAACGCGCCCAGCACCTCGGCCGCCAGGCGCCGCACGTTCGGATCACGTTCCTTCAGCGCCCGCGCAAGCGCCGGGACGCCGTCGGGACCGACCTTGGCCAGCGCCTCGGCCGCCCGGTCCCGGACGATGCTGTCGGGATCGGCCAGGCGCGCGACCAGCGCGGCGATGCCGGCCTTCCCGTCCGGCCCGATTTCGCGGAACGCGACACAGCTGCGGGCCCGGATGCCCGCGTCGGCATCCTGGAGCAGGTCGATCAGCGCGGGGACGGCCTCTGCGGCGCGGGGCCCCAGGCGGGTCAGGATGGTCAGGCAGACCCGGCGGACGTCGGGAAGGGGGTCGTGCAGCGCCTTGGTGAGCGCGGAGGAGATCCGATAGTCGTCGGGGTCGATGTCGCCCAGCGCCTGGGCCGCCCAGGTCCGGACCCCGCCTTCCTTGTCGGCCAGCGCGTCGATCAGGGCGGTGGTCGCCGGCTTCGCCCGCTTCCCCTGCGCGCCGAGCACGAAGGCGGCGGCCAGCCGGATGCGCGGATTCTCGTCCCGCAGGGCGTCCGCCAGCGACCGGATGCCGTACGGACTGACGCGGCCCAGCGCGAACTCGGCACGCCAGCGGACCTCGAGGTCCGTGTCGTCCATGGACCGGAGCAGGCGCATCACCTCGCCGCTCGAATCGGCGGACGACTCGCCGGCGACTTTGACTTCCTCGCGCCGGCCCTGGACTTCTTCGCTGTTGGAGCGGACCGAGGGAGCCGAATCGCCCCCGCCGCAGGACGCCGCGAGCAGGAGCGCCAGGCACACGACCGGAGAGCGGGCCATTCCTTCACCTCCCGAGAGACCGACGATTACTAGCACAGCGGGGCGCGGGGGTCAATCAAGGCCGGATGCCCCTTCAGGGGCCGTGAGCCGGCTTCAGGGCGGGATCATCCAGGTCGAGCCTGTAGATCATCTGGGTATATTCGTACCTCGGCGTCGGATGGGGCTTTTCGGCGAAATCCTTCGTATAGCTGCCTTCGAAGATCAGGAGGGGGGAGCCGGCCGGGGTGAATTCCGGATGCAGCCGCGGGTTGTAGAACGTGTAGTTCTCATGGGTCAGCACTTTGACCGCCGGCCCCCAGGGCCCCGTGGCGGCGTCCGCCTCCGCATACCAGAGCTCTCCGAACACCGAGGGCTTGCCGAAGCGTTCCATGAACACCGTCACCCAGCGCTTTCGGAACGCATTCCAGGTGATCGATCCCGAATGGGGAATGACGGCCTTGCCGTCCGCGGCGGATTTCAGGGTCTCCTGGGGCTTCAGCAGCTCCCAGGCGTCGATGTCCTGCCAGGCCTCGAACGTGGCGGGGCAGCGGAGCGTCGGCAGCGGATTGCCGAAGAGCACCCACTCCTTGCCGCCCTCATCCTTCCAGAAGGCCGGGTGGCCGTCCGGCGCCGGAGGCTGCTTCGGGGCGGCGTCGGACTTCGTCCACAGGACCTTGAGGAGGTCGAACGCCGCCTTGTCGTCGTTCCAGACGCAGAGGCCGCACTGGTAGGCCTCGAGCGGCGGCTTCACCTTGATGAAGGTCCCGCAGAGCCGGGGCGTTCCCGTCTTGTCGGGCAGACTCACGTATCCGCTCACCCAGGTCGGTCCCGGCCCGGGCATCTTCGCCACGCCGCGCGGCACCCCCTGGTCGTCCGTGAAGTAGTCGAGCTTGAGCTTGAGCGGGGGCTCGAACGACGACAGCGGCTGCACCGGCGTCGTCGCGCTGGTCATGTCGAAGATTCCCATCGGATATCGCGCCACGAGCGTGTCGCCCCAGGCCCAGAAGAGCCTGCCGCGGTGGACGGCGTTCTGGACGCTGTCGCAGCCGGTGATGCCCGACTCCTTCCAGTCGAGCTCCTTCCCCAGCTTCTGGCTGTCGGAGTAGAGACCCGCGCCGGTCAGGCGGCCCAGCCGCTTCGCGATGATCGACCGGCGCACCTCGACCCGCAGCGTCTTTCCGGGCTCCGGGGTCAGCCGAAACCCCCTGAAGCCGAAGCCGTCCTTCGGAGCGTCGTAGCCGTGGCCGACGACGTCGAACCACGTCTCGCGCCCCATGAATTCCGGCTGGTCGAAGGCGATGACGCCGGCGTTGTCGGTGACGAAGCGGATCTGGTTCGTGGTGCGCAATTCGACCAGCGGCACCGGCCAGCCGGTCCCCTGCTCGACGACCTCGATGCGGCAGGGCTCGCCCGAAGATGCAGCCGCAAGCGCCCAGAGAAGCAGCAGCGGAAGCGCCATCGGGATCCCTCCTGTCCGGATCGAGGATAAGCAGTCTCCCCGGGCCAGGCAAGAGGAGAAACCGGGCTCAGCGCTTCGGCGCGGCGGCCTCCTGCACCACGGCCCCGTGGTCCTCGCTCAGCACGAGAAGCGCGAAGCGGTCGACGTGGTCCAGATCGCTCGTGCTCAGGGACGAGTAGTCGAAGCGCCCCCGCAGGTCGGTATAGCCGTCCTTGAAGAAACGGATCGAGCCGTCCTGCTGCCGGGCGTACGCCTTGACGTAGGCGCCCGGGAGCGGCTTCTTCGAGGCCTGATGGAGCACCCGGACCTGGCCGTAAGGCTCGGCCACGTGGACCGACAGATCGTGCGCGAAGCAGGGCCGGGACACCCGCCGCCCCTCGGCGACCAGCTCGACGACGACGTTCGCGCCGTTGAATTCGGCCGGGAGCGCGAACGAATGGACGCCGCCCTTCTTGGGCAGGGGCACGTCGTCGCTGCGGTTCGGCATGATGAAGCCGAAGCGGTCGGACTGCTCCTGCACGAAGGGCTGACGGGAGAACAGCAGCTCCAGGTCCATGCGGTAATAATTCACGCGCACGCGGTCCAGGTTCTGGAAGTGGACGCTGACGGTGCGGTTGTCGACGGCGAGGTCGAACGTGGCCGTCGCCGCCGCCAGGCTGGCCTGGCGCTGGTCGCGGTCCTCCTTGTCGACCAGCTCCGCGCCCTCGCCCTCGATCTCGTCGAGCTGGGCCAGGGCGTTCTGGAACAGCTTGCGCCAGCGGTCGACGGGATGGTCCCGGTACTTCTCCGCGACCTGGCGGGCCGGTTTCGGGCGCCCGCCGAGCAGCTCGGCGTAGACGCGGAGGTAGTCGTACTGGATCTTCGTGTCGACGGCATCGCGCTTCACGCGCCCGAAGGTCTCGAGCGCCTCCTCCGAGCGGTCCTGGAGGAACAGGTAGTACGTGACGGCCAGGAGATCGTGGTCGTCGAGCTTTGCCCGGTACCGCAGGCTCTCCATCAGCTGGCCGTACTGCTGGGAGAAGCGGTCGTTGAGGATCTTGCGGGCCGCGCCCAGCCGGTGGGCCCGGGCGTTGACCAGCGGGGCGTATTCGAGGTGCTGGATCCACCGGCGTTCCACCGGGTCGACCGGCGCGACGCCGCCATCCACCCTCAGGCCGCAGCAGCGGAGCCACTCCTCCCGGTGGTTGAGGAAGTCGCGGACGCGGGTGGCGTCCTTATGGTGCACGGAGTAGGACCACAGCGTGCCGTGGTAGACATGGCGCTTCGACAGGAGGTCGAGGACCGCTTCGTAGAAAGTCTTGTCCTTCATCCTCCAGGCGATCAGGTCCAGATCCAGGCGGTCGATGTTGGAGCGTTCGAGGTACTTGAGGACGACGCCGGCGTCCGCGTGCTGGGACAGGTATTCCCAGGACGTCTCGTCCATCTTCGAGAGCCGCTCGACCACTTTCAGGGCGCTGGGCGGAGCGTTCGCGATGAGCTGCTCGTTCTTCGAGACGTGGACCGGGTAATGCCCGAAGGTTCCGGCCGCAGGGAAGTAGAACGAGTACTCCAGCGACTGGGCGGCATAAGGCTGCAGTTCCACGTGGATCCCGCGGGTCTGGAACCCGTTTTTCGCGGGGACGGCGCCCATCGGGATCTGCAGCAGCAGGTCGAGTTTGTGCGTGGAGGAGGTCGGGTTCGTCAGGACGACCTGGCACGTGTAGACCGTATGGACGAGGAACTCGTCGGTGACGTACTTGTCGAACTGCTCCTCGCCCTCGAAGCGGGTGCGATCGTCGTCGCGCAGGAAGTTCTGGCTGACGAGGATGGGCACGCGCTGCGGGGAGGCTTCGGCGGGCTTGATCTGGCGGTGGAAGACGGCGACGCGGTCCTTCGGCTTCAGCTCCATGCGGGGGCCGTCGAACGTCACGGCGGGCCTGGACGCTTCGAAGGGGAGATCGAGGACCGCCATCGCGCAGAGGATCTCCGTGAAGTTCCGGCACGCCTCGGCGAGATGGACGGACAGGAACGGCGACGGGCCGTCGTGCTTCGCATAGTCGCGCCAGAAGCGGTTGATGGTCACCAGGTCGGCGCCCTGCTGTTCGATGGGCAGCTTGTAGTAGTTGTTCTCGGCCCATTCCTGGGTCTGGTCCAGCGTGCGATAGAGCGGCCGCTGGGTCTGGCGGCGCCGGAGATCCCGCTCGCGGTTCTTGCCGGCCGAGGCGGCCTTGTCCCGGGGAGCCATCTCCTTCTTGGACTTCCGGTCTTCCATGTCGTCGCCCCGGAAGGAATCCGGGGCGGATTCGCTCTCGGCCAGGTCCATGCTGATCGCCCTTGCCATCTGGGCGGGCGCGGCGGCGGCGGGCCCGCCCATGCCGGCGCCGAAGGATGCCCGGCTCGATTCCTCCATGATCTTCTCGGCCGCGACGGTGGCCGCCGCGATGCCCAGCGCGTCTTCCGTGTCGAGGGCCTTGCCCTTGAGCGCCGTGTCGAAGAGGCGGTTCTCCAGCAGGAGATCGCGGCGCAGCAGCTCGCAGAGGTCCGACGCGTGGCGCGAGACGGGACCGCGCTCGGATGCGATCCGCTGCGAGAGCAGGATGCGCTCGACGATGTTGAGCCGCCCGAACTCCCAGGGGCGGACATAGACGGCGAGGTCGTCGCCGATCAGGAAGCGGTCGAGGAACGTCTTCTCCTTCTTGTTGCGAAGATAGGGCTGGATCACCTTCTTGAAGAACTCGGGATCCTTCCTGGACAGGAAGAGATGCAGCTCGTGGCAGGCGAACTCGGAGTATTTCGACTTGCGCTCATCGTCGCCCAGCTTCGGCCAGCGGGTGATGAACTCGAACGCGTCCAGCGTCGAATTTCCGGACAGCGTGCGGAAGAGCGAATAGACGCGCGAGAGCGTGTCGTAGGTCTCCAGCTTCGACGTCGTCAAGTCCGGGATCTCGAAGGCGCGGCCTCCCTCGACGACGCTGACCTCCTTCTTCTCGGTGAAATGCTTCGCCGGATCGAGTCCCAAGCGGAGCCTCAGGTCCCTCGGAGGCGTGGGCGCCTCGGGCAGGAAGAGATCCTTCGAGAGGACGACCGAAGGATCCACCACGACGATCCGAAGCTCGCTGGCGTTCGCTAGGGCCTTGCGGGGGATCGCGAGTTCTCCGTCCGCGTCGGGCACGAGATTGGCCAGCAGCGTCGTGGGGTTCGCCAGGAAGTCCAGGCAGGCAAAGGAGGCGGTCTGCGCGGACTCCTCGCGGGGCGCCGCCGTCTTGGGGGCCGCCATCGACGCCGTCGGCGCGCCCGCCGCGGCATACCCTTCGCCGCCCTTCGCCTCGGCCACGCCCGTCTGGGTGGACCGGACCGCCCAGGGATTCAGCAGGAGGCCGGGCCTCGTGAGCATGTTGCCCGGAAGCTTCGCGGAGCGCCGGCGCTCGAGGATATACCGATACTCGTCGCCGATGTCGCGGCCGGACACGTAGGCCGACGGGCTCGGCGCCGTGAACACCGCCCACGGCTCCGGGAGGCGCACCCGGGAGAACTCGTGGAAGGCGGAATGCCCCGGGACGAAGCGGGTGCCGAAGACGTGGACGCGCGTGTCCGGGGAAGCCCCAACGAGCGTGACCCGGATCTCGTCCTTGCCGGTCTTGATCCGGAAAATCTGCGTCGAGCGCGGATCGGAGGCCTGGAGGAGTCGTCGGGGGGAGACCAGCCAGCCGGCCGCGTCGGCGCCCGCCGAGATGCGGAGCTCGATCGTGGCGTCCTCGTCCTTGAGGCGGAGCTCGTAGTCCCCCGGGGGAAGCTTGCCGATCGCCAGGCCGCCGTCCTTGAGGCCGAGGAGATCGAAGCGGTCGCTTCGGTACGTCTCGCCCACCCGCTCCAGCAGCGCGACGGAATCGCGCTCGACGGGGTCGCCGGCATACGGGACCCGGACGATCTCGCCGCTGCGCGCATGGAGGGTCGACGGCCTCAGGCAGGCGTCCTTCAGCATCGGCCAGGTCTGGGAGACGCCCGCCGCGATCGACGCCTGGATCTGCGTCACGTCGTCCAGGGTGCCGAGCTCGACGCGGCCCTGCGCGTCGGTCTGCAGCTCGTGCGAGGTCTGGAACGCGAAGTGGCGGTGGCTGATCGACAGGCTCACCGGAAGGTCCGGCCGCGCTTCGCCGGTCTTTCCCAGGACATACAGGACGTAGCCCTGTTCCGTCCGGGCCAGGTGCAGGTCGACGGTCTTTTCGGAACTCTCGATGCCGTTGAGCGTATAGGTCCGCTGGTCGGAGACGTCGACCTTCTTCCCCGAGGAAAGGCTCTCGACCCGTGCCTGCAGCGTGAAGGTCAGCGTGGTCACGTCCTCCGGGACCTGGAAGGGCACGGACGTCTCGCGGTCGTCGTGGAACTTCAGATCCCGCATCTCCGTGCTCGATTCGACGCCGTGGCGGTCCAGAGAACGGATGGAGAGGACGGGGGTTTCGAGGAGCTTCAGGCTGACGGGGACGTCGTGGACCTGCAGCGAAGGGCGGATGAGCAGCTGGGCCTCCCCGCGGCGGAGCAGCGCCTCGCGGTCGACATACAGGCCCGCCGTGAAGTCGTAGGTCTCCGAGCGGTGCTCGAAGGACTCCAGGGTCGTCACGTTGCCCTGGCGGAGGAGGATTGTCTGCCGGCCCGGCCGTTCGGAGAAGGGAACGGTCACGGCGCCGTCCCTGTCGGCGGCATATTCCCGCCCTCCCAGCCAGAGGGACGCGTTGCGAAGCGGCCGCGAGGCGCCGTCCAGGACGGTGAAGACGTGGCCCGCCGAGCCGATCCGCTCCACGAAGCGGAGGCGTCCCTTGCGGATCAGCGCGCGGCTGCTGATGCCTCCGCCGATGAACTCGACGACGAAGACGCCGGCTTTCGAGAGGGAGGGGAACTCGAACGTCCGGCGCGCGCGTCGGAACGGCGTCTCCTTGTAGACGTGCGTCTGTTCCTCGGCCGCCACGAGGCCGTCGAGGTCGATGCTCGTGTCCAGCTCCTGACCGGTCGACAGGTGGTAGTTCAGGGCGTTGATCTCGAAGACCTTCACCACCAGCGTCTCGATGTTCTTCACGTGCGCGTCGATCGTGACCGCGTCGCCGGATTCGAAGAACGTGCGGTTCTGCGGGGGGAAGGAGATCTCGACGCTGTCCTTGAGCGCCTGGTAGTGGGACGGATTGTTCAGGAGAGAATACCACTTCTCCATGTCGCCGATGCCCTGCAGGATCTTGGCCTCGGCGAATCGGACCCTGAGGTAGGGCTCGAGGATCCAGGTCTCGTACCCCTTGTGGTCCTTCGCGTCCCCGAAGAACTGAGCGAGATAGTCCACGACCAGCGGCTCGTCCTGCGTCACCGTCGGCAGGAGCGTCACACCCGTGAAGTCCTGGCCCAGGCTGACGATGCCCTCCTGCAGCGACTGGTCCTTGCGGCAGCGCTCGAGGAACTTGGGCTCCGCGTAGGACACGTTCCGGGGGATCTCGATGTACTTCTGGAAGCGCTTGCGGTCGTACGTCCCGCGGGAGCGGTCCAGGTCGAGCTGGTGATACAGCACCTGGGCCTTCAGCGGGTTGAACGCCGGGATCAGCGGCTCGACGAACTGCCAGAGGCGCTCCAGGGTGGCGCCCCGCTCGTCGGGATCGGTCTCCCACATCGACTCGGGCCCGGGCTGCAGGCGGATGATGCAGGCATGGACGAAGGCTTCCTCGCGCAGCAGGGCGGGTTCGCGTCGGCCCAGGTCCTTCAGCTGGTCCTGGAGCAGGAGGTTATGGATCTCGAGGGAGCCGAATCCCGAGCTGTGCTTGTGCTTGAGATCCGCCTGGACGAGGTCCACAAGCCCCGGGACATCCGGCCTCTGGAGGCGGCCGAGCAGCGCGCGGCGGCGGTCGGGGTCCAGCTTCTCCTGCGAAAGCCAGTCCAGCGAGGCGTCGGAGAATCCCGACAGATCGGTGCGGCTGCCCCAAGAGAACGCGGTCTTCTTGAGAGTCTCCCGGGAGATTGAGGCCGGATCGAGCCGGCTGGGATGCCTGGTGACGCGCCCCTCGACCTGCGCTGCATGGTGGAAGCCGAGCCCCAGCTGGATGCGAAAGCGCTCCCAGGAGGCCTTCGGTTCCTTGTCGAGCAGGAGCAGGGCATGGCGGTTGACGATTTCCTCGACGCGACCGGTGCGGCCGTGCCGCTGGATCCAGGTCTCCAGGAGCTTGCGCGCCTCCTCGGGCCGGCCCTGCTGCTCGTGGAGGAGGCAGTGATAGTAGTAATAGTCCTCCGTTCCGGGGATGAGCTGCTGCAGCGCCTGGGCGCGGTCGAGGGCGAGCGCGAAACGTTCGTCGAATGAAATGAATGAAATATCCATGGCTCCCTTCCTGTTGACCCTTGAAAAGATACCCCCTGGAGAAGGAATCCGCCCCTGGGGGTTGCAGGAAATGCGCCGGAAGGGGGGGGAATGCTTAGTCGGCTTCCTGGGAGTGGCGGCCGGATTCGTGCGTGCGGGCGCCGACGGCCGGGACCAGCCGCTGAACGAGGACCGGCCGGTCCGCATGCCGGATGATCTCGTCGGCGACGCTGCCCAGGAAGAAATGCGACAGGCCCTGGCGCGCCGATGTGCCGACGACGATCAGGTCGGCGGACAGCGATTTGGCGCAGGTCAGGATCTGATCCGCGGCGCCGCCGTTGACGACTTCGACGCGGGTCCGATACCCCTCGGAGGAGAGCTTTTCGGCGTCTTCGCGGAGGGCCGGCACGGGATCCGGCGGGGGCTGGGGGATCCCCACCGGGGTGAAGCCGGTGACCGGATCGGTGATGATCAGCGGGACGACGACGTGGAAGAAAACAATCTCCGGGCTTTTGCCCTTGGCGATGAGCCGGACGGAGTCCACGAGGTGCCGCGACGGATCGGTCCCATCGATGGCGACCAGGATCCGCCTCAGCGGAAGCGCGGGGCTCTCCAACTTCGGCCGCACCAGCAGGACGGGAAGGAACGACTCGCGGACGACGGCCTCCGTGACGCTCCCCAGCAGCAGGTGCGAGAGGCTGCTTCGGGCGTGGGTGCACATCGCGATGAGATCGGACTTGAGCGTGGTCGCGGCCCTCGTGATCTCCTCCCCGGCGTCGCCGCGCCAGATCCAGGTGCGGACTCTCTGGCTCGGCACGCGCCGCGAGACGCCGTCGAGATACATCTCCGCGGCCTTCTCCAGATTCAGGTCGACGGCCGGCGAATCCGACGCGGCGCTGTGCAGATGAGGAATCACATGAAGGAGATCCATCGTCGAATCGGGCAGGTCGATCCGGACGACTTCGTCGAGGATCGATTCGCTTTCCGGAGTTCCGTCGAGGGGCACGAGGATCCGTCTCATACCTCAATGAGTCCCCGCGTCGGGATCTGTTATGCCCGCGGCGGAATCGGATTCTCCTCGAAACGGTCGGCCTGGCGCAGGGCGGGGAAGAGGCCGGTCCACGCGAGGACCACGACGACGGTGCCGATGCCGCCGACGATGATGGCCCTCGCGGTGCCCCACCAGTGGGCGGTGGTGCCCGACTCGAACTCGCCGAGCTCGTTCGAGGCGTTGATGAACACCATCGAGACGGCGCTGACGCGGCCGCGCATACGGTCCGGCGTCCCGACCTGGATGAGGGTATGGCGGACCGTGACGCTGAGCATGTCCGCGGCGCCCATGACGAAGAGGAACGCCAGGGACAGGGGCAGGCTGTGGGAGAGTCCGAGACCGAGGGTGGCCAGTCCGAACACCGCGACGCCGCCGAAGAGCCAGGCGCCGATCCGCCGCCGCAGGGGGCGGAACGCGAAGAGGATCGCCATGACGCCGGCGCCGACGGCGTTGGCGCTGCGGAAGTCGCCGACCAGCTCGGACCCGCGGCCGAAGAACTCGTGGGCGACGGCGGGGAGCAGCGCCGTGGCGCCGCCCAGGAGGACGGCGAAGAGGTCGAGGGACAGGGCGCCCAGGAGCCGCTTGTCGTTGAAGACATGGCGGATTCCCGCACTCACCGCCCGTTCGAACGGCTCCTGGTCGGGGGCCGCCTGGTGCCGGCTCCGGAGCAGGGCGAAGGAGATGAACGCGGCGGCGAAGAGTCCGGCGGCCACCTCGTAGGCCAGCGCGGCGTTGCTCCTGCCGTAGAGCCGGCCGCCGAGCGCCGGCCCGATCACCGTGCCGAGCTGAAAGACGATCAGATGCCAGACGATCGCCGTCTTGAGGCCGGCCGCAGGCACCAGGGCGGGAAGGAAGGCATGGCCCGCCGGCGCGCTGAAGGCCCGGACCAGCCCGAAGCAGCTGCAGGCGACATAGATCACCACGAGGGAGGGGCTGGGCCGCATCGCCTGCCAGGCGAGCACCGAGATCGTGATCGCGTTCACGGTCGCGCAGGACATGATGATCGCCCGGCGGCTCAGCCGGTCGGCGGCGTGGCCCGCGGGAAGCGCCATCAGGATGTTGGGCAGGAACTCCGCCAGCCCGATCATCCCGACGTGGTAGTTGCTCTGCGTCAGCGCGTAGACCTGGACCTGAAGGGCGAGGATGACGATCTGCCCTCCGACGATCAGCAGCATCCGCGCGAACTGATAGAGCGAGAAATCGCCGTGGCGGAACGGCTCGAACGGGGAGCTTCGTTCCGTGGCCGGCGGGGATGCGGAGGCGGCGGCGTCCATCGCTCAGGCGATCAGCGGCCCGGCTTCGGGCTCGTCCATCGGCGTGACCGGGTCAATGAAGAGCCAGCAAATGGCGCCCAGGGCGAAGACGCCGGACGACATGTAAAAGGCCACGCTCCAGTCCTGCCCGGTCTTCTTGAGCAGCATCCCGATGACGTACGAGCTGACCGCGCCGCCCAGGTTGCCCATCATATTCATCGCGCCGGAGTAGGTGCCGGCGAAGCGGCCGCCCACGTCGATGCAGGTCCCCCAGGAGACGGGGATGGCGAAGTCGCAGAGGAAGCTGGCCAGGCCGAGCGCGCCGATGACCCAGACCGGCTCGCTGACCCGGGTCGGGACCAGCATGACGACCGAGGCGACGGCGAAGCCCAGGCCCGCCATCAGCCGCCTCGCCCGGGCGAGGCTGCCGGTCCGGCGGACGAGCAGGGCGGACGACCGGGCGGTGCAGAAGGAGCCGAGGCCTCCGAGGAAGAGCGGTAGTCCCGTCAGCAGGGCGCGGAGGTCGCGGTCCATGGCCGGATACTTCGATTCCAGGTAGGTCGGAAACCAGGTGATGTAGAAGTACCAGGCGTAGCTGAAACAGAAGTACTGGAGCCAGATCAGCCAGGTGGTGGCCGACGACAGGAAACGCCCCCAGGGGACGTCGCCGTGGCCGGCCGCCAGGTGGCCGTTCTGGGCGAGAAGGGCCCGTTCCGCCGCGTTCACCTTCGGATGCGTCTGGGGATCGTCGCGGTACCAGAGGAAGAAGGCGATCGCCCAGACGGCGCCGAGCCCGCCGAACAGGTAGAAGGCGACATGCCAGGTGATCCCGGGGAGCTTCAGGAGATAGACGACCATGAGCGGTGTCAGCGCGCCCGCCCAGCGGGTGCAGATCCAGAGCAGGCTCTGCGCCCGCGCGCGCTCGGCGGGAGGGAGCCAGACGCAGAACGCGCGCGCGATGTTCGGAAAGCAACCCGCCTCTCCGGCGCCGAAGAGGAAGCGGATCACGACGAGCGACATCTGGTTCCAGGCCTTGCCGGTGGCGGCGGTGAACAAGGACCACCAGAGGACGATCCTCGTCAGGACCCTATGGGGTCCGAAACGGTCGCCGAACCAGCCCCCCGGGATCTCGAACAACGCGTAGGCCAGGGTGAACGCCGAGTACACCAGGCCCATCTGCTCGTCGTCGAGGTGGAATTCGCGCTGGATGCTCTTGCCCGTCTGGGAGATGCAGACGCGGTCGATATAGAGGATCGCCGATGCGGCGCAGGCGAAGGCGACGACCCCGTAGCGGACGTTGGTGGGTCTTCCCGGGTCTTGCATGAGAGGTGTCTACTATACGAAGATTCGGGGCTGCCGGACCCGGATTCAGGCGGCGGGGACCGGCGTCCTCAGCTCCGGCGGGTGGACCGGCAGCAGCAGGGTGAACTCCGTCCCCTTGCCGCGCTCGCTCCGGACCGCGATCTCCCCATAGTGGTTCTTCACGATCTGCCGGCAGATCGACAGTCCCAGCCCCATCCCGATGCTCACGCCCACGTCGGTCTCCACATTCCTCGTGGTGTAGAACGGCTCGAAGGCGTGGCGCGCGGTCTCCTCGTCCATCCCCGCGCCGGTGTCCGAGATGTCGATGCGGACGCAGCCGCCCGCGGCGTCATATTCTCCCGCCTCCGGGCCCGTGAGGACGCGCGCCTGCAGGGAAAGGATTCCGCCCTCCTGCATGGCGTCCACCGCGTTGGAGAACAGGTTCATGAAGACCTGCTGCAGCTGGTCCGGGTCCGCCTGCAGCATCGGCAGGCTCTCCTCCAGGCGCAGGTGCACCGAGATCTTGCGCTTCTCCGCCACCGGGGTGAAGAGGTCCACGACGTCCCGGACGACGCGGCGGACGTCCACGGGGACATAGTGCGGCGGCGGCACGCGCATGGCCTTGAGCACGCCGCGCACGATGCCGGCCAGGCGGTCCACCTGGCCGTCGATGACGCGGAGCCGGGCGAGCACGTCGGGATCGACGACGTTGTCCGCCAGCAGGAGCTGGAGGTGGCCGGAGATGGCGTTCAGAGGGGTGCCCAGCTCGTGCGCGATGATGGTGGCGATTTCGCCGAGGGTCGCGAGCTTCTCGAGCGTCGTCAGCCGGCGCTGCAGCGAGAGCAGGCGCTCGTTGGCTCCCTCCAGCTGGGTGTTCTTCGCGCCGAGCTCGGCGGTGGCGGCCTCGACCTTGGCGCGCAGTTCCTCGTTGAAGCCCTTGATCTGCTCGAGGAGCGTCCGGTTCTCGTCCACGCTCGTCTTGAGCCGGCGCATCATCCGGTTGTAGGTGGCCGCGAGCCAGCCGAACTCCCCCGTCCGGATGTCCACCAGCGCGCTCAGGTTGCCCTCGGCCGCGTTCTCCATGGTCTCCGTCAGCTGCCGGATCGGCCGTCGCACGGAGTATTGGAAGAAAAGGGCGACGCCGAAACCGACGGCGAGGACGAGGCCGGTGGCGCCCAGGAGCATGGTCGTCCTCACCTCGCGGATGCGCAGGCCGAGGCCGATTTTCGTGGGCACGACCTCGAGGTGCAGGACGCCGCGGATCTCGCCGCCGACCCGCATCGGGACCGAGACCGACTGGAACGTGCGCTCGCCGCGCAGCACGTCCATCTTCTGCTGACGCGCCTGGGTGAGCGCGTCGGCGTCCTCCGCCACGGGCTTCCCCAGGGCGGCGGGCCCGGCGGAGGCGACGGGGGAGAGGAGGCCCTCGGTGGTGACGGCGAAGAGGGAGAGGCCTTCGATGCCGTTGGGCTCCGCGGTGATGCGGCGGAGCTCCCGGCCCACGGCCTCGCGCTCCTTCTCTGAGGGCTGGTCGAGGGATGCGAACGCGCCCGCCCAGTCCTCGACCCGCTGGGACGCCATGCGAATGACGTCCTCGACCTCCGACTCGTGCAGCATCTCGATCGTGCGGATCGTGTAGACGTAGTACGAGAAGAAGGTCGGCAGGATGATGGCGACGAGGGCCAGGTAAAGGCGGAGGCCGAGGTTCCACCCGACCGCCCGAACCGGCTTCTGTCCCAGCATCTCAGCCCCACTTTACCCCGACCCCCGGGGGCAGGGGAAGGGGGCGCTCCCCGGCGGCGGCCGCGGCTACTTGTTGACGGTTCCGGTTCCGCCGCAGTTGGGACAGGCCTTCTTCCACGTGCCCTTGCAGTTGTAGCACACCTGCGCCGTCCCCTTGCCGCCGCAGGTCATGCACGTCGAGAAGGTCTGGGGATCGTTGCCGCTGCCCTTGCAGGTGATGCACTTGGGGGTGCCGCCCTTGCAGACCACGCACACCCAGGTCCCCTTGCCCTTGCACTCGCCGCACTTGGTCGAGCCCATCGCCCCGGACACGAAGATCAGGAGCGCGGCGACGACCACGATGACGCCGATGATGATGCCGTACTGCTGGGCGTTGCTGGGCGTTGCGGGGGCCCGCGGAGGCGCCATCTCCCCCAGCTCGGCTCCGCAGGACCTGCAGGCGGCGTCGACTTTTCCCACGTTCGCGTTGCACTCGGGACACTTCGGCATGGAATGTTCCTCCTGTACCGGCTCGCCGCCCGCTTGAACTGTTCACCTGCCGGCCCCGGAGGGCCGGAAAATCACTCGGGGAACGCCTGGAGCATCTTGCCCGTGGCCACCACCGCCATCTGCGCCTTGTTCGCGTCGTCGCGGAGCTGCTCCAGCTCGATGACGTCCTTGATGGTCAGGTCCGGCCGCGCCAGGCCATCGGCCACGTACTTGTCGAGATCCTGGAGCTTCACGGCGTGGCTGCGGAAGGCGTCGCGCAGATCCGCCAGCTTCTTCCGCGTCGTCTTGATCTCCTCCGGATCGTTGCGCTTGATGATCTCATCCTTGAGGGTGTTGATTTCCTTGAGCGCGTCCTGGGATTTCCGGATCTTCTCCGACGTCAGGAACATCGGGATGTTCAGGCCGCCGTACTCGGGCGGCTTCTGGTTTTCGAGGAGGTCGGTGGCGTCGAGGATCCACATCTTCACCTGCAGCCACTTGGGGACGATCTGGCCGTACTCCGCCGACTCCTCCTTATGGCGCTCGTGCAGCACGTCCAGCAGCTCCTTGAGCTTGTCGTGGCAGTCGCGGAGCTCGACGAGCTTGGCCTTGATCGTGGTGAAATCTTCAGGCGTCAGCTCCTTGCTCTGGCCCCAGACCTTGGTCTGGATCGAGAAGATGTCCTTGCTGGCGCCCTTGCCGATGTCCATCGCCTTGTCGAACTCCTCCCCGATGACGAGGGAGCCGCGTTCCTTGGCGTGCATCTTCTGCCAGATTCGCCACCCGATGGCGCCGATCAGGGCCACGCAGGTGACGAGGATGCCCAGCATGAGGAACTTCCGGAGCCGCATGCTGGACGCCGACGGGCCGGGCGGCTGCGCGGCCGGCCGCTGGGGCCGGGGGCCCTTGGGAGCGCCTCCCAGCGGGGGCCTCGGAGCTCCCGGACGGCCGGGCAGGGCGGGCTTGGCTTCGTCGCTCATGATCGCGCGCTTTCCTTATTTACCGGGGGCTTTGGGAGGGGCGTCCTTGGGCGTCTCGGCGCCGAGGGCGACGAGCTCCTTCGTGGCGGCCTCCGCCATCGTGGACTTGGAGAAGCCGCGCTGCACTTCCTTGTAGTAGGCGATGGCCCGGTTCTTGTACTCCTCCTTCGCCTCGGCCTTCTCGTTGTCGGTGGAAATCAGGACGTAGCACTTCGCCCCGACCATCAGGGCCAGGACGTAGTCCTCCGCCTCGTCCTTGCCCGAGGGCGGGCCCTGGGAGACCGCCTGGATGCAGATCATCAGGATGTCGCGCCATTTCGTCTTGTCCTTCTCGCTCTTCTTGAGCATCAAGTCCGCGAGCGAGGCGCCGGCGGCCTGGAGCAGGCCGGGGGAGCTGGCCGTCTTGTCCCCCAGGATGGTCTTGCAGATGCTCTCCAGCTCGTCCAGTTTCTTCATCGCCCGGATGCAGCGCAGGCTCCACAGCTTGGATTCGCCGGCGAACATCGAGGCGGGATTGCTGGCGACCTTGTCGAACATCGGCCGGGCGGACTCGAAATCGCCGCCCGTGTACTTGATCTTCGCGAGCTCCAGCTCGGCCTGGCTGCCGACCGGCTCGGGCTCGGACTTCATCTCCTTCAGGATGCCCTCATAGGCGTCGCCGCCCTTGGCTTTTGCAATGTCCATGGACCGCTGGAAGGACTCGGCCCGCAGCCAGCAGTCCTTGCACTCGTTGCGCAGGCGCCGGTACATCTCCATCGCTTCGGCAGGCGAGCCCTTCTGGTTCAACGCCGCCGCCCAGTTGAGCAGCACGAACTGCGTGTGCAGGTCGCGCGCCTTCTTCTGCTGGATCTCCTCCATGGCGGGCGCGTAGTTGGCGATGGCGCGATCGAACTTGCCCTCGGACAGGGCGAGGTCGGCCTTCACCAGGCTGGGCGGCTTGTCGCCCAGCTCGAGGGCCGCGATGTCGTCCCGCTTCGCCGTGCTGACCTTGCCGCCGGTTTCGGTGTAGGTCACGCTCATCCCCGTCATCGCCGTGATCTTCGCCTTGATTTCCGTGCCGCTGCGGAGCCGGATCACGTCCTGCGCGTCGGCGGCCGCGGCCAGGCCGAGCGCCATCGCCGCCGCGAGCATTCCCGTTGTTCCGAGTTTCATCGTGGATCCTCGTGCTCTATTTGAGATTCTTGAGCGCCTTGTTGATCACCGCTTGTCCGTCGGTGCCGTTGAACTGCTGCTGGCCCTCCTCGAGCTTCGTCCGGGCGTCCGCGCCGGCGCCGGCCTCCGTCACCAGCTTCTCCGCCGCCGCCTGGGCCGTCTGGTTGATGGTCCGGATCTCCTGCTCGACGCGCGAATGGAGCAGGGGGTCCTGCGCGGAACTCTCGCCGAAGCGCTTCCATTCCCGGATCGCCTCGCCGAACTTGCCTTCGCCGATGAACGACTTCTCGATCCGCGCCTTCGTGACGTTGTAGTCCTTCTGCCAGTTGCCCTGGCTCTCGGTCGCCACCCAGCGGCGCAGGTCCTCCTTGATGTCCTTGAGCTGCTTCATCGACGTCGTCGCGCCATACTGCCCCATCAGCGTGTCGCACTCCTGCCAGAAGCCCTG
Source organism: Planctomycetota bacterium (assembly GCA_035644495.1). GTDB lineage: Bacteria > Planctomycetota > MHYJ01 > MHYJ01 > JACPRB01 > JACQFK01. Next base: position 5,901 of record DASQOM010000091.1, on the reverse strand, counting down.
GGCCTTCGCCATCGCCGTCTGGTCCGCCACGGCGGCGTCGATCCGCTTCTTGAATTCGGCCACCTTGACCTGGCCGTCGCGGTCCAGGTTGACCTGGGTCCGCAGCGACGTCGCCAGCCCCTGGAGGGCGTTGTAGCGCGTGCTCTTCCGCGCGCTGGGCTCCTTGAGGGCCTCCTCGCAGATGTCCAGGCCGGTGCGGTACTCCCCGCGCTGGTAGGCCTCGGTGGCTTTGTTCATCGCCCGGGTCACGATCTTCTCGCCGCTCGCGGCGCCGCCGCCCGAACCGCCCGACTCGCCGCCCGACGCCATGAATGCCAGGATGAGCGCGAATACCAGCGCGCCGCCGCCGATGCCGACGTTGAGCATCGTTTTGTTGTCCTGCGGCTGCGCGGCGGGCTGGCCCTGGCCGCGCTGCTGGGCCGCCTCGGAACGCGACGTTCCGGTCTGGGCCGGCATGCGTCCGCTCGCGGGCCGGCCGGCCTGCGGATTCATGCGGCGCGACGTGTCGGGCTTCGACGAGCGGGACGTCGCCGTCCGCCGGTCGGTCCCCTTGTTCCCGCGGTCCATTCCTGGCTTCATAGTCACCTACTTGATGCCGGCAATCGCCGCTTCCAGCTTCTCCAGCGCGGCCGGATATCCTTCCAGGCCCGCCTTGTACCCTTCGAGCCGCTTCTTGATGTCCGCCTTGTTCGCCCCTTCCGTCGCCAGCTCCTTCGTCGCCCGGTCCGTCTCGCGCTTGACGAAGGCATCGGACTGACGCTTGATCATCTCCCGCTCCTCGTTCAGCTTGGCGAAGAGCTGGAGCTTCTCCTTCTCGTTGTGCTTCGTGCCGAAGTCCGTCACCACCTTGGCCGCTCCGGCGCAGTCGCCCTTCTTGACCGCGACCTGCACCTCGCGCTGCAGCCCGACGATCTCGGACTCCCACGTGGGGCCCGTCTCCGAGAGGACGACCTGCAGCTCCGTCTGGATCTCCCGGAGTTTCTCCACGTAGGCGGTCCCGCCGTAGGAGTCGATCAGCGACTTGTTCTCGTCATAAAGCGCCTGTGCCTGGGCCTTCAGATCCGGCTTTCCCTTCAGGCCCGCGTACTTGTCGAGGAAGGGCTTCACTTCCTTGGCCGCCTTCCGCTGCTCGGCGGCGACCTGGTGGACCTTGGTGTGCTCCTTCTCGAACTTGGTGTAGTCCTCGTTGATATAGCGGCGGACATGCTCATGCTCCGCCAGGATCTTCTCGATGAGGGCGTCCATCTCGATTTCCTGGCCCGGCTTGAGCTTTACGACGTCCTTCCATTGCTCCTTCATCTTGGCCCGGACCTCGTCCGGCTTCACCTGGCCGGCGTTGATCAGGTAGAAGATGCCGCCGATCGCGAGGATGAGGAGGACGCCGCCGATCGCGATGAGCTTGCCCTTCCGCGTGCTGGGCATGGCAAAGCCCGCGCGCTGGGTCTGATACCCCATGGACGCGGCACTGCGTCCCGTCGTCTTCTTGACGGCCTCGCTGCGTCCCGTGGTCTTCTGCACCGTGCCGGTGCGGCCGGTGGTCTTCTTGATGCCCTGGCTGGTCCGGCCCGCGCCTTCGGGAGCCGCGGCGGCGACCCGGCCGGTCGTCCTGGCCGCGACTTCGGCGCGCTCGGTCTTCGGTGCCGCGGCGGCGATGCGACCCGTGTTTCCGGAACGGCCCGCGGCGGGGGGCGGCGCGGCGGCGGCCATGCGGGCCGTGTTCCCCGACTTGGCGGGCGCGGCCACCGCGGGGGCGACGCTGACGGCGACCCGGGCCGTGTTCTCCCCCTCGGACAGCGCGAACGTGAAGCGCTCCTTGCCGACCTGAATCAGGTCCCGGTCCGAAAGGAGATGCTCCTTGACCTTCTTGCCGTTGACGAACGTGCCCGCGTCCCCCGACATATCGCGGAGGACGAAGCCGTTCTCCATCTTGAGGATCTGGCAGTGGCGCGAGACGAGGCCCATGTCGGCCACGCGGATGTTGCAGTTCTCGCCGCTGCCGACGATGACTGCCGCCTTGTCCAGGCGGTAGGCCACCAGCTTGCCGTCGCGCTTCGTTTTCAGGAGCCCCATGATTGCCGATCTCCGTAGCTGTCCGGTCCGCTCATTCGCGGACGATCTCGATGCCGTACTCCGCCGCCTTCCGGTACAGCGTCTTGCGGTCGATCCCCAGCACGCCGGCGGCGGCTTTCACGTTGCCTTTGGTCTCTTGCAGCACCTGGACGATATGGCGCCGCTCCATTTCGTCGAGCGAGAAGCTGCCCCCCGGCTGCGGGGCCCGCACCGACGGAGGCAGGTCCTCGAGCATGATCCGCGATTTCGAATTGAGGATCACCGCCCGCTCGATGACGTTCTCCAGCTCGCGGACGTTGCCCGGCCAGGTGTAGGACTGGAACGCGGCCATGACCTCGGAGGCCGCGTCTCCCACCGTCTTGTGCGCGACCGCGCTGTATTTCCGGAGGAAGTGCTCCACCAGCCCGGGGATGTCCTCCTTGCGCTCCCGCAGCGGCGGCAGCGTGATCGACACGACGTTGAGGCGGTAGAACAGATCCGACCGGAACTTCTCCTCGCGGATGAGCCGGCCCAGGTCCTTGTTCGTCGACGCGATGAGCCGGACGTCGGTGCGCAGCGTGCGGGTGTCGCCCAGCCGGCGCGTCTCGGAGTCCTCCAGCACGCGCAGGAGCTTCGCCTGCAGCGTGAGGCTCATGTCGCCCACCTCGTCCAGCAGCAGCGTGCCGCCGGAGGCCAGCTCGAAGAGTCCGGGCTTGTCCGAGGTGGCCGTGCTGTGGGCGCCGCGGGCGTAGCCGAAGAGCTCCGACTCCAGGAGCGCCTCGGGCACGGCCGCGCAGTTGATCGCCAGATAGGGCCTGCCGGCGCGGTCGCTGTGGGCGTGGATCGACTTCGCCACCAGCTCCTTCCCGGTGCCGCTTTCGCCCTGGATCAGCACCGTGCTCTTGCCCACGGCGACCCGGGCGATCGTCTTGTAGATCTCGGCCATCGAGCGCGAGTAGCCGACGAGCGCCACGGGGGCCGCGGCGTCCGGCAACGGCGATGCGGCGCCGGCCGTCTGGCCCTGCAGCTGCTCGATCGCCCGCTTGAGGGTGAGCTTGATCTCGTCGAACTTGAACGGCTTGGAGATGTACTCGAAAGCGCCGGCTTTCATGGCGTCCACCGCGGTGTCGACAGACCCGAACCCCGTCATCATGATGACCTGGGTGCGCGGATGCGCCTTCCGGAACTCCCGGAGCACGTCCAGCCCGCTTGTCTTCGCCATGCGGATATCCGTGAGCACGATGTCGAATGCCTCCTTGCGGCTCCGGTCCAGGGCCTCCTCTCCGCTGTAGGCCTCGGTGACCTGGTATCCCCACTTGCCGAGGACTTCCTTGAGCAGGAGGCAGTTTTCGCGGTCATCCTCGACGAGGAGGATCCTGATGTCCTTCATCGAATACCCGGCGTCCCAGGAACTTCCGGCGGCTCCCCCAACCCCGGGCCGCCCCCCGGGCGGCCGCCCCGCAATTATCCCAAAAACCGGATCCATTGTCGCCCAACTTCCGCCTTCGCCGGCTACTTGCCCCCGGGTCCCATGACCTGGTGAATCTGCGCCTTCAGCGCGAGGAACTTGTCCTTCATCCCGTACTTGTTTTCGTCGAAGTTGGGATTCGTCCGCTCGACGTTCTCGAGGCCGACCATCGCCAGCTTCAGGTCCGATTCGGCCCCGCGGTCGAAGAGGACCTGGAGCACCATATACTTCGACTGCCACCAGGGCTCCGAGTTGGGCTGCACGACGCGGACCACGTTGCTGAACACCGTCGACGCGTTGTCCAGCTGGAACTTCAGCTTGGCGTCCTTCTTGCCCAGCTCCGCGAAGACGTAGCCCTCCTCGACGTAGACGCCGAGGAGCTCGCGGTGCTGCTGCAGCACGTTGCCGTCCAGGGTTCCGCCGGGCAGGACCAGCTTGTAGGCCTTGACGATGTTCTCGTACTGGTCCTTGGCCTTGGTCCAGCCCTCCGCGTCCGTGGCAATGAAGCTGTAGCAGCGGGCCAGGCGGGTCAGCAGGACGATCTTGTCGCGGTCGGGCAGCTTGCCGACCTTGCCCTCGGTGAGCAGCGCATGGACGAACGCCGCGTCCATGAAGTACTGGCGCTCGGCGAGGGGCTTGCCCTTGAGGTCCAGGAACGAGATGACGTTCTCGTCCAGGCCGTTGATCTGCTTCGCGATCATGTACAGCGTCTCGGCCACCGAGAGCACGTCCGCCATCGTGATGCGCATGTTGAGCGCGGGCGCCAGGTTGAGCCACTTGGCGTAGTACCGGCTGATCCTGCGGAGGTTCTCGTTGATCTTGGCCTGTTCGGCTTTCGCCTTGGTCATCTCGATGACCTGCTCGTCGAGCTTGATGGCGACCGACTTGCATGCGCGGGCGATGGCCGGCACGTCGGGGAACTTGTCGAACATCATGTCGAGAACCTTCACGGCCTCGTCGACCTGCTTGAGGGCGATGTAGGCCTGGATCTGGGTCGCCCAGATCTTCGCGATCCGCTCGTCGTCGGGCGGGATGTCCTTCGCGGTCTTGGTGAGGAACTCCAGGGCCTCCTTGGTCTTGCCCACGGCCTCGTGCATGTAGATGTAGGCCAGCTGCTGGTTGGCGACCTGCACCAGGCCGACGCGAGCCTTCTGCTGCTCGGGCTGGCTGGGCGCCGTGGACGGGTTGCTCGCGCGGGCCAGGAACTTCGTCAGCGCCTCCTCGGCGAGCCGCAGCTCCTCCTTCACATCCTTCTGCACGCCGGCATCCTTGGGGTTCTTCTCGTACTTCTTCGAGGCGTCGGCGTAGTAGCAGTACCCCTGCGCGACCAGGGCGCTCTCGTACGCTTCCGCGTCCTCGCCCACCTGGCGGTAGAGCTCCGCGGCGCCCTTCAGGTCGCCCGTCTTCTCGGTCTTTTCCGCCTGCACGAACTTGATGTTGCGGGCGGCGGGATCCTTCGGCCAGTTGGCCGCCAGCACCGAGAGGTACTTCTCCTTCTGATCGTCGTCGCGCTTGTCCCCCGAGAGGGAGAACTCGGTGTTGTAGCAGCGCACCGCTTCGTAGCACGCCTTCGGCGCGTTCGCGTCCTTCGGATACAGCGTGAACACCTTCTCGTAGACGGCCGCCGCCTCGTAGTTGCGCCGCAGGGCGCCGTAGCATTGCCCCATCTTGTAATAGGCGACCGGCTGGTACTTCTGGCGCTCGGCGTCGGTGCCGCAGGACTCGATCACGCGCCGCAGGTCGCGGAGCGCGTCGCGGAACTGTTCGCGGTCCATCGACGAATCCGCGGCCGTCATCATCTGTTCGGGGGAGAAGCGGATCGAGCCCCCGCCTTCGCCCCAGCGCTTCATCTTGTCCTTCGCGATGAAACCCCAGCGGCCGTTCGGGTCCTTGCTGATCACCTCGTTCGCCATCGCCATGGCGCCCGGCACGTCCTTCATCCTGAAGAGGATCTCGGCCTTCTCCAGCTTCATCGCCGGGCCGGCCCACTCCTTCTCCAGCGTCTTGTCCTCCTTGAGGATCGAGTCCACGAACTGCTTCGCCTCGGGCAGACGGCCGGCCTTCTGCAACGATTGCGCCAGCGCGATGTAGGCGCCGAAGATGATCTTGTTGTGGTAGTCGTTGGGCTTGATCTTCGCCTCCGCCAGCCGTTTGCGCAGCGCGAAGGTCGCCCGGAGCTTCGACTCGGCCTGCTTGTATTCGCCCAGCTCCGTCAGGCACTTGCCGCCCTCGAGCATCGCCTCGAACGCGATCGGACGGTCGCCGTAGTCGAACTCGAAGTCCACCAGCAGCGTCTTGGCCTGCGTGAGGAGCCGCTTCTTGGTCGCGTCGTCCACGCTCGACAGCCGCGCGTGGTCGATCAGGACGCGGGGCAGCTCGAGAGG
>DASQOM010000090.1:0-13709 GCA_035644495.1 Planctomycetota bacterium | reverse complement strand
CGTCGCCGAGGCCATGTCGAGGCACTTGCCGCTGCACCGCATCGCCACGACGCTGCTTCCCGGGTACCAAGCCTTCCGGGTCCCGGCCCGGGGCGTGTGGATCTGCGGGATGGTGATCTGCATCCTCGCCGCCTTCGGCCTCGCCCGCTGGCAGACCGCGCCCGCTCCGCTGAAAAAGCGCTTCCTCGCCATCATGGCCGTCGTGGCGATCCTGATGTCGATCGCTCTGGTGGTCCGCTTCGGAGTGCATCCCGAGCTCGCGCTCTTCGCGGTTCTGGCCGCGGGGGGCGCGGCGATCCTCGGGCTGATGCGGGACGCGCACGGCATGGCGATCGCGACGGTGGGGTTCACGATCCTGGACCTGGGGGGCCAGGCCCTCAGCCTGGTGCCGAGGGCTCCCAGCGGCACCCGGACGCCGGCCCCGTGGTATCTGTCGCAGCTCGGCGCCGATCCATCCGCCTTCCGCGTGCTCGACGCCGGGTCGGACTGGACCGGGTACGCGGCGGCGTCGTACGGAATCCGTCAGCTGGACGGGGCGGGATATCCGATCCTCAGCCGCACCCGTGAGTTCTATGCACCGGCTTGGGAGCCCCCGCCGGAAGCCCGCATGGATACGTTGGGAGTGGGGAAGGTCGTGGTCGATCCGGAACGCCTGGATGCGCTGAACGTCGGCTGGCTGGTCTGGGTGGGGCCGTCGCCGGAGTCGGGGCTGGTGGAAGTCGCCCGACACGGCGATTCGGTTCTCTACCGGCGTCCGACGGTGCGTCCGTATGCGACCGCGGGCACGAACGCGGTGGAGGCGGGGAGAAGAGGGAATTCGATCCTGGCCCGCGTGGCGCTGGACGGGCCGGAGCGGCTGGTGGTGAGCGAATCGTGGATGCCCGGATGGCGGGTGGAGGTGGACGGCCGGGCCGGCTCGGTCGTGGCGCATCGGGGGGTGCTGCTGGGCGTCGAGCTGTCGGCAGGCGGGCACGACGTGCGGTTCACGTATCTTCCGGCGACCTTTCGTCCCGGACTGGCGATCTCCCTGACCGCCCTGCTGGGAACGCTGGGGTTCTTGCTTCGATGCTGGATGCGCGACCGGCGGCAGGCCGGAGTTTCGCCTGCGGCCATCGGTATTTGAAACCGGGCCGCGGGTTGAAGACAGAGGCGTACAGGAAAGTAGAAAATGGCCCTTGTACTTCGTGGCGGGGACCGAGGAGGATCTGGCCCGCAGCCCGAAGAACGGGTGCTTCGGGATCTGAAGGGGGGGTTCCCCGCCGCTCCTTTATCTGCACTGTTGCGTCCGAGTCGAATCCCGAAAAGGGGGGATTCGGCGATCCCCCTAAGGTTGCTGTATCTAGTTGTCGATAAATACCTTAGAATCCCCTTAGAAAGAGGTGCTGCGAATGATGATCTTGGATGCCGAGGCGACCTTCGTCAAACTGGACAAGCTGAGAGAGCGGATGGACCGGCTGGAAAAGGCCCCTGATTCGAACGAGTGGCAATACACACGACTGCTCATCCGTGCTCTCGCCGAAGGGATCGCCAAATCCAAGAAGAGCAGCACTCCGGTCTTGCGGAAGATCCGGATCAACGCACCGCTGGCCGTCCAAGGCGACTGGGATGAGCTGGTCGAGGCCCTTGAGAAGAAGGGCATCAAGCCCGAAGGTCGGAGAACCCCCTCGAAGACCTGATAGGCGAGGCGCGTTTCCCTGTTCGCAGACCCAGCACGGCAGCGCGCTTCAGGTGCGGAGCAATCTCGTCTACCGGTCCGAGCCCAATTAGACCTCGAGCTCGGCGCCGCCGCGACTCTTTCGCTTCGAGCGCCGCGAACCGCGGGAAGCGGCGTCCTTGCTGATCCGGACGTAGTCCGCGAGGCGCTCATCGGCGGCATCGAACGATTCGCGGATGGCCATCGGCAGGTCGGCGCCGGTCTGCCGATTGATGGCGATCTGGGAGTCCGGGACGCTGAGCGAGATCCGAACCCGGAACCGGCCCTTGTCGGCCTGGGGCCCCGGAGCATCCACGGTGACCCGGCATTCCTTGACCCCATCGAAGAAGTGGCCGAACTTCTCGGTCCGGTCCTTGATGTGCTCGGCGAGGTGGTCGGTGAGAAGACGGGAGTGGTCCACCAGCTTCAGTCGGATGGGCATCGGAGGTTCCTTAAGTTGAGACGTCCGCGGCCACGTCGACCCGGGGGAGCGTCCTGGATTCATGACTCTTCTTCTTGGAGATCCCCAGGAACCGGTCGGCCGCGCCGATCAGGTCGTCCGGAGTCTCGGCGCCTTCCGGCCAGCAGCCGATCCCGGAGCTGAGAGCGAGGCCCGTCTGCTCGCGGACGGCCTGGGCCGCCCGGGTGATCAGCACGGTCGCGGAGGCGCGGTCGCCGACGCCGACCAGGATGAATTCGTCGCCCCCGTGCCGTCCCAGGACGTCGCTCTGGCGAAGGATGCTCTTCAAGGCCCGCACCGCGTCGCAGAGCACCTGATCCCCTTTGACGTGACCCTGGCTGTCGTTGATGAGCTTGAAGCCGTCGAGGTCGATCAGGATCACGAAGAGCGGCTGGGCGGTCCGTCGGGCCGTCTCCAGCATGATCTTGAGCACTTCCTTGATGTAGCGCCGGTTGTAGAGGCCGGTAAGCGGGTCGGTCATCGCCAGGTCCTTCAGGCTCTCGATCAGAACCCTGTTCTCGGATTCCAGGTCGTGGCGGACGGATCCCATGGCGCCGAACAGGATTCCCATCAGGAGGGGCTGGAGCAGCAGCACCACGCGGGTCGGGTGGGCCCGGACCGCGTCGAGCGGTCCCTGCCCCCCCGGCTTGAGCAGACTCACATCGAACGCGTAGACGAACAGCGGGATAAGGAGTCCCCAGAAGACGCCCAGCCAGAGATAGGAATTCCGGAGGACGTCGTAGGTGTAGCGCTGCCGGAACGCCCGCAGGAAGGCGTAGAAGGTTTTCATGGAGAGTCCTCCCCGATCCCGGTGTCGCGCTTCTTCATTGGTACTTCCACGCGTTGGAGACCATGGGGCGCAGCATCGGCCTCTGAAGGAGAATGGCCCGGTCCGTGCGCTCGAGGATCGCCAGGGCCACGGTCCCGACGACCGACGCGGCCGCGTCCTCGACGGCTTGCGTGCTCATGGCGATCAAGTCCGCGTCCAGGGTCTTTGCGTGCTCGAGGATCTCCTCCGCCGCGTCCCCCTGCCCGACCGTCTGCCAGAACACCGCGTGGGACCTGCCCAGGAGGTCGGCCAGGGCCAGGAGCTTCTGTTCCGGATCCACCGGAACCCGGACCTCCGCAGGGACGGCGGACGCGGGGAGAGGAGCGAGCGTCCCCTCGGGGACGTGGAGAAAGACCACTTCGGCTCCGAGCCGGACCGCGAGAGTCTTGACCGTCGGGAGGATCGAGAGCGACTCGACGGAGCCGTCCAGCGGGACCAGGATCCGCCGCAGGGTCGGAGGGATCGGGGATCCGCCCGGTCGCTTGAGCAGGACGGGGATGCGGGCCTTCTGCAACACTTCCTCGGCGACGCTGCCCGGAGTCCCGACCCCCCCGCCGGTCCGGTTCGACGTGCCCATCGCGATCAGGTGGATATCGAACTCCAGCGCCGCCTGGAGGATGGCTTCGGCGGGCCTGCCCGTCCGGATGTGGTCCAGGCCGCGAACGTCCGGAAACCGTTCCCGTAGGACGCGGAGCTGAGACAGCGCGCGGTCATGGCCGACCAGGACTTCCGCGGAGGTGACGTCCCCGCTCCGGGGGAGCGTCGGAACCACGCTCAGAAAATGGACGCCGGCCCCGCCCCCCACGATTCGCTCGACTTCGCCCAAGGCCGCCTCCGCGGCGCCGGAGCCGTCGAGGGCGACCAGGATTCTGTACGTCATGGCCCTTCCGCGAGGACGCCGGGCGCCCGATGAGAGAGGGAAGGGGTCGCCACATTCTCAAGCATGGCGAAGAGGGATCAAGCAAAGGGTGTGCCATGGGGACCGGGGAGAACGTCAGGAGGGAAGCATCGGGCGCTCCGGGCCGGGATCTCCGGAAGCGAGTTTCAGCGGGTTATGGCGGTAGGAACTCAGTTTTCGCTGCAGCGTGGCAAATCCGATTTCGAGCGACAACGCCGCCTGCTTCCGATTCCCCCCCTTCGCCTCCAGGATGGAAAGAATGTAATCCTGCTCGACGGTCTTGAGGGGACGGATGGCCCCGGGCAGGACGGCCGACGGGGTCGCCGACCGGACTTCGGGAGGCAGATCCTCCAGATCGACGCGGTTCTTCGTCGCCACCGCCACCGCCCGCTCCATGACGTTCGCCAGCTCGCGGACATTTCCAGGCCAGGAATAGCCCAGGATCCGGTCGGCCACCGGCGCGCTGAGGCTGTCGATCGACCGTTTCATGCGCAGCGCGGCCTCCGCCAGGAGGATCCTCGCCAGCGGAAGCAGATCCTCCTTCCGCTTCCGAAGCGGCGGCACGGCCAGCTCCACCACCTTGAGGCGGTAGAAGAGATCCTCCCGAAACCGCTTCGCGGCGACTTCCGGAATCAGATCCTTATTGGTCGCGGTGACGATGCGGGCGTTGATGGGACGGTTCTTGTTTTCGCCCACGCGCCGCACTTCGCGCTCCTGAAGAGCCCGGAGCAGTTTCACCTGCATGGGGAGGGGGATCTCGCCCACCTCGTCCAGGAAGAGCGTCCCGCCGTTGGCCGCTTCGAAGAGGCCCGGGCGATCCACCGTCGCGCCGGTGAAGGCGCCGCGGGCGTGGCCGAACAGCTCGCTCTCGAGCAGCGTCTCGCTGATCGCGCCGCAATTGACCGCCACGAAGGGACCGGCCGCTCGGGCCGAGTTGTCGTGGACGAAGCGCGCAACGCGTTCCTTCCCGGTGCCGCTCTCCCCCGTCACCAGCACGGTGGAATCTACCTTGGCGATGGTCCGGGCGAGGTCCATAACCCGGCGCATTTCCGGGCTCCGCTCCACGATGCCGTCGGGGTCCTCCTCGACGCGGGCGATCAGCGCCAGTTTGCGCGTCCTCTCGGCGAGCAGGTGTTCGGTCCGCTTGAGCGCCGCGGTGACCTCCTTTAGGGCCGTGTCGATGTCTTCCCGCTTGTAGACCGCGAGCTGATCGGCGAACTCGCCTCCCCACTGGTCGACCGGCTTGATGGTGACGTGGCAGGCGGTATCGCCCTTGCCCATGCACCGGTCCTCCAGCGCGTACACTTCGCTCGAGGTCGCGACGCTCAGGTAGCCGCTGGCCAGGCCGCAAAGCGTCCAGCAGACCGGGTACTCGGCGAGTCCCAAGTGGAGGATATGCTGCTCGGCCTCATAGGATACGCGCCAGGTTCCGCCCTCCGGCCCGAACGAGGCGGAACTCCCGGGTTCGAGCATGAAGAGGCCCTGGAGCGCGTAGATCCTCGCCCCGGCTCGCCGCCAATCGTCATCGCTGTCCCACTTGAACTGGGTCTTCATCGCCTCGGCCAGACGCCGGCCGTGGACGTAGCCGAAGCGGCTCAGGATGCCGCGGGCCACCCGTATGCCGAAGGTGTCGATCAGCTCCTTCCGAAGCAGGCCCTGGGCGACGGCGTCGAAGATGAGGGCCCGCTGGCCCGCGAAGTGGACGAGTCCGCCGCCGGGATCGAGTTCGAGGAGCTCCTTCAGATCCAGTTCTTCGACGCGCAAACAACACCTCGGGGAGATGAGGCCTCACTCTAACATGCCCCGCGACCCGGACCTAAGGCTATCCCCAGACCGGCCTCGGTATCAAAGTGAGTCGTCGACGTATCAATATGATGCCCCGAGTGAAGCCTCCACGCCCGGATTCCGCCGCTGTCCCCTTCCTAGCTCTTCCTCCCCTGAAGTTGCAGTCGGCTCTTTCTCGAACCGGTGAGGTGTCCCTTGCTCCGATGGGCTCTGGCGTTCTTTGTAATCGCGATCATCGCGGCCGTATTCGGCTTCAGCGGGATCGCGGCGGGCGCGACGGAAATCGCCCGCGTGTGTTTCTTCTTCTTCCTCGTGGTGTTCGCCGTCTCCCTCGTCTGGAGCCTCACCACGGGTCGGAAGGTCGCTCCGCCTCTCTGAGGACTCGTGGCCGACCGATTGCTTTGAGAGGGACCATGAACACGAGAACCGTCGACCCCTTCACCTAGAGCGGCCTTCTTCGAAAACCTTTTTGTTCGAAACCCTTATTTACGGAAAAGACAATGACTGATGAGAAGAACGTGACCCCCGTCGTCGCCCCCGCGGTGGTGATCACGCAGGGCATCCCCGCGATGGTGGACGCGACCAAGGCCGTCGTCCCCGCGCCCGCTGCGGCTCCCGTCCTTTCCCAGACCCCCGCGATGACGGCCACGGACGTGAAGCCGGCCGTCGACAAGGCCTCGTCGGTCACTGCGCCGACGCTCGTCGCACAGAAGTAACCTGCGCTGTTTCCGGGATCGCCGTCGACCGACGGTGATCCCGGAAACCCTTCACCCCCCCCCGAATCCGAAACCTCCCGCCCATGGCACACCGCTTGCGCTAGAGACCTCCATATGGTCGGACACTATCACAACGGGATGGATCTCCTGACGACGAAGGACATCGAGAGGATCCATCTCGTGACCGATCACCTGCAGCTGCATCGCGACTGGGTCATCGTCCCGCTTAATTGCGCGACGCACTCCGTTGAGACCGTGCTTCCCGACGGCAAGCTGCTGCTCCGTCCGCCGGGGGGAGATCTCCTCGACCCCTGGATCGACGGACTCGAGGCCCTGCTCTCGGACCTTGATCTTTCCCGGGTCGCGCGTCTCGGCGTGAATGATCCGATGGTCCACCTGACCGGAGCGCAGGCTCCTCATTCCTATGGCACCCAGCGTTATCTCGAAGGCCGGGCCGGCCAGAATATCGGCCGAAATCCGACCCTGTAACCCAAAGGAGGCATCCCCGTGTTCTCAATCAAGCCCCTGCACGAAAAGGTCGTCGTCGAGCGGATGGAAGCCGAAACGAAAAGCGCCGGCGGCATCCTGATCCCGGATACCGCAAAGGAGAAACCCATGCGCGGCGTCGTCATCGCCGTGGGACCCGGCAAGGTCCTGGAAAACGGCGACGTGAAAGCCCTCGAGGTGAAGAAGGGCGACAAGGTCCTCTTCGGCGGCTACGCCGGCAGCGAGGTCAAGCTGGAAGGCAAAGAGTATCTGATCGTGAACGAGAGTGAAATCTACGCCGTCATCGGCGCTTAGGAGAACCCATGGCAGCCAAAAGAATTGTGTTCGACCAGGAAGCGCGCGAGGCGATCCGCCGCGGCGTGAAGCAGCTCGCCCGGGCCGTCAAGGTGACGCTCGGGCCCCGAGGCCGCGCAGTGCTCCTCGAAAAGAAGTGGGGCGCGCCGATCGTCAGTGTCGACGGCGTCACCGTCGCGAAAGAGATCGAGCTCAAGGACCCCTACGAGAACATGGGCGCCCAGATGGTGAAGGAAGTCGCCTCGAAGACGAACGACGTCGCGGGCGACGGCACCACCACCGCGACGGTGCTCGCCGAGGCCATCTTCGACGAGGGCCTCAAGAACGTCACCGCCGGTGCCAATCCGATCGCGATCAAGCGCGGCATCGACAAGGCCGTCGACGCCATCGTCGCCGAGCTCAAGCGCCTGTCCAAGCCCGTCCGTCTCGACGACGTCTCCGAAGTCCGGAACGTCGGGACCATCGCAGCCGGAGGTGACGAGAGCATCGGCAAGATGCTCGCCGAGGCGATGCAGAAGGTCGGCAAGGACGGCGTCATCACGGTCGAGGAAGGCAAGGGCCTCGAGACCTACGTCGAATGGGTCGAGGGCATGCAGTTCGACAAGGGCTACCTGTCGCCCTACTTCGTCACCGAGCCCGAGGAGATGAAGGCGACGTTCAAGGACTGCTATATCCTCCTCCACGAGAAGAAGATCTCGGCCGTCAAGGACTTGATCCCGCTCCTGGAAACGATCGCCAAGACGGGCAAGCCCCTGCTCATCATCAGCGAGGACATCGAAGGCGATGCACTCTCGACGCTGGTCGTCAACAAGCTGCGCGGGACGTTGAACATCTGCGCCGTGAAGGCGCCGGGCTACGGCGACCGCCGCAAGGCCCTGATGGAAGACATCGCGGTCCTTACCGGCGGCAAGGCCATCTTCGAAGACCTCGGCGTCCCGCTCGAGAAAGTGGATCTCACCTATCTGGGACGCGCCAAGAAGATCGTCGTCGAGAAGGAGAACACGACGATCATCGAAGGCGCCGGCGACACCAAGGAGATCCAGGGCCGCATCGGCATGATCAAGAAGGAGATGGAGACGACCACCTCCGACTACGACAAGGAGAAGCTCCAGGAACGCCTGGCGAAGCTCGCCGGCGGCGTGGCGCAGGTCAAGGTCTGCGCGGCGACCGAGGTCGAGATGAAGGAGAAGAAGCTCCGCGTCGAGGATGCGCTCCACGCGACCCGGGCGGCCGTCGAAGAGGGCATCCTGCCCGGCGGCGGCGTGGCGCTGCTGCGCGCTTCCAAGGCGCTCGACAAGATCAAGAGCGGCGACGCCGACGAGAAGACGGGGATCGACATCATCCGCCGGGCCGTCGAGGCGCCGATCAAGCAGATCGCCTGGAACTCCGGCGTCGAGGGGGCGATCGTGGTGGACAAGGTCCTGGAGTCGAAGGACGTGAACTTCGGCTTCAACGCCGACACCCTCGAGTACGGCGACCTGATCAAGGGCGGAGTCATCGACCCGACGAAGGTCGTCCGCAGCGCGCTCGAGAACGCGGCGAGCGTCAGTTCCCTGCTCCTGACCACCGGAGCGATCATCGCGGAGATCCCCGAGCCCCGTCCCGCTCCGAGCGCCGGCGCGGGCGCCATGGGAGAAATGGACTAACGTTGAGACCGACCTTCAAGGAGAACGCCATGACGGAATTATTGAAGACGGACCGCATCGATGACGCGGCCGCCAAGGGCCCGGGCATCCGCGACGTCTTTGCCACGGTCCTGGAAACCGTCTCCGGCGGCATCGCGAGCGCCGCGAAGGGCAGCGGCCTGGCCGGAGCCGCCCTCCGGGACGCCGTCACCACGGTCGTGAAGGAGGCCGTGAAGGGGGTCGTCGCGAAGGGCAGCGACCTGGTTCCCGGCATGAAGGCGATGATCATGGGCGTCGCCCGCGGCACGGGGAAAAGGGCGACGCAGCGCTCCAGACCCTGTCGCACGTCGCGAAAACCGTCATCCACGATACCGCGGACGTGGGCGGCGACCTGGCCGCCGCAACCAAGGGACTCGTCCTGGGCGCGATTGCCGGCGCCAAGGCGATGGGCGTGGACTACGCGAAGGCGACGGCGGCCGCCCTGGGAGCCCTGGAGGGGGCCAAGGAAGCCGGCTCCGTCACCGTCGAGCGGGTGCTCGGCGCGCTGAAGGACCCGATCGGCGGCAGCAAGGTCGCGATGCCGCAGCTCGCCGCGAATTGAGCCCCGGACGCTGGTGTCCTTCCGGCAGGCGTGCGTAGCGTGAACTTCTCCATGGCTGGAAGCGGGCTGGAATACTACTTGGACAGGACGAGAACATACTTTGCGGATTCTCATGCTCCCAAAGCCGGTTCTACGTCTAATTGGTTATGAGCTCCCGAAGTCCAATCCTTGCCATTGGACTCCTATTGCTTGGTTGTGAACGTGAGTCTACCCCCTCCCCTTCAACCGTCGTAAAGTCTGCGCCCAATGCCCGGACCCTCCTCAAGTCGAACCTGGTCATCAGTTGCGCGCACGTCGTCGTCGAACCGGACTTGATTTCCGGCGTCCTGACCGCGCGGAACATCGGCAAGGGGCCGCCCGCGGTGGTTGACCGTTGGAACAGTTGGGGGGCTCACCAGTGGCGTCTCGCCGTCGGAGATCAAACGGCGGTAAACCCGAAAACTAACTGGTGGGCAAACTTCTACACCGAAACGGTTCTGGCCCCCGGGGAGATCCGTCACGCCCGATTCTACATCACGCGATCCACGAGCCGTGCCCGCGTCGGCCAAGAAGCGTGGTGGTTTCTCGTAGGTGGACCCTTCGGAGAGATTTCTCTCGCCACGTCCGAAAGCGCCGGTGCCCCGGCGCCGTCGTTCAGTGGAGGTCAGCCGGTCACATTCTTCATGGACGGCGCGCAGAAGGACGCCCCAGATACGGATCGCGACTTGACGGCTGCCTTGTGGTGTGGTGGCGTGACTGTTCGCTCGGAAGAGTTAACGTCGGTCCGGGATCTCGAGGACCGTATTCAGGGAAAGTTGCTTCGGTAACGACGGGCGCGAAGCCTTACGCGGTCCGCTCAATGGCCCCTCGATAATTCCAAGGCATCCAGCCTTCCGCGTCGTCGGAGACCTCCCTCGGATGATGGAGGAGTTCCGTAACGTAGTCGAAGGGATTCACCCCGCTCAGCTCTGCCGTGTGAATCAGGCTCATGAACACGTCACCGACGTGGGCTCCGATCTCGCTCTTGAAGAAGAGGGCATTCTTCCTGTGCAGAATCGCCCTCTTGAGAGCTCTTTCGGTGATCGTATTATCCAACCCCTCTGTGTTTTCCTGGGGGTAGGAGCCCGGGGAAAAACCCCCTCTTGGAGGGGGGTGGTGCCTGGGGGGGGAATCGAACCCCCATGACCTTGCGGCCATCGGTTTTTGAAACCGACGCGTCTGCCAATTCCGCCACCCAGGCGAGTCGTGAAAGTATAGACCCCCGCCCGGCCCGCGTCCACGGGCGGCTCAGTCCGACGCTTCGATCAGAACGCCGAAGCCCCGCTTCGCCGCGGTCTCGTAAGCCCGAACCGTCTGCTCCCAGCCCGCCCGCACGTCCTTCTCGACCTGCTCCTCCTGCAGCTTTCCCGCGATCCACGAATGCGTCCGGGCGAATTCCTGGAGGATCTCCGGCCAGCCCGGAAGACGCGTCCTCGCGATTTCGTCGGCGATAGCCGCCGCCACCGTCGGGGGATTGTAGCTGCCGAACAGGCTGCCCCCGCCGATGGGGATGCCGTCGAAGTCCACCGGTGTCTCCGCGGAGCCATAGTAGGCGTGATCCCAGACCGTCGGCTCAAGTCCCGGATACAGGCGCCAGTGCGGCTCGATCACCTTCGCCTCGCCGATCTGCAGCACCGCCTCCTCGGCCCGCTCCCGCCGGCGCGCATCCACGGTCCAGTGGATGAGATCGAACATCGATCCCTGAGGGTAGACCCGCTGGCTCATGTTCCAGCCGCGCAGGAGGCGGCGCGCCGTCCGGAAATCCAGCTCCCGGATTTCCGCCGGCGTGACATGGTCGCCCCGTGCCTCGGCGAGCGCCCGACGGGCGTGATCCAGCAGCATCTCGGGCGAATTCAGCCCCGCGAGCACCTTCAGCCGCTCCTCCAGCATCCGGACGACGTCCGCATCGCTCTCCCACGGCTTCGAGAGCAGGTGCGTCCGCACGTCGTCCAGCAGCCCGGAGCGGTTCGCCGCCGCCAGCAGCGGCAGGCCCCGCTCGACCACGTGCTCGTGATCCACGAGGCAGAGCCGCCATTCGATGCCCATGGAGGGTGAGAATACCCGGGATCGCGGTCGGAGAAAACAGTTCCTGTGGCCCTTGGCGCGGGAACAACTCCTTCCCTCTCTCCCGTCAGAGGGGTCCCCGGATAAAGATGTCGGTGTAGCCGTTCGTGTCGTCGGACACCATGTTCGGCGCCTCCGTCGACCAGATGCCCCAGCGGCCGTCCGTCGAGATCGCCGCCGCATACACCGACACGGTCGGAAGCTCGCCGGTCGTCGATCGCGTCAGCAGCTGGCGGCCGCGCCCTTCGACATAAAGCACCTGCTGGATCAGCAGCCCCTGTTCCGTCGCATAGACCACCCGCGAGGCATCCCCCGACAACCGCACTTGAGACCCCGCGTCCACTTTGAGCGCGGGGTCCGAGATGATCCGACGCTGGCCCGTCCCGACGGTCACGAGCTCGCAGCTCAGATAGCTCGGCTGCGGAAACAGCGACTGGTCGTGGCGGACGTAGCCGATCGTCGACCCGTCCGCCGAGATCCCGGGTTCCAGACCTCCGAACCCCCCGGCGCTGGGCTGCGACATCAACGTGACGGTTCCCGTCGACCGCCGCCAGAGATAGACGTCGGAACCCGAGTCGGTATCCGCCGCCGCGAGGTTCGTCGCGCTCGACTCGAATACGACGAACTCCCCGTCCGCCGATATCCCCTGGTCCCATACGTTGCATCCGGCGTTGGCGGGCGTCGACGTCGACGACGTTGCGTGGGAGACCAGCGTCAGGGTCGGAAACGGAAAGTCCCGGTTCGGACCGAAATCGCAGAGATAGACCTGGGTCGTGCCCGTCGTGGTAAATCCCGTGTTGGTCGCCGTCGTCGAAAACGCGAGATATCTCCCGTCGGCGGACAGCGACAAGCCGTAAGCGTGATCGTTGAAGAAATCCGTCGTCGATCCGCGGACGTGCGTGAATTTTCCCGTCTCCCGGTCATAGATCACCGGTCGGAAGATGGGGGTATTCTGGCTCCAACCGGAACCGAAGCTCTCGTACTGACCGGAGCTCAGGAAGGCGACGGTGCGGCCGTCCGCGGACAGCCGGGGTTGCGCGCAGGCTCCCGTGTTCACGACGGCCAGATTGGTCGAGATATTCGTCAGATTCTCCACCTTGCCGGTGTCCCGGTCCTTGACGAGGATATCGCTCACGCCGTTCGAGTCGTTGGGCGCGAGATTGAAAGCGCCCGATCCGAACGCCACATACCTCGCATCCGGGGAAAGGGAGAACGATGGGGAGCCTCCGTTCGCCTGCTGTCCCTGGGGTCCCACGGAGACCCGGACCGTTACCAGGGTGACCGTCTCGCCCCCGCCGATGTCCCCCGTGCAGCACGGGAGGATCAACGCCGCCGCCAGGAGGGCAACCGCGCGCGAGGCCGATCCGGCGAAGTCCCTCACTGCGGACCCCGGATGAACACGTCGTAGAATCCGTTGGTGTCGTCCGGCACCATGTTCGTCGCCAGCGTGGCGAATCCGATCCAGCGGCCGTCTCCTGAAAAGGTGAAGTAGGAGACCGGGACGAGAGGAACATCCCCCGTCGTCGAGGCGACCGCCGGCCGGGTCCCCTGTCCTTCGATATACAGCAGCAGGGGCATGGTCGGAGAGTCATCCTGGACGTAGAGGACTTTCGAGCCGTCGAACGAGAGACAGACCGGCCAGGAGAGCGCGACATGCACGTTGTCCGGCGAGATCCTGCGGCGCAGTCCCGTCGCGATCGTGTAGAGTTCGCAATTCACGTAGCGGGGAAAGGGGGCCTGGCTGACGTCCTGCCGCACGTAGCCGATCGTGGTCCCATCGCCCGAGACGGCCGCCCCATACGACAGGGACCCGCTGCCGCTGGGAACGGAGGCGATGGCCACCACTCCCGTGGACCGACGCCAGTAATAGATGTCCGGCTGGCCGTCTCCGTCCGTTCCCGTCAGATCGCTCGCCAGGCCGTCGAAGACCACGACCTCCCCGTCCGCCGAAATTCCGTGCTGCTCCAGATAGCACACGTTGTCGCAGCCGACGGTGGAGGACCCCATCGCGTGCGATACCAGAGTCAGCGTCGATTGATTCCGGCCCGGCCCGAAATCGCACAGGTAGATCTGGGCATTCCCGTTTGGGGTGAAGCCCGTGTTCGTCGCCGCGGTGGCGAACGCCAGATAGCGCCCGTCGGAGGACAGGCAGAGTCCGGTGGTCTCGTCGTTGAAATACTGGGATCCCGGTCCCAAGACGTGTGTGAAAGCGCCCGTCC
>DASQOM010000089.1:0-11482 GCA_035644495.1 Planctomycetota bacterium | reverse complement strand
GGAAGACGGCCGACGCGAACTTGGGGATCGAATACTCCTTGCGGAAGGCCTCGAGCTCGGCGGCGTCGCTCACCAGCGCAGGCCCGGCCTTGGCGCCGAGCTTGGCGGCCCGGCCGTGGGCGATGAACTCCTTGAGCGGATCGAGACCCCTGTAGACTCCCGACTCCGCGGGCTCGTGAAGGCCGTAGATCGCGGCGCCATAGGCGGCGTAATACTGCGCGTCCTTGGGGACGAAAATCAGCTCCTCGAGGGGGACGTCCTTCGGCCACTCGAAGCCGCGCGTCTCCCAGGTCTCCGGGATGCGCTGCCGCCAGCAGGCCTGCAGGAAGGGGAGGTACGTATTGGGGCCGCCGAGCAGCAGGACCTTCGGCTTGAGCGTATTGCCGCGCGTCAGGACGGACAGGTTCTGCGACACGATCGCGTCCGCCAGCGAGCAGAGGATCTCGTTGGCGGGGATGCCGGACTTGACCAGATTGACGATGTCGGTCTCGGCGAAGACCCCGCACTTGGCGGCGACGTGGTGGATCTTCGACGGATCCCACTGCAGCTTGCAGGCGTCGGCCGGATCCATGCCCGCCTTGATCATGCACTTGTCGATGGTGGCGCCGGTGCCGGACGCGCACTTGTCGTTCATCGACGCGATCGCGCGCTTGTCGCCGGTCTGCTCGTTTTCCTTATAGATGATGATCTTGGCGTCCTGGCCGCCGAGTTCGATGACGCTGCGGACGTCGGGATGGAGGTGGTCGACGGCCATGGTGACCGAGTTGACCTCCTGGACGAACTTGGCGCCGATGGGCTCCCGGAGGGGGCCGGCGCCGGAGCCGGTGATGAAGGTGCGGATGCGGGCGCGGTCGAGGTCGGGGAAGGCGCCGCCGATGGCGACCAGGAGCTCGAGGACCTTCTCGGCCTGGCGGGTTTCGTGGCGCTGGTAGTCGGACCAGAGGATGGCCTTGGTGGCGGGATCGACGACGACGGCCTTGACGGTGGTGGAGCCGACGTCGATGCCGACGACGATGGCGTCGAGTCCCATAAACCCCTGCCTCCCGGCCTCAATTGTGCCACCGGCCCTCGGGACCTGTCCAGAGAACTTCCCACAAACAGGACTGGCTTGTTTGTGGTTATTTGATAAGGTCGCAATAAGACCAAATCGGTCCTGGTTTCATCGAGGGAGGTCGGGGATGAGTCTCGACGTGCTGGGCCAGGTCGTCGCCGGCCACGCCGGCGCCAATACCGCGCACATGATCGTCCTGCAGTTCCTGCGCTGGATGCACTTCTTCTTCGGCATCGTCTGGCTCGGGCATCTCTACTACTTCAACTTCGTGCAGGCGAACGCCGAGAAGGCGCTGGACGGGCCTCAGAAGAAGGTCGTCGTTCCGAACTTCCGGGGTCGCGCCCTGTTCTGGTTCCGCTGGGGGGCCATGCTGACGTTCCTGACCGGCCTGGCCTACATCTTCTACCAGGAGCTCATCGCGACGGACCGCCATTTCAGCGGCTGGCTCAGCTTCGACGTCGGCGGCGCAGGCGGGAGCAACGCCTGGATCCTCTTCGGCGCGATCCTCGGCACGATCATGTGGTTCAACGTCTGGTTCGTGATCTGGCCGCGGCAGCAGGTCATCATCGCGTCCGTCGCCGGCCAGCGGGAGAAGCCGGCCGACTTCGACGCCCTCGTCGCCGCGGCGGGCAAAGCCTCGAGGATCAACACGATCCTCAGCTTTCCCATGCTGTTCGGGATGGGCGGGCGTTCGCACTTCCTGGTCGCCAAGAGCTGGGGCGAGCAGATCGGGTGGTGGATCGGCGTCCTGGTCGTCGGGATCGGGATCGGCGTCCACGTCCTGAAGGTCGGCCCGCTGGTGGGGAAGGAGTTCATCCCCGAGGCGCCGGCGTCGCCGCCCCCGGCCGCTCCGGCGAAGTGACCCTTATCTCCGGGTAAACACGAACTCGACGTCGAGGGACCCCTTGGCGTCGAGTTTCGTCTTCCGTGTCTGCGTCCCGAGGCGCTCGTGCCACGCCTCGATCTCGTAGTCGCCGGGCGGCAGGCCCTTGAGTTCGAAGCTCCCGTCGGCGCCCGTCACGCGGAAGTAGGGATGCGCGAAGACCCCGACCGAGCCGCTCATCCAGGGGTGCAGGTCGCATTTCACCCGCAGCGGCAGCTCCGGCTTGCGCAGCTTGACGCGGTCGGCGATCCCTCTCCCGAGCAGCGTGAAGTTGAAATCGCCCTGAGAGCTGAACCCGTGGATGTTGTGCGACGTCGGATCGTTGTTCAGGAACTCGATCGGCTGGTTGATCATCGCGCCGGAGACGCGCGGGACGTAGACGCAGCGCTCGTTCACGACGCGGAGCGGCTCCTTCGGCCAGGCGAAGACTTTGCCCTCCAGCCCGTATTTGACGTAGACCAGCACGTTCTGGAGCCGGCCGTCCTTCACCAGGACCGCTTCATCGAACGCCGGTCCCGAGTGCAGCGCCGCGCATTCGGCATTGCCGCCGACCGGCAGCTTGAGGTTTGCGGGCGGGGTGCCGTCGAACTGGACGATCCCCTTCAGGCTGCCGACGCTGTCGGGGTCGATCGGGGTCGGCGTGACGACGGGATCCGGTTCCGGCCTGGCGGGGTCGCAGCCCGCGATCAGCAGGGCGACGACGAGCAGGCTCCTCACGGCTTCTTCGGCTTCGGCGGCGGGGGCGTGGTCAGCCGGACGAAGTGCATGCGGACCTCGTCGAGCACCTGCTTGAGCATGTCGGCCTCCTCCTTGGCGAGGTTGCCGCGGGTCTTCTCCTCGAGCATCGCCAGCATCTCGATCATGGTCTGGGACTGCTGGATGTCCTGGTGCGCCTGGCCGGTCATCGGATCGCGCATGGCGCCCATGAACATCAGCGCCTGCGACGCGAGCGACTCGACCAGTCCGCCGAACAGGGGGTTCGGCTTCAGGTCGGCGGGGGGTCCCGCCGGAAGGGCTCCCGGCGCTCCCGGCGCGGCGGGCGGGGTGAACTTGGCCGCGTCCAGTTCCTTCTCCGCCTGGGCGCGCTTCTTCCAGTCCTCGTCGACGCGTTTGTCGGCGCTCATACCGTCATCTTCTCCGCAGGCGCCTTAGGGCGCGAATAGGCCACGGCCGCCTTGATGAAGCCGCGGAACAGCGGGTGCGGCGACGTGGGCTTGGACTTGAATTCGGGGTGGAACTGGACGCCGACGAACCAGGGGTGGTTCTCGAGTTCGACCATCTCGACCAGGTTGCCGTCCGGCCAGATGCCGGAGAAGCGCATGCCCCGGGCGCTGAAGACGTCGCGGTACTGGTTGTTGAACTCGTAGCGGTGGCGGTGCCGCTCGGTGACGCCGTCCTTCTGGTAGCACTCCGCCGCGATGGTATCCGGCTCGATGCGGCAGGGGTAGCTGCCGAGGCGCATGGTGCCGCCCTTTTCGGTGATCGTGCGCTGGCGCTCCATCATGTGGATGACGGGGTGCGGCGTCTTCGGGTCGAACTCCGTGGAGTTCGCGCCCTCGAGGCCGACGACGTTGCGCGCGAACTCGATCGACGCGATCTGCATCCCGAGGCAGAGGCCGTAATACGGGACCTTGCACTCGCGCGCATACTGGGCGGCCTTGATCTTGCCCTCGATGCCGCGGTGACCGAAGCCGCCCGGCACCAGGATGCCGCTCACGCCGTCCATGAACTTCGCCAGCCCCTGGCGTTCCACGTCCTCCGCGGGGATCTTCTTGATCTTCACCTTGCAGCGGTTCGCGATGCCCGCGTGCGTCAGCGACTCGTAGATCGACTTGTACGCGTCGTGCATGTCCATGTATTTGCCGACGATGCCGATCGTCACTTCCGTGTCGGGCTTGCGGAGGATCTCGACCATCTGGTTCCAGCGGGCGAGGTCGGGCTCCTTGCCGTTCAGGCCGAGTCGGCGGACGATCAGTTCGTCGACCTTCTGTTCGGCCAGCATCTGGGGGATTTGGTAGATGGAGAAGTCGACGTCCTTCTCCTCGATGACGCAGTCCCGGGGCACGTTGCAGAAGAGCGAGATTTTGGCACGCACGTCCTCGCCGAGGGCGACCTCCGTGCGGCAGATCAGGATGTCCGGGAAGATGCCGATCTCGCGCAGCTTGCCGACGGACTGCTGCGTGGGCTTGGTCTTGATCTCCTGGCTCGCGTGCAGGAACGGGATCAGCGTCAGGTGGATGTACATGACGTTGTCGCGGCCGGCGTCGAGCTGCCACTGCCGGATCGCCTCGAGGAAGGGGAGGCCCTCGATGTCGCCGACCGTGCCGCCGATCTCGGTGATGGCGACGTCGATCGCGGGGCCCTCGACGCGGCGGACGGCCTCCTTGATCTCGTTCGTGATGTGCGGGATGACCTGCACCGTCTGGCCCAGGTACT
This sequence comes from Planctomycetota bacterium, assembly GCA_035644495.1. Lineage (GTDB taxonomy): Bacteria > Planctomycetota > MHYJ01 > MHYJ01 > JACPRB01 > JACQFK01. The sequence continues at coordinate 7,112 of DASQOM010000089.1, read as the reverse complement.
CGCCGCGCCGCTCGCGAGCGATCACCGAGCTGTAGATTTTGCCCGTCGTGTAATTCGAGTGGATGTTGACCGAGGCCGTCGTGAATCGCTCGTAGTGGCCCAGGTCGAGATCGCCCTCCAGCCCGTCCTCCGTGACGTAGACCTCGCCGTGCTGGTGCGGGTTCATGGTGCCCGGGTCGACGTTGATGTAGGGGTCGAACTTCTGCATGGCGACCTTGAGGCCCATGGACTCGAGCAGAAGGCCGATGGAGGCGCTCGTGAGTCCCTTGCCGAGGGACGACACGACGCCGCCGGTCACGAAGATGTGCTTCGTCATGGGGTTCCCCTCTCCCTGAAACGCTGGACGAACGCGGCGTAATCCTCGGGGGTGTCGATGCCGCCCCGGGAGCCGCCCTTCACGATGCCGACCTTGATCTTGTAGCCGTGTTCGAGCGCGCGCAGCTGCTCCAGCTTCTCGGCCTGCTCCAGCGGCGTCGAGTCGAGCGTGACGTAGCGCTGAAGGAACGTCTTGGTGTATCCGTAGATGCCGAGATGGAGCAGGGCGGGCGTCACGGTCCCGTTCGAGTAGGGGATGCGCGAGCGGGAGAAGTAGAGCGCGTTGTGGTGCCGGTCGATCACGACCTTCACGCGGCTGGCCATCGTGGCGTCCACGGCGTCCTTGAACGGGACGGCCAGCGTCGCCATCTCCGCGCCGTCCAGCAGCCCGATGAGGTGCTCGATCAGCTCCGGCTCGACCTCGGGCTCGTCGCCCTGGACATTGATGACCTTGAGGCAGTCGATGTTCTTCACCGCCTCGGCGATGCGGTCGGTCCCGGTCGGGTGCCGGTTGGAGGTCATGATGGCCTCGCCGCCGAACGCCTTCACGGCCTGCGCGATACGGTCGTCGTCGGTGGCGACCACGATGCGGTCCAGCCCGGGGCATTTGCGGACCTGCTCGATGACGTGCTGGATGAGGGGCTTGCCGGTTTCGGCGAGGAGGGGTTTTCCGGGGAGACGGGTGCTGGCGAATCGGGCTGGAACTACCGCAACAACTGGACCGGCCCCCCGCGCCATGCTGTACCCTTTCCGGTTTGCGACAAGATAGCTTTACCCTTCAAGCTTGTCAATCGGGAGAAGAGGAGAAGAGAAACACCGAGCCACAGAGACACCCGAGACCACAGACAAGATCCGCCCCCCTTTTCATCCTTCGTAGCAAGTCAGGCGACCCCTCAACCAATCGAACGGGGAGCGCGGGACCCTTTCATGCTCGGAGGTCCTCGCCGGCCCCTTGAGCGGGTGTAGCTCAGGGGAATCCATCCCGCGCATCGGTCTTCTCTTCTTTGGGGTCTCGGGTGTCCCTGTTTCTTTGCGTTGTTCTCAGGGCAGCAGTTGGTCGCGGATCTCTCCGCCGGGGAAGCTGGCATTGCCCACGTCGATGTAGGTTCCCCCGGTGAGGAGGGCGTTCACCGCGTCCGGGAAGGTCAGGATGTTCGCCGGCGTGTTGGGGATCAGACGGCTCGGGGTCACGGTCGTCGAGAAGGGGCTGGTCGCCGCGCCGGCGGTCGCCGCCAGGTTGAAGATCATCGGGCCGTTGGTGCCCGCGGTCGCGGCCGAGATCGTGCTCCGGTCGGCCGCCGCCACCGTGTGCGTCACCGTCACGAAGAAGGCGGTCTGCGACCCGTTGAGGGCGAGGGTCGCCGTGCCCGTGGCGGCCGAGCCGCTGGGATTGACCACGTTGGCGCCGGTCATGAAGGCGCTCAGCTGCGTGGGGCCGACCTGGCCGCGGATCGACTGCGCCGCGTTCACCTGGATATAGAGCCCTCCGCTGAGGAAGGCGTTGATCGCGTCGGTGAACGTCGCGATCGTGCCGCTCGGGGTGAAGTCGCCGGAGGTCAGGATCACCGTCAGGGGGCTCGTGAACGGGGCGGCCGACACGTCGAAGAGCACGCCGCCGGCGACGAGCGGGGCGCCTTCGCGGATCTGCGCGCCGGTGATGCCCGTCACTCCGGCGACCGTGAGCGTGACGGTGATCTGGGCCTGCGCGGGGTCGAGCTCGACCGTCGCCGATCCCGATCCGGTCGTGGCGACCGGCGGGACCATCTGGCCGCCGGTCAGCTTGGCGCTGGCGAGGGCGGCCTTGCCGAGATGCGCGCGGATCTCGCCCGCCGCCTGCGCGACGGTGCTGATCAGAAGGTACGTATGGCCCTCGGCGATGGCGCTGCAGATTTCGGCGAAGGTCGACAGGCCGGCGACGGGCGCGAAGAACGTGGGCGCGTCGATACGGCCCGACAGCGGGAAGGCGCCGAGCGGGATCGTCAGGATCACCGCGCCGTTCTCGCCCGGATCGCCGAGGCGGATCTCGATGGCGGTGACGGTACCCAGGCCGGTCGCCGCGATGGTGTAGTCGACGAACTTGCCGAGGCCGTCGCTGGTGATCGTCGCGGTCCCCGTCGCGCCCGTCCCCAGCGCCGGGACGACCTGGGAGCCGCGGAGGAAGCCGTTGGCGGCGGTATTGGGAAACGGCACGAAGAACCCGCCGAAGTCGCCGCCGCAGGCGGGAACGAGGAGGGCCAGGAGGACGACCGCCGCTGCCCGCATTCCCGACTGCATCGACGGCTCCTTCTCAACGGGGGGCCTCCCCCCTATGTAATACACCTGAGCGCTGAACTTCCCTCTAACTGGACGTGCCGGCGGCCCGCTTCATCGCAACGACTTCTTCATAGAGTTTCAGGTTTTCGTCGAGCACGGTCTCCAGGGGGCGGGCCATCGCCTTCTTCCTCGCGGCCTCGCCCAGCGGCTTCCGCAGCGCCGGGTCCTCGAGCTTCTTCACCGCGGCCGCCAGCTCGTCGATGTTCATCGGGTTCTCGACCACGATGGAGTCGCCGTCGATCACCTCGGAGACCCCCGCGACGCGGCTGACGATCGCGGGGATCCCGCTGGCCATGGCCTCCAGCACCGCGTTCGGGAAGGGATCGTAGAGCGTGGGGAAGATGAAGGCGTCGGCGGCGGCGTAGAGCTGCGACACGTCCGTGCGGCGGCCGAGCATGACGACGCGCGGGTGCGGCGTCGCGTGGCCTTCGCCGGCGACGACGAGCTTCGCGGACGGGACGCGGTCGATCGCCCGGATCGCGTATTCGAGGCCCTTGCGGCGGAACCCGCTGCCGACGAAGAGAAGCATATAGTCCGCGTCGGCGAGGCCGATCTGGCTGCGGATCAGCCTCCGCGCCTCCTCGCTGGGCTTGAACTCGCTGCAGTCGACGGCATTGTGGATGACGACGATCTTGTCCGCGGGGACGCCGTAGTGCCGGACGACCTCCTCCTTCACGCGGCGGGAGACGGCGACGATCTTCTTCGACGCGTGGGGCCGGAAGCTCGCCTCCTCCAGGGTCAGCTCGAGCCGTTCCTTGGGCCTCATGCGACGGAAGAGGCGCCCGAGGCCTGAGTAGGCGGGATCGGTGGCGTGGAGGTACTCCTTGTGGGTGCCGCCGCCGAGGCGCAGGAGGTCCTGGTAGGGGGTCCGGCTGAACGAGTGGATGACGTCGAACGTGTCCGCCTTGAGCATCTGCTCGGTCTGCGGGCCGAACGACTGGCTCATGAAGATCCCCTCGGGCGGGACCTTATGGCCGGTCACGCCCGGCGTCGCCGCGATCTGGCGGGCGAAGACGTGGACGTCGTGACCTCTCGCGACGAGGCCCTTCGCCATATAGGCCGCCTGGCGCTCGACGCCGCCCGCCGGGCTGAATTTCTCGATGACGAGGGCGACCTTCACGCGAGGGCCCTCATTTCAGCCTCTCTTCGCAGGCCTTGAGGACCTGGGCGACGTCGATTTTCTTCATGCAGTCGTGGTGACCCAGGGGGCAGGTGCGCTTGAGGCAGGGGCTGCACTCGATGTCGTGGCGCACGATCGTATGGTTCTTCCCGAAGGGTGGGGTCACGATCCAGTCGGTGGGGCCGAAGAGGGCGACCATGGGGGTGCCGACCGCGTCGGCGACGTGCATGGGGCCGGTGTCGTTGGTGACGAACAGCGAGCAGCGGGCGATCGCGGCCGAGAGCTGCATGACGGTGGTCTTTCCGGCGATGCTGATGCCGCCGATGCCGCGGGCGACCAATTCGCCGAGCTCCGCCTCCGCCGGACCGCCGACGACGACGGGCTTGCCGCGGCGCGTGAGGCGCTTGCCGAGCTCGATGAAGCGGTCGGGGAACCACTGCTTCGCAGCGCCATAGGTGGCGCCCGGATTGAACCCGATCCAGGGCCCCCCCGGCAGCTTCTCCTCGGCCCAGGCGCGGGCGTCGTCCGGGATCTCCAGCCGCGGCGCCTGCGCGATCGGCGGATCGCCGAGCGCCGACAGGAGATGGTGATAGTGGTAGACCCGGTGGGTTCGGGCGAGCGGCGGAGGGGTTTCGGTCAGGAGCCGCGTGCGGGCGCCGTCGGCATATCCGATCCGGCGCGGGATGCGGGCGCTCCAGGCCAGAAGGGCCGCGCTGAAGGAGCGAGGCAGAAGCAGGGCGACGTCGAACTTCCGCTTCTTCAGCTCCTTCACCGTGCGCAGCCAGGCGGGCATGCCCCCGCGCTCGTGGGCGAAGACCTCGTCGACATAGGGGGCGCCGCGGTAGAGGTCGGCGAAGGCGGGTTTGGTGAGCACGACGACGCGCGCCCGGGGCTGCATCGCCTTCAGCGACTTCAGCGTGGGGAGGCTCATGACGGCGTCGCCGAGCCAGTTGTTCCCTTTGACCAGTATGTTCATGGGTTCGAGGGGCAGGGGAGGGGGAAGCCCTCTTAGGCCCTATGCCTGATGCTCGATGCTTGATGCCTCATGCTTGTCCGGTCATGGACCACCACAGGCGGTGGAACCAGAGGCCCTGGGCGCAGACCTGGGAGAGCTCCTTGATGCGGTCGCGTCCGCCGAGGTAGCGGCGCAGGAAGCGCAGCTTGTCCGTGCGGCTCACGAAGCCGCGCGTGCCGAGGAGCTTCACGATCGACCGGTTCAGGCGCGAGAGGTTCATCATGTCGAGCCGCTCGGCCCGCCGCGGCGCCAGCGTCGCCTTGTCGAGGTCGATGATGTGCACGGAGCTCCCGGTCACGAGGATGTTCTTCATCGTCAGGTCGGCGTGATAGACGCCCGACTCGTGCAGGCGGCGCATCTCGTCGGCGACGCGGTTCAGCAGCACGCGCTTGTCCCCCGGGGTCGGGCTCGACGCGACCGTCAGCAGATCCTGCGCGTTCTCGACCTCGCGGCTGATGACCGTGAAGCGGCAGAACGGGCCGCCGACCCGCGTGACGAGCACCGCCAGCGGCTCCGGGACGCTGACGCCCGCCGTGCGCGCGACCGCGGTGGCGCGGAGCTCGCGCAAAGGACGGTCGATGCCGGCATAGAGGCCGCCCATCAGCAGCCCGATCAGGCCCCCGCGGGTGGCGTGGCGGACGAAGACGCGGCCCGGAGCGCCTTCCGGAAGGTACGAGAAATGCGCGACGCGGCCGTGGGAGTAGAGGCGGCGGCGGGAGGCGTCGACGCGCCCGAAGTCGGACAGCAGGTCCTCGAGCAGCCAGGAACGCCACTCGGGGCGGACCAGGACCGTCCGGGAACCGCGTTCGACCGTCTCGAATCCGGGAAGTTCAATCACGGCGCGGGCCATTTTATCAGGGCCGAGGCCCCCGTTCAATTCACGCCCCGGGGCGGGGCAACCCCAAGAAAAAAGGGCGGCTCTTCGCCGCCCTTGTGGTTCGAACTGAAGACGAAGACTACTTCTCGACCGTCCCCGGCAGGGGATCGTCCTTGATCTCGAAGCGATTCGTGACTTCGTTGAAGACCAGCTTCGAACGGTTGCTGATCCACCACTCGTGGATGCGCCAGACAGCTTTCTCGTTCTCGAGGACATCCTTGGCCGGGTCGTAGTTGAAGTCCTTCTCGGTGGCGAGTTTGAAGACCATCGCCATCACACGCGTGTCCAGCGGCTCGATGCCGTCCGCCGTGCGCATCGCCGGGATCTTCCCGGCGAGCTTCTCGTCCTCTTTCCACGCAAGTTCCTTCTTCAGCGTGTCGACGAGGCCGTTGACCAGCTTGTCGATCGTGTCCTTCGACGCGATGGGGCCGATCTTCTTGATGACGTATTCCTTCTTGGCCATGCGATACAGCACGTCGCGCTCGATCTCGAAGGCGTCGCCCTGGCGCTCGTAGCGGATCTTGAGCGTCTGGGGCTCGTACTCCATCTTCCACTCGTCCTCGTTCACCGCCGTGATCTTGACGATGTCGACCAGGCCGGCGACGTGGATCTCGTAGGTGTGGGCGCGGGGGTCGACGTTCTTGAAGATCGCAATGCCGTGGATCTTCTGGCCGGGCTGGATGACGCGGGCATCGCGGATCTCGCGCGGATTCAGGTACAGCCGGTCGCCCTTCTTCCAGCGGCCGCCGAGGTCGGCGGGGGGATCGGCGGTGAAGCCCTTCTTGAAGGCCTCGATCGACTCGCGGACGATGCCGTCGGAGCGGTTGCCGATCTTGGCGTGGTACTCGATGATCTTGTACTCGGCCTCGGGATCGATGACGTTGGCGTAGAAGCGGCCGAACTTGAGGGCCTCGGCCTTCCTGGGACTGTTGAGATCTTCCTTGATGACGGCCGGATCGATCTTGCGGAAGTCGTTCTGGAGCTCCTTGCCGGACTCCGTGTAGAGGAGGACGTCGACGATCAGCGGGATGATCTCGTCGGACGTGTTCTCCAGCGTGTACGTGAAGAACCAGTAGTTCTCGTAGGTGTCGTTGGGCGTGCGGTAGGTGTAGATCTGGGGCTTGTCGTTGGACCACTGGAGCCGCCAGCGGTTCTTGACCTGGGCTTCGGCGACCGCGGTCGAAGCCACCAGCACCACCAGCGCCAGAAGCGCCTTCTTCATGGACGATTCTCCCCTAGGATCAAGAAATCCTATATATAGGGGACGGATCGGGCAAGGGAATTACTGCGAGGAAGGGGCAGAAGGCATAAGACGAAGAAGACGCGACGTCGGTGCAAGGAGGGGGGGCGACAACAAAGGACTCAGAATCGGGTATTGCATCTCTTTTGCTTGATCGCGGGCCGGTGCTCTGATATCTGGAGGGCGTGCCCCGACGGGGGCGAAGGAGGGGTTGCCCTCCGAAGCCGACCCC
>DASQOM010000088.1:0-17687 GCA_035644495.1 Planctomycetota bacterium | reverse complement strand
CGCGCGCGGGAGGGCGCAACCGTCGCGTCCGTGATAAAGGCAGGATCCCTCGATTGATTCCCGCGGGACGTGGCCGAGATACGCCTGCATCGCCTGCGCAGACGACAGCGCGGGATTCGCCCGGAGATAGCGCCGCAGCGTCGCCGGACGAAGGAAGGCATGATCCTCCCCGAGCCGGCAGCAGAGGCCGCGACAGGATGCGCAGCCGGCGCGGGCCAGGGCGTCCCGATCGTCCTTCGGCTGCTCGGGCGCGGCGGGGTCGCCGGTCGGTCCTGCAGGATCCGCTTCGGCAACCTCCACGATCGCGGCCAGCCTTTCGGCGAAGAGCAGCTTCCTCGCCGGATGCTGGGACACGGCGGGCCGGTCGCTCGCCGGAAGCGGCGCCGAAACCGCCGATGCGGGGATCCGCGCGGACGTGCGCCGTCGCAATTCCCGATCGAGCGCGGTCACGGTCGCGTCCCGGGTTTCCAGCCGTTCCCGCTGCATCCGGTCGCGCCGGGCCCGGGCGTCCAGGGTCTCCCGGCAATAAGGGCTGCCACAGCAGTCGGCGTCGGCTCGGGAACCACAAATGACGCAGGCGCGCATGCCAGGAATCTTCGAGAGCCGTTCGCGGTGCTGTCGGATGCAGTCGGGACGCTCGCAGGTCGGGCGGGGCAGCCCGGCGGGAGGCCGCATCAGGTGCTTGCAGACGGGGCAGCGCTGGGCCATCGGACTAGACCGCGCGGGTCAGCCCGCCGTCGACCACCAGCGTCGTTCCTGTGATATACGCCGCCTGGCGGGAGCAGAGGAAGGCGACCGCGGCGCCGATCTCGTCGGGCTCGCCCAGCCGGCCGGTCGGGATTTCGCGCGCCTTCTCGTCCAGCACCTGATCGACCGACAGGCCCTCCTTCCGCGAACGGTGCGTCGCGAGCTCGACGGTGCGGTCGGTCCGGATCGAGCCGGGAAGGATGCTGTTGATGGTGATGCCCAGCCCCGCGAGCTCACGCGACGCGCTCTTGGAGAATCCGATCACGCCGGGCCGGATCGAGTTCGACAGCAGCAGGCCGTCGATGGGCTGCTTCACCGAGGTGGACACGATGTTGACGATGCGGCCCCAGCCCTTCATGTAGGGCATGACCGCCTGGGTCCACTTCACGACCTGCATGAGCGAGCGCTCGAAGCCATCCCGCCACTCCTCCGCCGACGGCGCGTCCTTGAGCGTCCCCGGTTTCGGCCCGCCGCAATTGTTCACGAGGATGTCGACGCGCTCGTAGCGATGCAGCGTCTCGGCAAGGAACGATTCGCGGTCCGCGTCGCGCGTCACATCGCAGGCCTGGTGGAACACGCGGACGCCGCACTCCTTCGCGAGCGATTCGGCGGCCTCGCCGAGCGTCTCCGCCTTCCGCGCGGCCAGGGCGAGCTCGCAACCCTCGAGCGCGAGGGAGCGGGCCGACGCGCGCCCCATGCCCTGGCTGGCGCCGAGCACGATCGCGATCTTCCCTTTCAGCCCGAAATCCATAGGGGGATATTGATGCTCAACCCGGGGTCCGAAGTCAACGCTGGAACGACTCCCTCCGCTTTTCCCGATCCCCGGGACGGCTCCGCGTGATTCATGTTTTCGCGCCGGCCTTCGACGACTCCTTGCGCCCCCTTCGAACGTCGTTTACCCGCGCGACCTAGACTGCGCTCCATGAGGGAGGATTGATCATGAAGCACGCCGCCTTCGCAGCCCTGACGCTCTGCCTGTTCCTCGGCCGCTCCGTATCCGGCAGCCCCGTCGTCGATCCCGCGGCGCCCGTGTTCATCAACGAATTCCACTACGACAACGACGGCACCGACACCGGCGAGGCCATCGAGATCGCCGGCCCGGCCGGGACGGATCTCGCCGGCTGGAAGCTCGTCCTCTACAACGGAGCCAACGGCGCCGTGTACAACACGCTCGCTCTCACCGGCCTGATTCTCGACCAGCTTGGCGGCTTCGGCACGCTCTCGTTTTCCTATCCCGTCAACGGGATCCAGAACGGCTCGCCGGACGGGATCGCGCTCGTCAAACCGGACAACAGCGTCGTCGAGTTCCTGAGCTATGAAGGCGTCTTCACGGGCGTCGGCGGCCCGCCGGCGACGCGACCACCGCCGTCCAGGTCCAGCCCGGCCCCCAGCTTTCGATCAGCCCGGGCCGCATCGACCCGACCAATCCCGCGTTCGTGAACAGCCGCAAGCCGCTGGTCGGGGAGTTCCAGTTCCTGGGCCGCACGGTCTTCATCATCGCGAACCACTTCAACTCCAAAGGCGGCGACCAGCCGCTCTTCGGACGCTTCCAGCCGCCCGTGCTGTCCTCGGAGGTCCAGCGCCTCCAGCAGGCGACCGCCGTGCACGCCTTTGTCCAGTCGCTGCAGGCCGCCATCGACGCCGCTGGCACCGATGCGGGCATCCTCGTCATGGGCGACCTCAACGACTATGAGTTCAGCGCGCCGTTGATGACGCTGAAGGGGACCCTGCTCGAAGACCTCATGGAGCGCCTTCCGATCTTCGACCGCCACACCTACGATTTCGAGGGGAACTCCCAGGTCCTCGATCATATCCTGATCGGCGGCGCGTTCCGGAAGCCGCTCCGGTACCTCGTGGAGATCGACCCCGTCCATGCGAACGCCGACTACTCGGTGGCGACCCGTCTGAGCGACCACGATCCGGTCGTCGCCGCGATCAACTTCCTGCGACGGTAGGGGGCCGGCCGCGGCCTAGGGACAGCAGTCGCCGACGTCCCGGGGCTGGACATAGGGGGATTTCGCGTCCACCTTGTAGTCGGGTCCGTAGTTGTCGTGATGACGAACCCACGACATCGAGTGGACCAGTCCCTCTTCGTCCCGGCCTTTCGGGACGAGGTCCAGAAAGTGATAGGCGCCGATCAACGGATCCAGTCCGCGCGCATAAGTCGAGTAGGTGTGACAGATCCCGCCCCCGGCGTCACGCGCGAAGACGCTGAGGCCGGGAAGGTCCTCGAGGTGCACGTCGATCTCTCCATAGTTGTGCACCATCTTCCCCTTTGCCTTCTCCTGCTCGGTCGGGCTCACGTGGTAGTCCTGGTTGAAGTCGTTCCTCCCCGAGGAGACCCACGGGAATTTCCATCCCATCCGCTTCTTGAACGACTCGATCCGCTCGATCGGCGCGCGCGACACCGCCGCGAAGCTCACATCGCGGTGCGCGAGATGGAGCAGCATGGGGTCGACGTGGTCGCTGAAGAACGAGCAGCTCTTGCAGCCCTCCTCCCAGCGGGGGCCGAACATGAAGTGGTAGACCATCAGCTGCCCCCGGCCATCGAAGAGGTCGGCCAGCGTGCGGGTGCCGTCGCCGGCGTCGAAGGCATAGGGCTTCTCGACCTTCACCCAGGGGAGCTCCCGCCGCTCCCGGCTCACTTCGTCGCGGAGCCGGGTCAGCTTCTTTTCCCTGTCCAGCAGCGCGCGGCGGGCCAGGTTCCATTCCGCCCGGGATACGACTTGTTGCATTTTCGAGATCATGACTTCGACTCCTTGAGTTCGGGTTTCCGTTCCGTTTCCTTGCGGGTCCGCTTCGAGCGGATCCGCTTCACCGCAGCCGCCGTCACGCCTCCCGCCGAGGCCGTGCCGAGGACCGCCATCACCAGGGTCGATACGCACAAAGGACACATGAGTCACCTCCTCCTTGCATCCGGATGGCGAATGGCAGGGGGAGATTCGGACAATAAAACACGGAAATGAGGCCGATCCAGAGAATCCTCCCTACGCCCTCGGGGTATCTATAATCATGATCCCGATCCTGGCCGCCGTGTTGCTCGCCTTTACACAGGCTGGCGACAAGAAAGGCGAGACCCAGGCGCCCCCGACCCTGAAGATCCCGCCCGCGCCGGTCGTGCCCCCCGCCGACGCGCTCAAATCCTTCCAGGTCGCCCCCGGTTTCCGCCTCGAGCTCGTCGCCGCCGAGCCGCTCGTCCACGAGCCCGTCGCGCTTTCCTTCGACGCCGACGGCCGCCTCTGGGTCGCCGAGATGCGCGGCTACATGCCCGACGTCGACGGCAAGGGCGAGGACCAGCCGATCGGCGACATCGTCGTCCTCGAGGACACGGACGGCGACGGGAAGTTCGACAAGAGCACGGTCTTCCTGGACAAGCTCGTCCTTCCGCGCGCGATTTCCTGCATCGGCGACGGCGTCCTCATCGCCGAGCCGCCGGCCGTCTATTTCTGCCGCAGCACCCGGGGCGAGCTGAAGTGCGACCAGAAGACGCTGGTCACGGCGACCTACTGCAACCGTACCGCGGTCGAGCACACGGGGAACGGCCTCGTGCCGATGATGGACAACTGGATCTACAGCGCGAACTCGGTGATGCGCTTCCGCTACGAAGCCGGGCGCTTCACCGTCGGCACGACGCGATCCCGTGGACAGTGGGGCATCACGCAGGACGACGTCGGCCGACTCTTCTACAACTCGAACAGCGACTTCCTTCGCGGCGACCTTGTGCCCTGCTACGCGGCGGGCGCGCACACGGGAAAGGGCCCGGGCGTCGGCGTCCAGATCGTCAAGGACCAGTCCACGTGGCCGGCCCGCGTCAATCCGGGCGTCAATCGCGGCTACCAGAAGAACCAGTTGAAGGAGGACGGCCGGCTGGCGACCTGCACGGCCGCCTGCGGCCCCGTCATCTATCGCGGCGACAACTTCCCCGCCGAGTTCGAGGGCAACGCGTTCATCTGCGAGCCCGCGGGCAACCTGATCACGCGCCGCATCCTGAAGGAAGAGAATGGGACGATCACGGCCACGAACCCGTACGCGAAAGCGGTCGACTTCATCGCGTCCAGCGACGAGCGCTTCCGGCCGGTGAACCTCTATACGGGCCCGGATGGCTGCCTCTACATCGCGGACCTCTACCGCGGCATCCTCGAGCACCGCATCTACGTCACGACGTTCCTGCGCCGCCAGATCCTCGAGCGCGGCCTCGACAAGGGCATGGGCCTCGGCCGCATCTACCGCGTGGTCAGCGAGGCGAAGCCGCCCGGCCCGGCGCCGCGGCTGTCGAAGGCGCCGTCCGCGGACCTCGTCCAGGCCCTGTCGCATGCCAACGGCTGGTGGCGGGACACCGCCCAGCGGCTGCTCGTCGAGCGCCGCGACCCGGCGTCGATCGTCCCCGTGCGCGCGCTGGCCATGGCCCCCGGCGCGACGCTTCCGAGGATTCATGCGATGTTCGTGCTGGACGGGATGAAGCAGATGGATCTGGGCGCGATGACGGCGCTGCTCGCGGACAAGGACCCGCGGATCGCCGCCGCCGCTCTCGCCATCAAGGAGGGCGCCGGTCCGGTCGTCGCCCTGCTGCAGATCGCGACGCTCGACGCGAACGTGAAGGATTCGGACCTGGCGACGATCTCCGGCCGCGAAGTGGAGTTCATCGAACAGGCCATGGGCGCGGAGGCCTGGGAGAAGGAGCAGCCGGATCGCATCGCGCTGCTGAAAAAGCTCGCGTCGAAGATCTCCGCGGAGGCCAGGTCCGAGAAACTGGCCGACCTGCTGGAGCTCGCCGCCTGCCAGGCCACGGCGGCGCAGTGGCGCCAGCGCGCCCTGCTCGCGGGCATCTCCGAGGGCAAACCCGCGAAGGAGGTCGCGCTCAAGGAGCGCTCGGGACCGCTGGTGAAGATGGCCTTTTCCGAGGACGAGCAGGTCCGCGCGCAGGCGAAGGCGATCCTGGCGTGGGTGACGTGGCCGAAGAAGGCCGCCGGCGAGCCGGCGCCGCTGCGTCCGACGCCGCTCGGCCCCGAGCAGAAAGCCCAGTGGGAGCGCGGGAAGAAGCAGTTCGTGGTCTCCTGCGCCGTCTGCCATTCGCTGTCGGGCCTGGGCGAAGAGGGCAAGGGCCCGCCCTTCGTCGACTCGGAATGGGTGCTCGGCTCCGAGGAGCGCCTGGTCCGTATCGTCGCGAACGGCCTGCACGGCCCGGTGAAGGTGCAGGGCAAGGTCTACAACAACGCGGAGATGCCGGCGATCCTGACGATGACGAACGCGGAGATCGCCGACGCGCTCACCTATATCCGCCGCGAGTGGGGGAACACCGCGGCGCCGGTGGATGTCCCGACGGTGAGGCGGATCCGCGACGCGGTCGACGACCGCGAGGAGCCCTGGACGGAGAAGGATCTGCTCAAGGTGCCTTGAGTTTGATCCCCTTGAGGATCGGCAGCACCGCATCCGCGTCGATCGGATTCGCCGTCGTCACCGCCTCGAGGACGCCGTCGTGCGCGACGGTGAAGAGCTGGATCTCGCGGTTCTCGCCGGCCGCCGTCTTCCCCGTCGCCGTGGACCGCGTGAAGAGGCCGTGCTTGTCGGAGCTATGGACGACCTTGGCGTCGTTCCCCAGCTGCGCCCAAGCCATCGTCAGCTGGAACCTCGCCCGATGCGCCTCGTCGGGCGTCCCCTCCAGCCGTGCCGCGGGGGAGACGAGCAGGTAATAGCCGGTCGGATTCCTGCTCTTCGGCGGGAAGAAGAAGACGCCGCCCGAAGGATCGTCCTTGCGCATCCAGTCCGCCGGCAGCGGGATGACGAGGCCCTGGATCGTGACGGCGACCGGACCGGCGGCTGCCGGAGCCGGACCCGCGGCCGCCGACCGGTCGAAGGCATATCCGTTGATCAGAATAGATTTGGACGCTGCCGGATCGTCTCCGACGAACTCGACATGGATGCTCTGCACGAAGCCGGTGTCGAAGCGGAGGATCAGGCTCCATTTCCGGAACTCGTAAGTGCCGGAGCCGATCTCCGGCATCTTCTTGTTCACCTGCTTGCCGCCGATCGTCTCGTTGACCTGGTCCGTATCGAACGTCCCGTCCTTCCGCAGCGCGAGCAGATAGGGCAGGCCGAAGTCGTTCGGCCGGGTATACGTCGCGTCCAGGCGCAGCCCGTCGATCGACTTGATCGCCGACCACAGGATGCCGTTGCCCTTGAGATCGGCATTCACGCGCTCGACGACGTCTTCCGCGCCCTGATTCCACTTGATGCGGATCTTGCCGTCCTCCTCCGACCAGGTGCCGAAGCGGCGGTTGCCGGCGAGCAGGGACGCGTCGGAGATATTCATCGTGGCCAGCCCCTCGGCGGGGTAGGTGCTGTCGATGACCCCGGTCGAGCGCGCGTCCACCTTCGCCGCGACCTTGTTCTCGAAGAGGGCCACGACCTTGACGGTCTGCATCTGCTTCTGCGCGCCGAACTTGGGATCGGCGCTGAAGACCAGTTCCATCCGCGCGACCAGCCAGGCGCCGACGATCGGGACGTCCCGGGCCTTGTCGGGCACCGGGGCGGGGGTCCAGTCGGTCCCGCCCGACGGGGGCGGAGGCTTGGCGCCCGGGAAGTCGATGCCGACGACCAGACGCTCGACGGTGAAACGATGCTTCTTGAAAAGCTCCTCGGTCGCCGCCGTGACCATCACCCCTTCGAGCCGATCGTCCACGCGCGTCGTATAGAGGCCGATCCAGGAATTCTGACGCTGGGCATTCACGGTGCGAGCGCGCGTGAACTGCCAGCTGCCTCGATAGGCCCGGTCCGGCGTCCCGTCGACCTGGGATCCCTGGAGCGCGGACTGGAACAGGGTGTTGTGATAGACCAGTTCGTTGGTCTGTCCCCTCTGACCCTGGAGGATGAAGATGGCGCACTGACGGCTGTCGGGATCGGGCGGGATCAGGGCCACGATGCCGTTGGGCATCTCCTGGCGGGTCCATCCCTTGGGCCGGACGTAAGTGATGCTCGAGGCTTTCTCGCGCGCAGGCGGCTCCGGGGTCTGGAACAGGAACGGCAGCAGCAGCAGAATCATCCTTCCCTCCTCGGTGGCATCCGGTTCCCTAGGATATGAAACGGCGGTCCGGGAAATCCAGCCCGACCTCGTCAGGAGGCGGAGGTTGCCATCCCTTTCCGTCCGCGTGAAGCGGACCGCCCTGCGTTGAGGAGGAACCCGAAGGCCAGTCTGACGACGGCGTAGGAGGAGGCGCGGGCGGAAAACTGCGGCCGGTGCGTGACGAGATACGTCACCAGCGCGGGCACGAGCAGGCCTTTACCAGGAATCCGTGCGGAAGGGGCAGGCCGGGAAGCCTTCGCGGTTGATCAGGCTGCACTGCGGATTGTCGGACCACGCGTAGCGGACGGCGGTCGGCCATTCGTAGGTCTCGCTCGACACCACGACCGTATCGCCTTCGATCACCGCCTTCGCGGGAACGAAGAGACGGAATGCGCTCGCGATCGAGAATCCGGTCAGACGGTCGCCCTTCATCTGGAGCCCGCCGCCGAGGTTCTTGAACTTGATGCGGATCGTGCGACCGTCGATGACGGAGGAGTCGTACATCGGCCCGGAATAGATCTCCTTCGAGCCGAAGACCTGCGAATCGGCCCAGACCGCGAGGCGGCGCCCCACCTCCTCCTTGTTGCGCGGCCGGATCCGGTCGCCCTCGCCGAGGTCGATCGTCACCACCATCCCGGTCCCCGGGATCGCGAGCGATTCCGCCTGCGCCTGCCGGAAGCGGGGCAGCGCGGACTCGGTCGCGGCTTCGGACGGAGCGCCATAACCGGGGAGCTGGACCCAGCCCACCGGGAAGTCGCGGCCCCAGTCCGTGCGCCAGCTTTTGATCAGCCCATCGAGCAGGACCCGGTATCTCGGGCCCTGGAAAAACTCGGCCTCGCCCTGATAGAGAATCGCTCCGCGCATCGCCACGCCGGCCAGCGGCGAGATCATGCCGCCATGATGGCCCGACACTCCGAAGTTGTTGGCGGGTTCGAGGCCGGGATCGGGCGGTTTCTCGCCGCGCTTCCGCGCCTCGGCCGCCCGCCGCACACGGCCCTCCCAGGTGGCATGCGCCTGCTCGAATTCGCCCTGCTGCAGCTGCTGGTAGAAGGTCGCGCGGCGCAACGCGGCCGAATCGGCGAACGCCGCCTTCGAGATCCACGTATAGAGCGACGAATCATCGACGGACGCCTGGAGGATTCCCACCGGGACCTTCAGCCGCTTCCGGAGCTCCCGGCTGAAGAAGTAGGCGGTCGCCGAGACGTCGGCCACCGTCTCCGAGCGGTCCGATCTCCAGGACGCGGCCACGTCGCGCTCCGGCTTCTCCGACCAGCGCTTCGGGACGACGAA
The DNA here is from genome assembly GCA_035644495.1 of Planctomycetota bacterium. GTDB lineage: Bacteria > Planctomycetota > MHYJ01 > MHYJ01 > JACPRB01 > JACQFK01. The sequence continues at coordinate 8,590 of DASQOM010000088.1, read as the reverse complement.
GAAGCGGCGCATCGAGACCGGGCTGTCGTCGGGCTCGGTCTGCGCGATCTGCGCTTCCTTGAGCGGCATCGCCATGTTGGAGCCGCCGGTCGCGAGCCAGACTTCGCCGACCAGCACGTCCTTCACCGTCTGCCGGGTCTTCCCGGTCACGGTCATCTCGAAGGGTCCGCCGGCGGCCATCGCGTCGAGCGTGACGGACCAGCGACCGTCGGCGCCCGCCTTGGCCGACTTGGTCTGTCCGTTGAGGGAGACGGAGATTTTCTCCCCGGCCGCGGCGCTGCCCCAGACGGGACAGGGCCGGTCGCGCTGGAGGACCATCCCGTCTCCGAAGAGGGAGTGAAGCCGAGGGTTGTCGGCCTCCTGGCGTGCATCGCCGACGGCGGCGGCCAGGAGGAGGACGAGGGCAACCGTGCGCATCCGTGCCATCGACAAGAGTATAGCGCACGCGTCTTCGTGAATTCTTGATCGGACGAGCATATGGGCCTTGCAAATCAGGAGTACAAGGGGCGTCATCGCGCCCGGCAGATGGGGTGTAGGGCCGGCGACCGATGGAGAGAACCGAATGGCCCAGCTGGACCGCGACCCCGGCGGCGCAGCGGCCGCAGGGCCCCGCGCATGACGCCGGAGAGATCGCCCCGGCCCAATTCCATGTCGGAACCCCCGGCCAAGCCCGTCAGTCCCAGGAAGCGGCCTGAGCCCCAGGCCCCGGCCTTCCCAAGCACCGCCGTCCTGATCGGCGACGACGTTTTCCTCCGCGACGCGCAAGCGTACTTTGCCTCCCAGGTGCGGGACCTCGCGATCCGGACCATTCCCTCGGACCAGGACCACGAGAACCTGGTCCCGCTCGGCTCCGCCATCGAAGGTCCCTGGTGCCTCCTCTGTCACCTGGGGCAGTTTGCGCAGTCTCTGCCGGTGGCCCGCAAGACGCTCCTCAACTCCACCAACGTCCCCTTCGTTGCGCTCTGCGGCGATCCCAACGACCTCTCCGGCCCCGAGCTCCGGGCGCTCCTGGAGCTCGGCATCACCCACGTCCTTCCCCACGCGGGCTCCTGGACGGAAACCTGGGGGGAGGTGCAGAAGATTCTGAGCCGGCGCCTCAATCCGCTGCTCAGCGTCCATTCCACCCGCACCTGGCTCGTCGGCGTCCTCCAGAGCATCGCGACGGAGGAGCGCAACTGCTGCGTCCGCATTTCCAGCCAGAACGACCGCAAGACCTCCCGTCGGAGCAGCCACGGCACGTCGCTGCGCATCTCCCCGGTCGGCCTTCTCGGCGAAATCTATTTCCGCGAAGGCCAGCCCCTCTATGCGTGGAGCACGCGGCTGCAGGGCGACGAGGCCATCATCGACCTCCTCCAGACCTCCAACGTGCAGATCTCCGTGCTGGAATCCTGCTGGGTGCCGCCGGTCCGCAATGTCCAGTCGCCGCTCCAGGGCGTGCTCCTGGAATTTATGAGGCGAAAGGACCTGGGCCAGCTGGAGCCGACGTCGACCGACGATCTGCCGGAAGTCGCGCCGCCCCCGCCGGAGCCGCCCCCGCTGCCGCCGATCGACCTCACCCCGCCGGACCGCTCCGGCCGGCTGAAGCGATCGTGGACGATCCTGGGGGCGATCGCGGTTCTGGCCCTGGTCATCGTCGCGGTGATCCGGTATGCGGCGCCGGGGGACGCGTCGCGCGTCGTCCCCGCTGCCCTTCCCGTCCCGCCCGTGCCCGTCGCCGCCGAACTTCCAAAGCCGGTCCCGGCAAAGGCCGAGCCGCCGCACGAGTTCGTCCTGCCGCTGTCCGATCGCGTCACCCTCAACGCCGTCCTCATCCCCGCCGGACGCTTCCGCCAGGGGACGCCGGACGACGAGCGCGGCCGCGATCCCGACGAGGGCCCCGTGCGCGAGGTCGTCATCCCCGCCGCGTTCTATCTCGGAAGGTACGAAATCACTCAGGAGCAGTACGAGGCGGTGATGGGGACCAACCCCAGCCAGTTTAGGGGCCCGCGCCTGCCGGTCGAGTCGGTGTCCTCCTTCGACGCCGCGGACTTCTGCGAGAAGGCGTCGAAGAAACTCGGCCGGGAACTGCGCCTGCCCACCGAGGCGGAATGGGAATATGCGTGCCGCGGCGGGTCGACCTCGCCCTTCCACGTCGGGGCCACGCTGCATTCCTCGGACGCCAACCTCGACGGCCGTGCGGGATCCGGGGGCGCGCCCGACGGCGTCTATCGCGCGCGGACCCTGGAGGTGGGCTCCTTCGCCCCCAACGCGTTCGGTCTTTACGACATGCACGGCAATGTCGGCGAGTGGTGCCTGGACCATTATGACCCGAAGTCGTACGAATCGGGTTCCTCCGCGCCGGTGCCCTTCTCCCCGTCCAACCCCGAGCGCGTCTGGCGGGGCGGCGCCTGGAACGATCCTCCGCGCCGCTGCCGTTCCGGCAACCGCGACCACTACAATCCCGGGGGCCGCGACAGCATCCGCGGCTTCCGGGTCGTCATCCCCGTCGAGCCTCATTGAAGTGGAGAACACCATGAGACGTCCGCTCCTGATGGCGGCCGGCCTTCTCCTCTGCGGCGCCTGCGCGCCCGTCTCCTCGACCCGGCCGGCGGCCGAGCCGTCGCCGCCGATCGACCTTCCGGCCCTGTACCGGATCGTCTCGCTCCCCGTGAACGACAGCCTGGAGGATCTCGAAACCTTTTCCCGGCTCGAGCTCCCGCTCGACGTGTTCGTGAGCGTCTCCGCGGGAGCGGAGCCGCTCGTGTGCCGGGTCGTCTCGCGCGCGACCCTCATCAACATCAGCGGCGGACGGGACGGCCGTCCCTCGAGCGTGATGGTGGCGGTCCCCCGCGACGAAGTCGAGGTCCTGCTCCTGACCCGCGAGCTGGCCCGCCGAAACCAGGCGTCGTTCTATCTGGCAGGGGCGCCCCGCAAGGCGACCGCCGGCGAGGAAAAACAGAAGTCCCTCCCGCTCGCGGCGATGCTGTCGCGCCTCGGCGCCCCGGCCCCCGAGCGGCGGCCGGTCCCGCCCGTCCCTGCCGCTGCGCCGGCCTCCGCACCCGCGCCCATCGCCGCCCCCGCTCCGCCGGCAGCGGAGGTCTTTCCCCTGCCCGACCAGCTGCCCGCCGGGCATATTCTCATCGATGGCTCGAGCACCGTCTTCCCGATGGCCAAGCGGATCCGCGACGACTTCAGGCGGCGATACCCCGCGGTGCACATCGACCTGATGGGCGTCAACCCGGGCGAGTCGCCGTCAGGTTCCGGCGGCGGCTTCAAGAAGTTCTGCTTCGCGGAGATCGACCTCAGCAACGCCTCGCGCTTCATGAAGGACGAGGAGCTGAAGAAGTGCGGCTCGAACGCCATCTCGTTCCTGGAGCTGCCGCTCGCGTACGACGGCCTGTCGGTCGTGGTCAACCGCGAGACGCCCTGGATCGAGCACCTGAGCGTGGCCGATCTGAAGGCGATCTGGGCGCAGGACAGCCGGATGCAGACCTGGCGCGACGTGCGGCCGGACTTCCCGAAGCAGCCCATCCTTCTCTTCGGGCCCGGCCGCGATTCGGGCACCTACGATTTCTTCAACGAGGCCGTCTTCGGCAAGCCCCAGATGCCGAGGGCCGACGCCGTCGCGAGCGAGAACGACGAGGTCCTCGTGCAGGGCATCGTCGCAACGCCCGGCGCGATCGGCTATTTCGGGCTCGCCTACTACATCGAGCACCGGGACGAGCTGAAGATCGTGGCGATCGACGGCGGCAAGGGACCGGTGCTGCCCACGCACGACACGGTCCTGGACGGCAGCTATGCGCCGTTTTCGCGGCCGCTGTTCCTCTACGTCAACACGCGGAGCCTGCAGCGCCCGGAGGTCGCGGCTTTCGTCCGCTACTTCCTGAAGGAATCCTCGCGGGTCACGCAGGCCGCGGGGTATATCCCGCTTCCCGACGACCAGCACCGGCTCTCCCTCGAGCGCCTTAGGAAAGGCATCGAGGGCTCGATGCGCCCGCTGGGCCAGCCGGCCGGCCCGCTGCGATCGATGATGGCGAAGCCGTAGGCGCTACCCGCCGTAGTTCCAGCCGGTCGTCGCCAGGAGCAGCGGCGCGGCCGACGCATCCTTCATCGCGGCGTCGACGACCTCGGCGAGGAACACCGAGTGGTCGCCCTTCGTCAGCTTCCCGACGACCCGCGCCTCGAACCAGCAGGGGAACCCCTCGAGGAGGGGCGCCTTCGTCACCGCGCCCGGCGCGTATTTCCGGCCGCCGATGGTGTCGGCCGTGAAGGTCGTCTCCTTGATGAACGCCGCGGCCGCGTCCTTCTGCCCCTCGGCAATCAGATGCATCGAGAAGGCGCCGGCCTTCTCGACCACCGCATGCAGGTGCGAGTCGACCTTGATGCCGACGCTGACGAGCGGCGGCGTCATCGACGCCTGGGAAACCCACGTGACGGTGGACGCCTCGCGGTCGCCGCCGGCATCGGCGGCGATCACCCAGAGGCCATACGTCATCTTGCGCAGCACGGCTTTCTTGACGGCCGGATCCATGAATCACCTCCGCATTGTCCGAACCGCAGCATAGTTTGTGGGAGTCCGGACGGCAAGTCGGTAAAGTGGTCTCCGGAATGGACGGCGTGCGATTCGAACGGAAGGGCGAGCGGAGCCGCAAGGGCTGCATAGTCTACGTCATCGCCGTGCCGGTGCTCACCCTTCTCTTCTGGATCCCGCTGTCCGCCGCGATCACCTGGCTGCTGCCCCGCGCGGGCGTGGACCCGGACATCGCCAGCAACATCTCCGTCCTCTACCTCCTCATCATCTTCGCCTCCGTCTGCCGCTGGGTCTGGAAGGACACGCAGACCGCGGGCAGGTCGGCGTCGGTGACGATTTCCCCCGACCGCGTCGACATCGATGCCGGCCGCCGCTCGACCGTCCTGCTGGAAACCCTCGAGGCCGTCCGGCTCGAGTCTCACCTCGACGTCCTCAAGGTCGTGCTGATCCCCGCGAAGGGAAGACCGCAGGAGCTGCCTCCGGACTTCGCGTCGTTCGCCGTGGTGCAGAAGGCGCTCGAGGACTCGGTCGTTCCGGTGCTTCAGAAGCGCCTCGACGAGCGCATCGGCGCGGGCGGCGAAACGACCATCGGCGAGAGCGGTTTCCGCTCCCTGCTCCGGCTGCTCTGGGGTCTGCTCCTCATCCCGCTGGGCCTGCTCGCCGTCGCGAGCATGGGCTTCATCGCGCTGGGCTTCTCCCTGCTCCTCGGCGTGCCCGGGCGGATCCGGCGCAGCGCGCGCGGCCTGGGGGGACCCGTCGTCCTGCGCAGCGGCGGCCTCGTGCGCTCCTCCGGCGCGCTGCGCAAGACGGTCGGCTGGGAAGAGCTCCGGGCGGCGACGAACGACGAGCACGGCCTCGTCCTCCAGTCGAGACGGGCCGGGACGATCTCGATCTCGTCGCACGCGAACAACCATCTTCCCGTCGCGCGCTGGATCGTCGCGCGGCTGCGCTGAACTGCTATACTGTCGCCCGCGACCGGAGAGAAGGAGAGCCGCCATGCCCCCCACCTCCCTCAAGGACATCGACCTGTCGCCGATCCCCGGCAAAACCTACTTCAACATCGCCCGGGAATGGCGGGAGGAGTTCGTCTACTTCCTCCTCGTCGACCGCTTTCACGACTCCACGGCGCGCGCGCCGGCGGCGACGCCGAACCGCACGCCGGGAATGCCCACGCAGAACGCGTTCTATGGCGGGACCCTGAAGGGCATCACGAGAAACCTGGACTATATCGCGGGACTCGGCGCCAGCGCGATCTGGCTGTCGCCGGTCTTCGAGAACAACGCCGGCGCCTACCACGGCTACAACGTGAACAACTACCTCGGGATCGACCCGCACTTCGGAAGCAAGGCCGATCTCGTCGAGCTCGTCGACAAGGCCCACGCCTTCAAGAAAGGCGGGAAGCCCTGGCCGATCCGCATCATCCTCGACGTCGTCATCAACCACTCCGGGAACAACTGGAGGTATCCGTTCGACGCGGACTACGTCTACAGCAACGACCAGCAGTTCCCCCTCGACGCCTGGCGCCTCCCCGACCGCCCCATCCCCACCGAGCTGCGCAACCCCGATTACTACCACCGCCGCGGCAACATGACCGGCGGCGGCTACGACCAGTACCCTGAACTGCAGCACGGCGACATGTCGGGGCTGAAGGACTTCGCCAATGACGACGACCAGGCCGGCTCCGAGCTGATCAACATCCTCATCCAGGCCCACTGCTACTGGATCCGCGAGGCCGACATCGACGGGTTCCGCGTCGACGCCGTCAAGCATATGGGCGAGCTGGCCTGCTCCCGCTTCTGCTCCGGCGTCCGCGAGTATGCGTATACGCTCGGCAAACGGAACTTCTTCCTCTTCGGCGAAGTCGCGACGCCGAGCGACGAGGTCATCGACCGCTATATCGGGCAGAACACGTCGATCCGCGTCGGCGACAAGACCGTCTATTTCGGCCTCAACTCGGTGCTGGACTTCCGTCTCGCGCAGGGCGACCTGGGCACCGGCCTGAGGGACGTCCTCAAGGGCGCGGCCGGACCGGCGACGCTCTTCGCGCGGCTGGCCGACCAGGAGAAGCGCGCGCTGAACCGCGGCGAGCTGGGACGCTATCTGGTCACGTTTGTCGACAACCACGACAGCTTCTGGCAGCCGGGGCGCTTCGCGAAAGGCGCCGACGACAACCAGGTCATCGCCGCGATCGGATACCTGCTCTGCTCGCTCGGAATGGCGTGCGTGTACTACGGCACCGAGCAGGGCTTCGAAGGATCGGGAGGCGACGAGGGGATGAGGGAGGCGTTGTTCGATGCGGCTACGCCCGGCCGGAACCTGCTCAACCCGTCGTGCCGGATCTACCAGGAGATCGCGAAGATCGCCGCGGTGCATGCCTCGTCGGAGCCGCTGAGGTTCGGGCGCATGTATTTCCGCGAGATCTCGGGCGACGGCGTCTCGTTCGGCCTGCCCGGCCAGGGTCTCGAGTACATGCTCGCGTTCTCGCGGCTGCTCTACGGCCGCGAGGTGCTCGTGGCGTACAACACGTCCGCGTCGGCGCGGCAGGATTTCGTGATCGTGGACGGCGGACTTCACGCCGGCGGCTCAACGATGAAGCGCCTTTACGGGTCGCGGACCGCCCCGGCGACGGTGACCGTGCAGCGGAATCCCGGCGGCCCGGCCTTCGTCCGCTTGCCGCTGGCCGGCCACGAGTTCGCGATTTATCAGTAGGCGCCGGCGTAGGTTAGGCGGAGGAAATTCATGAAAAGGATGCTGGCGCTGTTCCTGCTGGCCGCGGGCTGCGGCGCCCCGACGAACACGGAAAAGAAGGACGAGTGGATCTCGCTCTTCGACGGCAAAACCCCCGAAGGCTGGACGAACCTGCCTCAGAAGAACATCGAGGACGGCTGCATCAATCCGAACAAGTCGGGCAACTACGTCACGTACGCGAACGACAAGTACGGCGACTTCGTCCTGACCTGCGACTTCAAGCTCACGAAGGACTGCAACAGCGGGATCTTCGTCCGCACGGGCGACGCCAAGGACCCTGTCCAGAGCGGCATCGAGATCCAGGTCTACGACTCGAAGGCGGAGAAGCCGGACAAGCACGACTGCGGGGCGATCTACGACCTCGTCGCTCCGACGAAGAACATGCTGAAGCCGCTCGGCGAGTGGAATCATATCGAGATCACCTGCGACAAGAACAAGATCTCCGTCGCCCTCAACGGCGAGGTGGTTTCGTCCATCGACCTCGACAAGTGGACCGACGCGGGGAAGAGCCTCGACGGCGAGAAGAACAAGTTCACGAAGGCGCTGAAGGATTTCCCGCGCGAGGGGCTGCTCGGCTTCCAGGATCATGGCAAGCCCTGCTGGTTCAAGAATGTCAAGCTGAAGAAGCTCGGGGCCTGAATAGCGCAGCAGGCGGAAATATTGAATTCCCGCGCGGGTTGAGCCCCCGAGAGGGTCCCGAAACGATATACTTCGGGGGCCATGGGGCAGGCGATCGTTTATTGCAGCAAGTGCAACGCGCAGCTCCGCAGTACCGACTTCGCAAAGGGCACGGCGGTCAAGTTGGAGCATAAGACGTACTGCCGCAATTGCCTTCCGGACGGAGTTGTCCCTCCCCCGATCGAGAAACCCGCCCCCGAATCCTCGTCAAAAAAGCGCGGCCACCATACGACGTCGATCAGCGTTCAACCCCCCCGGCCCGCCGAGGCACCCAAGCCCGTCCTCGTCTGGGTCGCGGGGCTCGCCACCGGCATCGTCCTCGTCATTGCAGGCTTCGTCCTCTTCTCCCCGCCCGGGGCGCCGCGGGCGTCCGTATCGGACCCGGCCGCGGACGCTCCCAGGAGCAGCTCCCCTGCTCCCGCCCTCTCGACGCCGGAGCGCGATGCCCGCGAGACCCTCGCCCGGCTCCTGCGCAAGATCCAGGAGCAGCCCGACGACCTCGACGGCCAGCAGGCTCTGCTCGACGATCTGGCCGCGCGCGCCCCCGGGACTTCCGTCGCGGGGGATGTCCCGCTCGAAAAGGACCGCCTGGCCCGACGCCGCGACGATTTCCGGAAAGCGGAGCTGGGGGCACTGGAGCTCGAGATCCGGGAC
>DASQOM010000087.1:0-11287 GCA_035644495.1 Planctomycetota bacterium | reverse complement strand
CTCGCCGCGCTGGGCGGCGCCGCCGGCGCGCTGGCCTTCGTCGGATTCCTCACGCCCTATTGGGGATTCGACGAGCTCGCTCCCGCCCTGGGCGTTCTCACGTTGCTCTCGGGCCTCCCGCTTTGCGTCAGGGCATCGGCCGTTCGCGCCTCCGCCGGTGCGGCGACGGTTCCTCCGGTGCCGACGTCGACCGTCGCGACGGCCTTCGCGCTCGGCGCCCTGGGACTCTTCGTCGAGACGCTCTGGCTGCAGATCCTGGGATTCGCGTGGGAATCGAACGCGATCACGTTCGCGCTCGTGACCGCTTCCACCATCGGAGGCGTCTCGTTGGGCTCCGGCCTGGCGAGCCGCTTCGGCAGGGATCAGGGACCGGCGACGGCGCTCGCGCTGTCGGCGCTGAGCCTCGCCGGATCCGCAGCGTTGTCGCCCCTCGCGCTCCACGCCTTCACGTTCGTCGAGCGGCTGGGAACGGCCCTGCTGCTCGTCGGTCTTCCTGCCGTATTTTTCGGCGCCGCATTCGCCCGGCTGCTGGCGCGCTCGCCGGGCTCGCTGGGACTGATCCTGGGGGCGAACGCCTCCGGATCGGCCGCAGGTCCGCTCCTCCTGGCCCTTGCCGCGCCGTGGATCGTGTGGCCCGCGCAAGCCGCGGTCTTCGTCGCGTGTGGCTATGGCGCGCTCGGCTCCGCCGCCGCCCGCCGGCCCCTGCGGACGGTCTGGATCGCGCCGGCCTGCCTGGTGTTCTTCGCCCTCGGAGGCTCGTCCGCGATCGTCCCCGGCCCGACCCCGGCCGCCTATCAACCGGGCTGGCAGGAGTCGACCCCTCGGGATTTTGAAGCCACCGTGATGCCGTTCGTCCGCGGCGGGATCGAGTCGACGGTCGCGATCACGCGCAACACGCGCAGCGGCATCGACATCCTCTGGATCGACCGCAGCTTCCAGGGGGACACCTCGGCGCTGGGACGCCGTATCCCCCGGGCCCTGGGTCGCATCCCGGGAGAGCTTCTGGGCCGGCCCCCCCGCCGTGCGCTGGCGATCGGGCTGGGCACCGGCGTCACGCTGTCCGCGATGGCCGACGGCGGCGCGCGCTCGATCGACGTCGCCGAGCTCAGTGCCGGCGTCATCGAGGCCAACCGCGGGTTCCTGTCGGACACCAACCAGCGCGTGCTGGAGCGGCCGGGGATCCGGGTCCACCACGAGGACGGACGGACGCTGCTGATGGACGCCGACCGTCCGTTCGATCTCGTCGTCGCGGACATGATCTTCCCGACGAGCGTGGGCGCGGGCAACCTGTTCAGCCGCGAGTTCTATGCACTGGTCCGCCGGAAGCTGGCGGCCGACGGCGTGTTCGTCCACTGGGTGCCCTGCTTCCTGCTCGCGCCGGAGGATCTCCGCGCGACCGTCGCGGCGTTCCTTGAGGCCTTCCCCGAAGGCTCGGCGTGGATCGGCTATATGGAGCCCCGGAGGCTCATCCTCGGTTTGGCCGGCGGGGCGATCGCCCAGGCACGGTCGACGTCGACGTCCGGTCGCTTCGCCCTGGGACCGTCGCCGCTCCGCGCGTTCGCGGCCGGCGAGGCTCCGCTCCGCGACGCCGATCCGCGGATGGAGATCCGCAGCAACCGGACGGCTCCGCCGGGGGAATTCGGCCGGCAGAATCTCGAAGCGCTCGTGGAGCGGATGCGGGCGTCGCCGGTCCTGCCGGGGGCGGAGGTCGCGCGCGACGCGTGGCTGCTGACGGCGGACGCGGGGCTCGCAGCGATGGGGGGCGCCGAGTCCTCCCTCGCCTCCTATGGGGAGGCGGCGCGGCGGAGTCCCGATGTCGACGACGCAAACTTCATCCTGCAGGGTCTCCTTTTCGAGCGGCAGCTCCGGCTTGCGCGCCGTTCGGCGATCCAGGGGGACGAAGAGCAGGCGGTCCGTCTGCTCCGGCGGGCGGCCTCGAACCCCCTGGAAGCCGGCGGCAATCTGGACCTGAGCGAGGCGCTGGCGGCGGCGGGCCTGGTGAAGGAGGCGCTGGCGCAGTGCGAAGAGGCGGCGCGCAAGAACCCGCGATCCGCGGATGCGACCATCAAGCTCGCCTGGCTGGCCTGCGCCGCGGGCGACCACGAGAAGGCGCTGCAGGCTTACCAGGCCGCACTGCACCTGCGTCCGGATCTCCCGCCCTTCTATGAGGAGGTCGCGCGGCGGCTCGGCCGGACGATCCGCCCGTGACCGCCTCGAGCAGCGTTCCCGGACGTCCTTGCGCAACCTGCCGGAAGCAGGAGGGCGAGCGCCTCCCTTACGCGCAGTAGCCGCCGTCGATGACGAGGGCGGTGCCGGTGGCGAACGCGGTGTCGTCGGCCGCGAGGAACAGGATGCCGGCGGCCATCTCGTCGGCGGTGCCGAGGCGGCCCATGGGCTGGCGCGCGACCAGGGCCGCGAGCGCGGCCTTGGGGTCGGGCGCCTCCTTCAGGCGCTTGTCGATCCACGGGGTCATCGTGGTGCCGGGGCAGATGCAGTTGACGCGGACGCCGTCCTTGACGTGGTCGACCGCCATCGCTCGCGTGAGGCCGACGATCGCGTGCTTGGACGCCGTATAGGCGCAGCGGTCGAGGATGCCGCGGAGGCCGGCGATGGAGGCGGTGTTGACGATGACGCCGTTCTTCTTCGGGAGGAAGGCCCGGATCAGGGCTTCGCGGGAGAGGAGGAAGGTGCCTTTGACGTTGACGCGGAAGATGTCGTCGAACTGCTGCTCGGTGGTCGTGACGGCGGTGCCGGCGACGCCGATGCCGGCGTTGTTGCAAAGGACGTCGAGGCCGCCGAGGCGGTTCATCGTCTCCTCGACCATATGGCGGCAGTCGTCCTGCTTGGAGACGTCGCCCTGAAGTCCGATGGCCTTGCCCCTGGCTCTCTTGATGAGAGAGACGGTCTCCTCGGCGGCAGGGGCGGCGATGTCGGCGACGGCGACCTTGGCGCCCTCCCGGGCGAAGGCGAGGGCGGCGGACTGGCCGATGCCGGAGCCGGCGCCGGTGATGAGGACGACCTTGTTCTTGAAGCGTGGGTTCATGGCGGCTGATTTTCGCGGCGCGGCGGGGTGGCGTCAAGGAAATGGCGGGCGGTGACCGTCGAGGGGCGACGGCGTACATATCCCGTCACGAAGGGAGGTTTGCATGAGGAAGCTGCTGGCGGGGCTGCTGGTGCTGGCGGGCGTCGCATCGAGCGGCTGCATCGTGGTGCCGGAGGAAGGTCGTCCTTACCACCATCACTGCTACGGCTGCGGCCATGTCTATGTCAAAGGCGGCTACTATCGATAGCCTCGGATCGGTTTCAAGTCGTACTCCGTCCCGGGGGAGGGGCGCGCGAGGGGGAGTATTCCTCGCCCCCCCTCTCCGGGCGACGGAGGATAAGCCGCTACGGCCGCTGAGGCGAAGGATCCAGCGCAGCGCGCATCCGGCGCTGACGTCGCGGAGAACGAGGGAGACGGGGTCGGCATACTGGACTAGCGCTTGACAGCGAAAAGGAGCATGGCATAATTGCCCTTCCGGCAAGTCCCTCAAGCGGGCGTAGTTCAGTGGCTAGAACGTCTCGTTGCCAACGAGAAGGTCGCCAGTTCAAATCTGGTCGCCCGCTCCATGAACCCCCGACCACAAGGGGGTTGCGCACGCCTCGAAAACCCCCCGCTTCGCCGGACACGTTGGTGCCATTAGTGTGCCAACTCTCTAGGGCTGGGACTCCGACGAACCTGCAAGGCCGCCCTATAGGGCTCAATCTCTGCGCAGACGTGATTTGGATCCTAGGATGTACCATGAAGCTCGAGCGAATATTCCGGACGCACTCAGTTAGCACTGTTCGGAGGGTCCGACAAGAAAGCTTCGAGGGTCCCTCCAGGCACATCTGTTTTGTGCAGTATACTGCACAAGAGTTGACATTCTTGTGCAGTCTATCTAACATGTTCTCATGCCCAGCGACGAGGATCTCCGTCAAGTCCTGCTCGACCAACACGAGGAATTGAAGACTCCACCCCCGGCGGGGAAGTGGATCCCCAGGTCCCAGGAGCAAGCCCTCCGCAAAGCGCTCGGCCGGCCGCTGATCAAAGTCATCATGGGCGTGCGGCGGTCGGGGAAGTCGGTTCTCGCCCGCCTGGTGCTCGCGGGCCAGGACTTCGCGTACATCAACTTCGACGACGAGCGGCTGGCTTCCCTCAAGACCGAGGATCTCCAGCGCCTGGAGAAGGCGGTTTCCGCGCTCTGGCCGTCAACCCGCCTATGGTTCCTGGACGAGGTCCAGAACGTGACGGGGTGGGAGCTCTTCGTCAATCGCCTTCAACGGGCCGGTCACAATCTCGTCATCACGGGAAGCAACTCCAAGCTCCTGAGCCGCGAACTGTCGACCCACCTCACCGGCCGCTATATGGCGATCGAGCTCTTCCCCTTTTCGTTCCGCGAGTTCCTCGCCGCGCGAGGAGAGGCGCTGCCGGGAACGTCGGTGTCGACGCGCGAGAAGGCCCATCTCGAGGAGCGACTCCGCGAGTATGGCGAGGTGGGAGGCTTCCCGGAGATGGTGCTTTCGGGCAGCTCGGCGGAATACCTGCGCGAACTTCACGACAAGATCGTCTCACGCGACATCGCCGCGCGCTATAAGGTGAGGCAGCCGAGGACGCTCAAGGAGCTCTCGCTCTACTGCTTCTCGAATCCCGCTACGTCCCTGACGCACAACAGCATCAAGCGGACGTTCGACTTCAAGAGCGTCCACACGGCGGGCAACTACGTCCACTATCTCGAAGAGGCTTACCTCATCCTGTTGGCGCGGCCCTTCGCCTTCAAGTTCCGGGAGCAGGTCCGCCAGGCGCGGAAGGTGTACACCGTCGACAACGGCCTCACGCGGGCGCTGACGACCAAGGTGAGCCAGGACCGCGGGGCGCTGCTCGAGAACCTCGTCTTCCAGGAGCTGAGGCGCCGGGGCGTCGACGCGTACTGCCTGACCCAACCCGACTACGAAGTCGACTTCCTGATCCGCGACGAGCGCCAGGTCTCGCAACTGATCCAGGTCTGTGCGGGCTTGGACAAGCCAGAGACGGTTGCGAGGGAGTACGGCGCACTCCACAAAGCGGGGAAAGCCACGCGCTGCAAGGAGCTCGTCCTCCTGACGCCCGACGGAGCGGCGCCCTCAGAACAATGGATCCCCTCGGGTCCGGCGGTCCGCGTCGAAGCTCTTTGGAAATGGCTTCTCGAAGCGTAGGACACGATCGGATCCGACAGGACGGTACGACCTGCAACGAGGATTCGCCCGGACGACTCTTCCTGAGCCCCACCTCAATTCAGCCGCGCGCGTTTCGTTTTCCCTTGCTCGACTTATTCACGCGTTTCTTGGCGACGAAGTCGGATTCGTCGCCTCCGTGGAGGGATTGGTGAGGTCCCTGTTGTGGCAGGCCACCGGAGACTTCCGAGTTGAAGGAAGGGACCTCCCCGGAATCGAATCCTTTTCCGAGTGAGATGATTCTTGCGCCGCCAGGGTCATGAGCAGCTATAAAATTGAACTCCGGGCCTCTTCGCTTATAGTGGCCAGCATTCGGAGCAAACGCGACATGCAGTTCGAGCCCCCTCGCCCGTGGCAATTCCTTCCAATCGACGAGTACAGACCCTCCGACTTGCCGCCGCCCGCCGACTGGACAAAGGGTGCGAAGTCCTTCGATGAGGCGTTGGGCTACGCCGCGAAGTTTCCTCAAGCACTGATCGGCTTGTTCGGCAGCGCCAGTCGGATGCTCGAGACTTGGGCCCCGACATGTCGCGCGAGCATCCTCGCCTCGCCTTCCTCTGCCGAGCTGATGGAGGGAACCGCCAAGCTCTGGCCTGCATTGCAGGAGCCCGGCGATGGAATTCTCGTGATCCCAAGGCTGGAGCGCTGCTTCCTGCGTCACCACCGCGGATTGCGTCTGATGCGGCTGTTGATTGAAACCGTTTGGGGGACCCCCCGACGCCTCATCATAGGGTGCGATGCGTGGGCGTGGAAATATCTCTGTCAGGCTGTGGAGATAGACGCCCTCTGTCCAAAAGCACTGACCGCGCCCGAATTGTTGTCCTTTCAGGTCGAGCCCACAACTCCGATTTCCGACCTCTTGCCGCGTGCGAAGGAGTTCCGGCTTCAATCGTACGTGCTGCACACACTGCTGCTTCACGACGGCATGCAGGCTGCGACGATTCCTTCACTCCTGCCGTTCCGCGCCACCCAGGTGCTGGAGGCTCTCGCCGATCTGCGCGACCGGCAACTCGCCGTCGAGAAGGATGGTTTCTGGCGGGTATCCCCTGCTCACTATGCGGATATCCGACGGCTGCTGGCTGCGGCAGATTTCTGGGTCGGCGATCCTTAGGAGCATGCATGAGCGAACCCTGGATGGAAATGCTTCGGAAGTGGAGCGGCTACGAGCCCGTGCACATCGCGCTGATCGTCGCGGCCGCCTGGCTTGCGTATCTGGTCGTGGGACGCTTGGTGCCGCGGATCGGCGGCCTGCTGCGCCCTCACCAGCGGTTCAACACGCTGCCCTGGATTCCGCTCATCAGACTGGCCATCATCCTGATCGCGGCGGTGCTAATCCTGCCCCTCGTCATCACTCCGACGCGGGAGAACGTGCTGGCGTTTCTGGGCGCCGCGGCGATTGCCGTCGGTTTCGCCATCAAGGAATACATCAGCAATCTCATCGCCGGGATCATCTTCATCGTCGAGCGTCCCTACCGCGTCGGCGATTGGGTGCAGATCGGGGACACGTACGGCGAAGTCATCGAATTTGGCCTGCGCACGGTCCTGCTGCGCACGGCAGATGCCAATGATGTCACGATCCCGCACAGCACGCTCTGGCACGCGCCGCTGTCGAACGCCACCTCCGGCCAGCATGATCTGCTTTGTGTCACCGACTTCTACGTTCATCCGGATCACGACATTGTGCCGGTGAGACAGGCCCTCCATGATGTCGCGGCGACCAGCGCCTATCTCAAGCTCGACCGGCCGATCGTCGTCGTCATGAAAAACGAGCCGTTCGGCCTCCATTACAAGCTCAAGGCCTATGCCATGGATGCGCGCGAGCAGTTTCTTTTTATCGCGGATCTGACGGAACGCGGTCAGTTCGCACTCCGTGAGCTCGGCCTGTCGCTGGTGACCGCCCCGGCCGCGGTCGCAACGCGCTAAGACTGCGGCGTGATCGGCGAGTTAGAAGACCTTGCCGTTCAAGTTCCGCGCGCAGAAGCGTCAGGCGCGACAGGTGTACACCGTCGACAACGGCCTCACGGATGCTCCGTCGACCAACGTGAGGCGGAATCGGGGGCGCTTCTCGAGAACCTCGTCTTTCGGGGGCTGAGGCGTCGGGGTGCCTATGTCTACAGCCTTACCCGGCCCGGCTGCGAGGTCGACGTCATGATCCGCGAGGACTCGAGAGAACAGCGCGCTCTACAAGCCAGGCAAGACAATGCGCTACCGCGACCTCCTGCTGTTTACCCCCGACGGGAAGCCGCCCTCGGAGCGCTGGGTGCCCCGAGCCCTGGAGTCCTGATCGAACCCGATTGTAAATGGATACTCGACCGAGTCTTCGGGATGTGAATTCACCCAATTCTTGTGCCATTAGTGTGCCAACTTGTGTGGTAAATCTCGTGTTTTGATGCGTCAAGGCGCGTCATTTCGAAGAATGTCGAAAACCGCGTAAACCTCATAAAAACGGTCATTTAGAGGCATTCTGAGCACTTTCGAGCACATATGATACATAAGTCATGGGACGGTTGCCAACGAGAAGGTCGCCAGTTCAAATCTGGTCGCCCGCTCCATGAACCCCCGACCACAAGGGGGTTGCGCATGCCCCGAAAAACACTCACTTCGCCGAAGTCGTTGGTGCCATTAGTCTACCCATCGCGGGCGAGACCCCTCCGACCTAACAGGTAGAATTCCATCGAGGCCAAAATAGGCAGCTTCTTCCGGGGCGGGACTGTGCGGGGATCGGGCGCGGACTTTCCCGCAGTCTGCGGGTTTAAGCGATGCCATGATCCTCTGCGTTTCCGGCGACACCCACGGCGCGCTGGACCGGCTGTATGCCGACGTCGCGGAGTTCGAGCGCTCGCTCAGGGTCCGCTTTGAGGCGCTGCTCCACGTCGGGGATCTCGGGGTCTGGCCCGACCCGGAGAAGCTCGACCGGGCGACTCGCGACCATGAGGGGGCCGACGACTTCCCCCGCTGGGTGGCCGAAGCTCAGGGTCCACCCCGTCCGACCTGGTTCATCAAGGGCAACCACGAGGACTTTGACTGGATCGACTCGCGAAAGACCACGGAGCACCTGTCCGGGTTCCACTACGTCCCGAACGGGCGGGCGGTCGACCTGCCGGACGGGAAGGGGGCGATCCGGGTGGCGGGGATCGGAGGCTGGTACGGGCCGAGCGACTACGAGCGGCGGAAGCTGCAGGGATACTCGAAGCGCCACTACACGCGCTGGGAGATCGAGGAGCTGGCGGGACGTCGGCCCATCGACATCCTCCTGCTCCACGACGCTCCTCTTGGGGTGACGATCCTTCAGAAACGGGTGTCCGGTCAGGAACGCCGCTACGTCTCGAACGCCCTGGGGCTCGACCGGGCGGTCGCCTCGGCCAGGCCGCAGATCTGCTTCTTCGGTCATCACCACGCTCGGGTGACGGCGGAAGTCGCCGGAGTGCCGTGTCTGGGCCTCGACATCGTGGGGCGGCCCGGGTATCTGGTGGCTGCCGACGTGCCCTCGTCGTCGAGGGAGCCCTGGATGCTCCTGGGGGGAGTGGCCCTCGGCGGACACTCCCTATCGTCCGGTATGGCCCAAGCTGAGCGAAGCTCCGATGGGTTGAGCGTCCGCTCAGATTAGCCGGTCGGCCGGGGGCGTCGCGCCTTCTTGAGTCGTCCGCGGGGATTCAAGTTGACCACCCGTCCATCGCGCCAGACGTAGAACGGCGTGCCGGTCTTGATGGCGAGAGCCTTGGCGGCCTTGGCGGCCCGGCGCATGGCAGCCAGCGATCCCCGGGTGACGGGGTCGTTGGAGGCCATCTTCCGGGTCATGCGTTGTCTCCTGAGCCGATCAGCACCGGATCCGGCCCCGAACTGTTGTACAAGGCCCAGCTATCCACCAGTCTACGATAAACCTGCTCGAAATTCCTGAAGCCTCGCTCAAAACGCCGGCGCACGACGGGCTCGGGGACATCGTGGCCTCCCTGGGCGACACGAGCCCGGATCCGTGCCAGGGCGATTTCTACGTTTGGCAGGCTAAGGAACACCAGATTGACGCGGTAGCCCGCGGATTGCCAACGTGGAATCAGGCTCGCATATCCCGAGCCGCTCAAGGTCGTCTCGAAGGCAAAGCTCTTTCCCGACTTCACGTAGGCCCGGATCTGGGACAGCATGATCCGCCCGGCTTCGAAGGGTACCGCCTCAGGAACATAAGGGGACAGCCCCCGGGCGATGAGGTCCGCGTTGATGAAGTCGGGACAGTCCGCCTCGCCGAGAAGGAATTGTTCAGAAAACGTGGTCTTTCCGGCTCCGTTTGGGCCGGCGATGATCACGATGCGTCTGGAACCTTTTCCGATGCGCGCCACAGCCAAACCCTAGCAATCTTCGGAAGGTCCGACAAGGAAGCCTCGAGCATCGGTCCAGGGGTCTTCGAGGTTGTGCAAGAGGCTGCATGACGTCGGGAAGGAGGATGCTCAAGATGCTTTTCGAAGCGGAGTCCGGAAGCGAGAATCAAACCTCATGCCGCGGCCCCTGGCTGAGGTCCTGACGGAATCCGCATTGCGGAAGATGGCCGGCCCGAAATACTTCGAGCGTGGCGAGGAGTGCTGCGACGCCGGCGCTGTCCGTGCGCTCGAGACCCAGGACGGCGTCGTGAGCGCACGGGTCCAGGGAACCCACACATACAAGGTTCGACTCCGAGTGGAGTCCGGACAACTGAACTACGAGTGCTCCTGTCCGCTGGGCGAGGAGGGAACCTTCTGCAAGCACGCGGTCGCCGTCGGACTGACCTGGCTCGGGCAGGGGAAGGAGGGAGATTCTACCCGGACGTCCCAGGTTTCGCTGGAGGACATCCGAGGGCGCCAGGTCCGCGGAGACGCTCTTTACCGCATTCGGATCCAAGCCCGGACTCGGTGAGCTTCTCCTGAATCTCCTGGTCGTCCCCGTCCGGGTCAGTTCCGGAAGTTCATATTACCGCGAGCTGGCCGTACCCCGGGAACTGCGCGCTCGGGCGGAAGGGTTGCCGGCTCCCAAGCCCCGTCCCGCGCCTGTGAAGCGACTTTCGAGGGAGCCGGCGGCTGTACCGCCGATTGCGCGACCCAAGCCCAGTTCCGATTGCGTGAACAACCGGAAAGTGGAGCTGACGTCGCGCGAAGGCCGTCTCTCGGGAGATCTTGCGAAGTTCCTCCTCTTGCTCGAACAGGATCCGCCGTCCATCACCCAGCGCGGAACGATGAACCGGAGGGATCTGGCCCGGCTGGCGCGGCGGGGAGGCATTCCCGACAGGGAAGTGGACCTCCTGGGGATTTCGGCGGCCTGCCTCGATGCGGTCGAGACGAACGATGAAGTGGCCCGCATTTCGAACTCCGCATCGGCTCTCCTGGGCCTTGCACCTGCAGAGCTTGCAAAGCGCCTCTTCGAGTCTCTGCCGGCGGTCACATTCGAGATTCGGTATCGGTGGCTGGCACAATCCCAGTTCGAACGGATCACCCAGACGGTCCGTTCGGGTCTGGAGACGCGGCTGGTGGACACTCGCACGACGGTGTGCGCGCATTGCGTGGCGGAGGAGCTCGCCAGGACTCGGACGCTTCTGAAGGAGCTTGGCCATACGGACGAGTGGGCTCCCAAGGTCGCCCGGCTCGTGCTGAACACGCTGAGCCATATGTATCATGCGGCAGGGATCGTCGAGGCGGCCATCGATTCGAAGGGCGTGACCGCGATCCGGCTGACACCGACCGGCGAGGTGGCCTTGGGCCGAGTTCCCGTTCCTCCGGCGGCCCGCCCGGAGGAGGGGCCGGTGATCGTGCAACCCAGCGGGGAAATCATCGCTCCGCGCTCCCTTCCGTTCGACGATCTACGACGCCTCGCGCGCTCCTGCGACGTGAAGGGGGTCGACTCGGTGGCGATCTTCGCGCTGAACCGGAAGAGCCTTCTTCGCGCCGCTCAACGCGGGGAGGAGGTGGAGGCGCTGCGCGCGATGCTCGCCTCCCGCTCCAAGGGACCGATTCCGCAGACGGTGAAGGTGCTCTTCGATGAGATCGTGGCGCGGACGGGAGAGATCGAGATCCTTCCCTGTTCGGCCGTCGTCAAG
>DASQOM010000086.1:0-3657 GCA_035644495.1 Planctomycetota bacterium | reverse complement strand
CCGCGGCCGGCCCGGCGACCCGGATCCCCCTCCCCGCCAGCTTCGGGGTTCCCTGGCACTGCTCGCGATGGTGATGCGTGAACAGCACCCACTCGACCCGCTTCACCCCGAGTTCCCCCAGGTGATCCAGCACGCTCCCGTCGCCGAGGTCGATCAGCAGCGCCGCATCGCCGTCTTTGACGACGTACACGTTGCACGTGTCCGTCCAGACGTAGACGTCGGGGAGATTCTGCGGATCCGGCCGGTGGAAGCCGGCGGAGCCGGCCGGGGGCGGGACCGGAGACGGCGGCGAGGCGCAGCCCGAGAGCAGCAGGAGCGCGAGCAGGCGGAGCTTCATGTCGAGAATATAGCTCCTGCCCGGGAATTCTTACTCCCTGCAATCCCTGACTCTGAGTCCGTTATTGCATCCTACTTGCCGGTGGAGGCCACCAGCCGGTGCGTGGCCCGCTTCAGGAAGAGGATCGCGAAGCAGGTGTCCCACGTGGGATGCTTGTAGCTGCTCGCATCCCAGGATCCGTCGGCCTTCTGCGCCCCTAGCAGTTCCCGCGCGCCGTCCAGGTACCAGTCGTGGTTCCCGATCAGCGCCGTGTCGTAGAGCATCCCCGTCCGCTCGATGGCGTAGAGGTAGTAATAGAGCCAGCCGTGCGGGTCGCCCTTCGAGGTCTCCGGCGGCCCGAGGTTCTCCTTCACCGACCAGTTCTTGTCGAGCCAGGCCATGCCGTCCAGCACGACCTTCTCCTTCTTCCAGTCCTTGCCGAGGATGTAGTCGTAGATACAGACCGCGCCGATCGCGCCGGCCGTCATCGACGAATACGGCGGCCCCCCGTGGCTGCAGTCGCTGCCCTGGCCGTCGCTGTAGCACCAGCCGCGCGGGTCGCCGACCGGGACGCTGTTGCCGCCCGACGCGATCGCGGGCCGGTCCTTGGCCGCGCCCTTCTCGCCCGGATGCTGGGTGGAGACCCAATACTGCTTGCACTTCTCGACCCACTCCTTCGGGAAGACGATGCCCGCGTCGAAGCAGGCGCGCATGCCCAGCGCGGCGTACTGCGAATTCGAGTTGTCGCTGCGCTCGGCGGGGCCGTCCTTCTTCTTCGTCAGCTTGATCTTGTTCAGCACCTTGGGCTTTTCCTTGGAATCGCCCTCGAGGCTGACCGGCTTGGCCTTGCCGCCGCCCGAGGCCACCTCCTTCGCCGGCATCTTGTAGGCCACGTCGTTGACGAACGCCGTGGGCTCGCCGTAGTCGAAGGCGCCGTTGGGCTTGATGTTGTCGAGCAGGAACTGCCCGCACTGGGCGATCTTCTGCTGGTACTTCACGCGGTCCAGCGACTCGAGGCACATCGCGAGCAGCGCGACCTTGTAGGTTTTCTCGAGCGGGGCTTCGGAGCACTTGGCGACCAGCGCCTGGACGACCGGGTCGCTCGCGGGCGTGCCGCCTTCGAGGAAGGTCAGCAGTTTGAGCTCGTCGGAGTCGCCGACGTGATGCTTCGGGGAGTCCGAGGTTTTGAGGAAGATCAGCCCCTTCTCGATCGCCTTGTCGACGCCGGCCTGGTCGACGGCGACGTTGGGCTTGAAGCCCGGCGGCTTGTTCGGGTCCTGCTGCCCCGAGGACGGGGTGGAAATGCAGAGGACGGCGAGCAGCGACAACAGTGCCAGAAGATCCCGCTTCATGCAACCTCCCCAGTGTGGGCGCCCCATAATGCTACATAAAATGGAACAGCGCCGTTGCAGCAGGGCTGCAATAAATCAACCGGGTTCACCTATTGCAGCACGTGGACCTGAACCGAGGAAGGCTCGGCGGGCGAGCGGTAGACGCGCTGGGTGGCCTTCTGGAAGTCGGCGGCGGCGGCCTGGTAGATGTCGACGTACTTCTGCGGATTGCGGTCGACCAGGGGGAACCAGGAGCTCTGGACCTGCACCATGATGCGGTGTCCCTTCCTGAAGGTGTGCAGCACATCGGGCATCGGATAGTCGACCTTCTCGACCTTGCCGGGCTCGAACGGCTGCGGCTTCTCGTAGCTGGTCCGGAAGCGGCCGCGCATGCATTCCCCGCGGAGCAGCTGCTGGAAGCCGCCCATCCGCAGGCCGGGCAGCGCCGGCGTCGGATCCGGAGCGTCGTCCGGATACACGTCGATCAACTTGACCACCCAGTCCGAGTCGGTACCCGTCGTGGAGACGCGCAGGCGGGGGACGACCGTGCCGGCGACCGTCACGTCCTGCTCCAGCGGCGGCGTCCGGTAGCTCAGGACGTCCGTCCGCGTCGAGGCGAAGCGCTGGTCGTCCACCATGTGCTCCCGGGTCATGCCCCCCGCCTGTCCGCTGATGAACGGGACGGGCTTGGCGGGATCGCTGACGTACTCGTCGAAGTCGCCCGACCCCGGCGGCTCGAAGGAGAGCTTCCCGCCAGGATGGAAATAGAGGGCCTTCTCCACGGCGTTCTTCGGCGGCCAGGCCTCGAATTTCCGCCACTCATTGGACCCGGTCTCGAACATATAGGCCTCGGGGAGCTTCGGATCGTCCTTGTCCTTCAGCCAGCTGCAGAAGAACGGAAACTCGATCTGCTCGCGGTAGAACACCGCTGTTTTCGAGCCGAAGCGGACGTTGCCCAGCGACTCGCCGTCGGAGCTCGACCAGCCGCCGTGGTACCACGGCCCCATGACGATGGTGTTCGTCGCGCCCGGGCTCTGCTTCTCGATGGCCTCGTAAACGTTCAGCGCGCCGAAGAGATCCTCCGCGTCGAACCAGCCGCCGACCGTCATCATCGCCGGCTTCATCCCCTTCAGATGCGGCCGGATGTTCCGCGCCTTCCACCAGTCGTCGTAGTTGGGATGCTGCCGCATCTCGTTCCAATACGGAACGTCGCCCTTGAAATACGTCGACTCCATTTCCGACAGCGTCCCCAGCTCCAGGAAGAACGAGTAGCCGTCCTGCGTCGCGGACTTCGGCTTCGTCGTCCCCTTCGTCCGCCCGAAGCTGTCGAAGAAGCGGAACGCGTGGGCGAGGTACAGCGCGCCGTTGTGGTGGAAATCGTCGCCGACGAACCAGTCGGACACCGGCGCCTGCGGCGAGGCGCACTTGAGCGCGGGATGGGCGTCGATCGACCCCGCCGCGGCATAGAAGCCCGGATACGAGATCCCCCAGAGGCCCGCGCGCCCGTTGTGGTTCGGAACGTTCCGGACCAGCCAGTCGATGGTGTCGTACGCGTCCGTGCTCTCGTCGGTCTCCGCAGGCCCGGCGTTGACCCTGCGCTGGGGCGTGACGTTGACGAACTCGCCTTCCGACTGGCCGCGCCCGCGCACGTCCTGGTAGACGAAGATGAAGCCTTCCTGGATGAACAGCGCCGACGGGCCAAGGTTCGTCCGGAACTTGTCCGCGCCATAGGGGGCCACCCCGTAAGGGGTCCGCGCGATGAGGATCGGCCAGGGATGGGACGTGTCCTTCGGCGCGTAGATCGACGTGAAGAGCTTCTTCCCGTCGCGCATGGGGATCGAGACTTCCTGCTTGGCATACTTCTTTGGAATGACGGCTGGATCCTGGGCCAGCAGGAGCGCGACCAGCACGATCATAGCTTCCCTTTCACCAGCACGATGGGATGCTTCAGCTCCCGGCGCAGGTCGTCCAGGAACGAGGGGCTCAGCGGCGGCCAGTTCCAGAAGCGGA
>DASQOM010000085.1:0-6620 GCA_035644495.1 Planctomycetota bacterium | reverse complement strand
GTCCTCGAGGCCCCCCGGGCCTTCGCCCGCGCCTTCTGGGTCCCCGAGGCGATCGCGGCTCCGTCGCGTGAGGAACGGCTCCGCATCCTGATGGATCGCTCGACGAACCTTCGCAGTGTCGTCGTGCTGGAATCGCGGGAGGCGGCCGCGGGACAGGGGATCGGACCGGGGACGGCGGCGATCACGTCGTTCGCGGCGGGGGAATACGAGATCGCGACCGAGGCGGTCTCCGACGGCTATCTCGTCCTGGCCGAGACCTGGTATCCGGGATGGGAGGCGTGGATCGACGGCGTCCCGGCCGAGGTGCTGCGCGCGAACCACCTGGTCCAGGCCGTGCGGCTCCCCGCGGGCCCGCACCGGGTGCACTTCGCCTTCCACTCGACGCGGCTGCGAGCGGGATTCCTCGTGAGCGCCGCGGTCGTGATCGGCATGCTGCTCGCCGCGCTGCGCCTGCGCCGGACATAAAAAAGCGGCCCCGACCTTCCGATCGGGGCCGCTTTGGATTGCAGCCGGAAACCTACTCTTTCTTGTCGGTGAGCTCCAGGTCGGCCACCGCAGCGCCGCCCTTCACGTCCACTTCGGTGCTCACGCTCTTATAGCCCTCGTGCCAGACCTCGACGGTGTACTTGCCGTCGGGCAGGCCGCCGGGGATGGCGTACTTGCCGTCGGCGCCGGTGACGGCGAAGAAGCCGTTGTCGACCACGCCGATCCAGGCGCTCATCCAGGGATGCACGTCGCACTTGACCTTCACCATGACTTCCTGGGTGGTGAACTGCTTCTTCTCCTCCAGGCCCTTCGTGGGCTGGCCGAAGTTGAACTCCTTGTTCGAGAACGGCAGCGCGTGGATGTTGTGCAGCAGTTCGTCGCTGTTCTTGATGATCAGGTCCTGGCCGACCACGATGCCCAGCACGTGCGGCTCGTAGTGGCAGCCCGTCTGATTGATCACCGCGGGGACGGGCGCGTCCGTCGGCTTCTTGCCCTCGGCGCCCTTCTTTACGTAGACGAACGCCCACTGGACGTTGCCGTTCGCGTCGACGACGATGTCCTCCATCAGGGGCGGCTCCGCGTGCATCGCCGAGCACTTCGGGTCCGCGTCCATCTTGATCTTCTTGCGCTTCTTGACGTCGCCCTTGACCTTGATCGTGCCTGAGATCGACGCGCCCTTCACGGGCTCGCTCGCGACCTTGACCGGGGCGGGCGACGGAGCCTCGGCCTTCGCCGGAGCGTCCGCCTTCGCGACCTGGGTCTCGGCCTTGGCGGGCGCCTGGGGCGCGGGCTTGTCGTCCCCGCACGCCATGATCACCGAGCCGCCGGCCAGCGCCAGCACGGCCGCCGCCGTCACCATCCACGACACCTTCAACTTCGCCATGTGATCGCCTCCCATATTATTTCGCAGGACTCTTCGCGCTGAACTTTCCGAAATTCAGCAGGTATTCCACCGCCGCATTCACGCCGTCCTTCTGGTTTCCGCCGAAGATCGGCTTGAAGTCATACGACGTCATCGTGGTTCCGGGGTAGATATTCGCCGGGACATCGACCCAATCGTAGAGCCAGCGCGGGCGCAGGCGCTGATCGACGAGCGCCAGGTCCGGCGCGTGCTTCAGGACGACGCCCGGAGGCGCCTGACCGCCCATGTAGTGGCAGCTCGCGCAGCCCGTGTTCGTGTCCCGGATGACGGGGCCGACCTTGTCCAGGGCGGCCTTCCGGGAGTCGAGGAAGGCCTGCTCGCGCTCGGGGAACTCGGTGTTCGGGTAGAAGTCCCTGCCCTGCAGGTGGTCCCGCACGGCGAACCAGCGCGTCAGCGAGTTGGCCTCTTCATCCGAGAAGTCGAAGGTCGGCATCCGGAGATTGAGGTCCGGCAGCGCCTTCGCACCCGGGTAGATCGGCTGCAGCGTGGGCCGGATGGGATACGGCGCCTTCAGGAAGCGGAACAGCCAGTCCGTCTGCGTCTTCACGCCCTGCGTGCGCAGCATCGGCGCGTAGCGCGTCTCGAATTCGCCCTCGTTGCTGATGTCCATGAAGTCCGTGTACTTCGAGTACTCGTTGCCTGCATAGGGCGCATTCGCCTCGCTCAGGTCGCGCTTGAACTTGCGCAGTTCCGGGATGATCTCGCCGCCGTCCTGGGGGTGCGCGCGCAGGATCGGCCGCTTGCTCTTCACTTCCCCGCCCTGCACGTCCAGGTACCAGCGGTCGTCGCCGTCGAAGTAGACGAACTTGGAATCGGGGCTCACCGCGCCGGACATCGTCAGCGTGCGATGGTCGCTCGTCCAGCTGTACGTATAGAGTTTCTTGCCGCTCCTCTTCAGGTCTTCCTTGTCGCCGAGCAGCTTCCACTTTTTCAGGTTGCGCTCGGTGTCGTCCGCCCCTTCCTCGCGTCCGAAGCGGCCCTCGACGTGCGGCCACTCGATCAGATCCTTGCCCTTCTCATCCTTGTGCTTCCACTCGATGACCAGCTCGTCGAGCGAGAGGCGGTGGCAGGCGCGGCAGTTGTGGTTGCGGACCAGCCGGTCGCCCCGGTACGTCGCCGCCTCCTCCGGGGTCGGGCGCTTCTTCGCGTTCTCGACCAGCCCGGCCACGGCATGATCCGTGAACGACTGGACGAACGTGGCGATCGACTCGACCTCGCGCTCGTTGAACGCGAACAGCGGCATGCGGAGCAGCTCGTCCCAGGGCTTCGAGACCATCTTGCCGCCGTCGAAGATGCGCGGATTCCGGAGCTTGTTTTCCAGCCAGTCCTGGCGGGTCTCGTCGACGTGCGCCTCGAGCTCGTCGCCCGTGAGGCCGTGCTGGAAGTGGACGCCGTGGTGGTTCACCCCGTCGTCCTCGGTGAAGCCGAAGTCGAGCTTGTCGTGGTGCTTGGAGCCCCAGGGCTGCGAGCCCGACAGCTCGACGCCGATGCCTTCCTCGGCCTGCCAGTCCATGTCGGCGTCGGTCTTCAGCTGGTGGCAGGAATAGCAGCCGTAGTTCTTCACCATCTTGCGGCCGAGCCACTTCACCCTGCCTTCGCGGCTCTTCAGGTCCGCATACAGCTTGCTCGGGTTGTCCCCCTTGACGGCGATCTCGACGTCATAGGTGGACATCGCCTTGCTCAGCTGCTCGCGGATCAGGTCGTCCACGATCGCCGGATTCGATTCCGGCGCCGGGATCTTCTCCCAGTCCGGATTCTTCAGCGTCATGAGGTACTCGACCACGTCGACGCCGTCCTGCTCCGACAGCCGCAGGTTCGGCATCATGCTTTCCGAGAAGTGTTGGCGGGGATTGCGGACCCACCGGTACAGCCACGTCTTGTTCATCTTGCTGCCGACCGCGCTGAGGGTCGGCGCGAATTCCTCGAGAAAGCGGCTGCGGGCCGCCGGCTTGCCCTTCTGGTCCTGGAACTCGGCCAGCGGCGTCTCCTGCAGCTTGTGACAGCCGACGCAGCCCAGCGACTTGACGAGGATTTCGCCGCGGATCGCGTCGGCCTTCAACCCGGGCGCCGCGGGGTCGGCCTGCGTGTCCGACAGGCTCCAGACGTACTTCACGATCGCATTGACGATCGTATCGTCGACCGGCGACCGCAGCACGCCGTTCTTCGTCTCGGGCTTGTACTCGTTGCCGTTGACGACGCGGCGGGTGTTCGACTGCCCGAAGAAGTGCGGCATGCGGGTGGTCGGGCGGAAGTCCCGGGGCGCCAGCACCCACTTGGCCGCCCAGTCCTCCGTGACCTTGGTCGCAATCCGAAGGAGCGGCGGGCCCGGACGCCGGGCCTTCCGGTTGGCGTCGGTCGCAGGATTATCGAGGTCCTTCTGCAGGATCTGGTACGAGTCGATGCGGTGGCAGCCGTAGCAGCCCACGCGTTCGACGAGCTTCATGCCCTCGACGTACTTCTCACCGCCGTCGAGCTCGACCGCATCCGCGTGGCAGCGGCGGCAGGAGGCCTGCACGTACTTCGTCGGGAACATGGGCAGGTCCCAGAGCTCGCGGTAGTTCCAGTTGTACTTCTCCTCGCCGTAGGGCGTGCCGTGGCGGACGCGCCACTCCTGGCCCTGCTTCGCCGTGTTCGGCGTGTGGACGACGCGGGTGAAGTCCGTGTCGCGCCCGTCGCCCTCGTGGCAGATCGTGCAGCCGACCCGGTCGAGCGGGTGCTTCGACGAGTCCTTGACGAAGAGATCCAGGCGCGGATGCGCCATGAACACCTTGGTGAACTTGACGGCCTCGCCGGAGGACTTCCACGCGCCGTGCTCCGTCAGAGGCTGCTTGATCCAGTCGTGTTTCTCCCCCGGAGCCTCGTTCTTCGCCAGTTTCTCGTTGTGGCCCTGGCAGACGATGCACTTCTCGGGGTCGACCCGGCCGCGGGCATGATCGACGAAGCCGCGGAGGAAGGGATCCTTGAAGACGACCCGGTCTTCGTCGTTCTGGGCGTCGGGCTTGTAGCGGACTTCATACACGGGATTGTCGATGCCGACATGGCAGGTGTCGCAGCGGTCGACCTTGGTGACCTGGGCGAAGTTCAGCTGGTCCTTCAGGTTGAGCAGGATGTGATTCCGGACCTTCAGCGTGGGGGCGAAAAAGTCGGCGCCCGGGGCGTTGCGGACCGTATTGGCGAAGCTGGGCTTCTCCTTGGAGAAGCGCGTCTTCTTGTCCTCCAGTTCCTTGACCTTCGCCGCGCGATCGTCCTTGAGCGCGTTGAACGACTTCTCGCCGTTCCAGATGCCTTCGACGACCGCCCGCTTCTCGAGTTCGGCGGCGAAATCCTCGTAGAACGTGCTGCGCTTCTGGACCTCGTCGTAGGCGGCCTTCGTGTCGGCCACCTCTTTCAGGACCCGCTCCCACTCCTTCTTTCCGTGCTCGTATTCGCGTTCGAAATGCTCGACGCGGTCCGGCGCCGACTTCTGCGCCTCTTCGTAATGGTGCTTCGCGTCCTCATATGCAAAGCGGATGGCGCCCAGCTCGTCCTTGGCGAAGTTCTGCCCCTGGTTCCGCGAGTAGAGGACGCCGCGGATCTGCTCCTGCTCGTCGGCAGCGAGCTTCTGCTTGGCCTTGTCGACGACGACATGGACCTTCTTGCTGGAGGTGACGGGAACTCCGGCGACGGCGGGAGGAGGAGGAAGGGCCGCGCCGAAGAGCGACTCGTCCAGGGACAGTCCGCCGGGGACCTCGAACTTCGCCATGAACTGGTCGATCTTGGCATCAAGATCCTTGATCTCCCGCTCCTTGGCCGTGACCTCGACCTCGAGGGTGTTCATGTCGTACCAGAGCTTCTCGAAGTCCATCTGGGCGAACTCGGTCTGGTACGGCTTCCACGGACGCGCGTAGTCCTTGTGGAACATCATGAGGAACGAGATCAGCAGGCCCACCGACGACACGAAGAACGCGATATGGGTGCCCTTGACGCTGTAGAAGTACTCCGCCTGCTCGATCGGCTGGCGCTTCGGCCGCCCCTGGAACTTCTGGACTGCGGCCTTCTGTTCCAGCTCCTTGGGCGGAACGTAGGGGGCCGTCTTGGCGTCGGGTTTCGGAGCGTCAGCCATAGTCTCTGTTCGTTCAGATGTTGAAGAAGTACTCGGGGATGAAGACCACGTACTTGAGGCTGATGGTCCAGCGGAGGATCATCTTGATCACCATGCCGACCATGACCAGCAGGTGGGCCATCACCAGGTTGTAGCGGATGAAACCCGTGTGCTTGTACAGGCCTTTGCAGACCGTGAAGGCCAGGATCGGCGGCAGCGCCGCCATATAGAGCACGACCAGGAGGATGCCCGGAGCCTCCCGCACCAGGAAGTTCTGCGGGAGGGCCTTCTTCAATCCGAACACCCAGAAGAATTCCGACAGGTTGACGTTGGACAGGGTCGCCAGCTTGTGCACGTCCCAGTTCTCGAACGGTCCGAAGAAGTTCCAGTTCGGGCCGCGCAGGAACGTGCCCATGACGATCAGGGAGATCCACAGGATCAGGAAGCCGAACATGAACGTGCCGACCGCCAGCGGGCGCTCCTTCAGCGTGTAGTACCCGACGCCCTTCGGGTTCTTGTCGCAGTACGGCACGAGCATCAGGCCCGTGATGATCATCGACGGCAGGACGACGCCGGCGATCCACGGGTCGAAATAGACGAGCATCTCCTGGAGGCCGAGGAAGTACCAGGGCGCCTTCGACGGGTTGGGCGTCTTGCCGGGGCTCGCCGGCTCCTCGAGGGGCGCGTTCAACAGCACGCCCCACACGACCAGGATGACGGTGAAGATGACCGAGCAGATCAGCTCCGAATAGATCAGGTCGGGCCAGCTGAGGACGCGGTCGTTGGCCTCGGTCGCCTCCATCGGCGGCAGGCCCTTCTCGATCCGCTCGTCGTTGATGGCGGCCTGGCGCAGCGCCCACCAGGAGTAGAAGCCGAGGACGAAGATCAGGGCGACGATCGGCACGTTGTCCGGCTTCGTCACGATCTTCCGGAAGTTCATGTCCGGGAAGGCCAGGATGAAGAAGATCACGACGACGATCAGGATGGACAGGGCCACCTTCGGCTTCGTCCAGATGCGGTAGCCCACCAGCATCCCGATGAAGAGCACGACGCTCAGGACCGTGTAGACGATCGGATTGAACGCCGAGTTGAGGAAGTCCTTGAAGGCCTGGGGCAGCGGACCGCCGCTGT
>DASQOM010000084.1:0-21560 GCA_035644495.1 Planctomycetota bacterium | reverse complement strand
CCAACACCGTATGGACGAGCAGCACGAGGAAGATCTGGGCGGCCGTCGATCGCGGCCAGCGGAGGCCGCCTCGCGCGGCGCAGATGCCGGGCAGCACGGCTAGCAGGTCCAGCGCAGGAACAGCGAGACCCTGATCAGGATTCGGGCGCCCGATCGATCCGAACCCGACCGGCCCCGGAGATCCTCGAGGCCCGACCGGTAGAGAAACGTCAGCAACACGGTCGGAACCATGAGCACGATGGCGAAGAAGGTCAGCGCAGAGGCTGGGGTTGGGCGCCGAGGAACTCCAGGGAACGCTCCATCATCCCCTGGAGCCTATGGACGTCGTTCTGGATCCGCGCCAGACCGAGGGCGCCTTCCACGTAGTGAATCAGCGTCCAGCCCATCGTCGGGATGTCCCCCGCCCGTATTTCGCCGCGCGTCTGGGCATCCTGGAGCGTCGTCTCGATGATCCGGTGCAGCTCGTCCAGCCGTTCCGCCACCCGCGTCCGCGAGCGCTCGCCCATCCGCGACGTCGCCGAGCCGACGCGCAGGAGCAGGCAGCCGACGACACAGCCCAGCTGGGACCACTGGGCGTCCTGGAACGCATAGATGCCGTCGAAGAAGCGCCGCAGGCGATCCAGCGGCGGATGGGACCGGTTGAAGGCCTCGTCGAGGTACTTCTTCAGATCCGACCAATGGGCGTCGAGGGCCGCGATCACGAGGTCGTCGCGGTCGGGAAAGAGGACGCGCGCGGTGGTCGCCGGAAGGCCGGCGCGGACGGCGACCGCGTCGGCGGTAACCGAGTCGTAACCGTCCTCCATCAGCACCGCCCTCGCGATCCCGATGAGGCGCTCCCGGTCGCCCTCGTCCATGTCCCGAGGATACCATGCCCCGGGCCCGCCGACGATGATTCCCGCCCCCTTCCCACCCCCTGCATTCGCCGGTACAATCCTCGCGATGCACGAGGTCATCGTCGTCGGCGCCGGCCATGCGGGGATCGAGGCGGCCCTCGCCTGCGCCCGCATGGGGCACGAGACCCTGGTCCTCACCCTGAACATCGACGCCACGGGGCGCATGTCCTGCAACCCCGCCATGGGCGGCCTCGCCAAGGGTCAGATCGTCCGCGAGATCGATGCCCTGGGCGGCGAGATGGCCAAGGCGACCGACGCCACCGGCATCCAGTTCCGCCTGCTCAACACGAGCAAGGGCCCCGCCGTCCGCTCCCCCCGCGCCCAATGCGACAAGATCCTCTACGAACAGTACATGACCGGCGTCATGACCCGCGAGCCGCGGGTCACGATGGTCGAGGATACCGCCGAGGAGGTCCTCGTCGACGGCGACCGGGTCGTCGGCGTCCGCGGCCGCAAGGGGGAATACCGCGCCCGCGCGGTCGTGCTCACGACCGGGACCTTCCTCAAGGCCGTCCAGCACTGCGGTGAACTCAAGCGGGAGGGGGGACGCATCCACGAGCCGTCGGCCGAAAACCTGAGCGACGGCCTGCGCCGCATCGGCTTCGAGATCGGCCGCCTCAAGACCGGCACTCCCGCGCGTCTCAAGCGCAGCTCCATCGACTTCGACCGCGTCAAGGTCCAGGCGGGAGACGCGGTCCCGGTCCCCTTCTCGCACTTCACGACGACCCTGCCGCAACCCCAGGTCGTCTGCTGGATCACGCACACCAGCGAAGCCACCCACGAGATCATCCGCGCGAACCTCCATCGCGCGCCCATGTATTCCGGCCAGATCACGTCGGTCGGACCGCGCTACTGCCCGAGCATCGAGGACAAGGTGGTCCGCTTCAAGGAGAAGACGCGGCACCAGATCTTCCTCGAACCCGAGACCCTCGCGGGCGAGTCGATCTACGTCAACGGCGTCTCGACCTCGACCCCGCCCGACGTGCAGGAGGCCTTCATCCACACGATCGCCGGGCTCGAGAAGGCCGAGTTCCTGCGCTACGGCTATGCGGTCGAGTACGACTACGCCCCGCCCCACCAGCTGCATCCGACGCTGGAGACGAAGCTCTATCAGGGCCTGTACTTCGCCGGCCAGATCAACGGCACCAGCGGCTACGAGGAGGCGGGCGGCCAGGGCCTCGTCGCCGGCATCAACGTCGCCCTCCGACTGCAGGGCCGGCCGCCCTTCGTGCTCCGGCGCGACGAGGCCTATATCGGGGTGATGATCGACGATCTCATCCGTCTCGAGCACCGCGAGCCGTACCGGATGTTCACCTCGCGCGCCGAGTACCGGCTGCTGCTGCGCAGCGACAACGCCGACCGCCGCCTGATGCCCTACGCGTTCGACTTCGGCCTGCTCCGCGACCGCGCCGCCTTCGACGCCCGGGAAGTCGCGATCCGGGACGCGGTCGCAGCGCTCCGCAAGACCGGCGCGGACGCGCGGCTGCGGCGGCCCGACGTCTCCATCGGCGACGTCCTGCCCGGCCTTCCGCCCGGCGTCGCCGAGCAGGTCGAGATCAGCCTCAAGTACGAGGGTTATATCGAGCGGCAGGCAAACGAGGTCGCGAAGTTCCGCCGCCTCGAGGGCAAGGTGATCCCCGACAAGTTCAACTACGCCCGGCTGAAGCACCTGCGCAACGAGGCCCGCGAGAAGCTGGAGCGCATCCGCCCCGCCTCCGTCGGCCAGGCGGCCCGCATCGCCGGGGTCACCCCCGCCGACATCCAGCTGCTCCTCGTCCACCTGGGATGAGCAAGCCCAGGCTCCTCTTCCTGACGTCCGGCCGCGACAC
Source organism: Planctomycetota bacterium (assembly GCA_035644495.1). Taxonomy (GTDB): domain Bacteria; phylum Planctomycetota; class MHYJ01; order MHYJ01; family JACPRB01; genus JACQFK01. The sequence continues at coordinate 18,838 of DASQOM010000084.1, read as the reverse complement.
GCCGTCCTCCCGCTTCCGCGTCATGCAGTACCTGCCGAAGCTGCGCGAGGTCGCCCGCCCCAGCGTCTCGCCCTGCCGCCCGCAGAAGGACCTCACCCAGCGCGACTTCCCCTTCGGCGGCGTCGTCCTCGGCGCCATGCTCGGATCGGCCAAGCTCTTCAGCCGCCTGAGCGCGATCTGCCGGGCCCCGCTGCACGACCTGGTCTATATCGAGCGCGAGCTCCTGATCCGCTGGACGCCGTCGCTCGAGAAGCTCGCGATGAAGGTCTCGCCGCGGTCGATCTTCGACTTCGACGACGCCATTTACCTCCGACATCCCGACAGGATCGCCGCGATCTGCGCCCGGGCTTCGCGCGTCGTCGTCGGCAACGAGACCCTCGCCGCGTTCGCGCGGCGGCACACGGACCGCGTCTCGGTGGTTCCGACGGCCATCGACACGCGCCGCTATACCCCCGGCACGCGGGACGGGAGGACGGTCGTCTGGACCGGCAGCGCGGACAACCTGAAGTACCTCGCGGGGATCCGGGCGAAGATCAAGGCGCCCCTGCGCGTGGTCTGCAACCGCAGGCCCGACTTCGACTGCGAATACATCCCGTGGAGCCCCTCCACCGAGGTCGAGGCCCTGCGAAGCGCGGCGGTCGGGGTCATGCCCCTGCCCGACGAGGAGTGGACTCGCGGCAAGTGCGGCTTCAAGCTGATCCAGTACATGGCTTGCGGCCTGCCCTGCGTCGCGTCGCCCGTCGGGGTGAACGCGGACATCGTCGGCGACACCGGCGTCGTCGGGGAGGACTGGGAGCAGGGGATCGCGAAGGCGATGTCGATGGACGGAGTCCCGGCGCGGGTGCGCGTCGAGGAGCGCTATTCGCTGGATGCCGTCTTCCCGCGATGGTGGGATGCCATCCAGGCGGCTCTGGCGTTATAATGCAGCAGGTGGCCCCCGGCGGGCCGTCTGGTTTGAAGGATATGCGAAATCTCGTCCTCCTCGCCCTCTTCGGCCTGGCCGCGGGCTGCGGGGTCGATCCCGCCGTCCCGCAGTACATGCTCGATCTCCCCCGCAGCGAGGAGGAGACCCTCCGCGTCTGCGAGGAGATCCGCCACGAGCTGGGCGAGGAGACGCACGTCGAACGCGTCGAGGATTACTTCTTCGTCGCGACGAACGACAGCGTCGAGCGCTTCGTCGAGTACAAGTCGACGATCACGCGCGTGTTCCGCTACCTCTACGAGGACTATTTCACCCGCAAGCCGGAGAAGCCGATCCGGGTCTACCTGTTCCGCGACAAGACGAGCTACGACAGCTACTGCCGGGCGACGTACGACAAGCCCCCGGCGACGCCGTACGGCTTCTACATGTCCCGCGAGCGGAAGATGGTGATGAACATCTCGACGGGGACGGGGACGCTGGCGCACGAGCTGGTGCATCCGCTGCTCGCCGAGGACTTCCCCGGCGTCCCCAGCTGGTTCAACGAGGGCTTCGCATCGCTCTTCGAGCAGTCGGGCGAGCGCGGCGGCAAGATGGTCGGCTTCGTCAACTGGCGCCTGCCCAAGCTGCGGCAGCTCCTCAAGATCAACCGCGCGATCGCGCTGCCCGACCTGTTGAAGACGACGACCGAGCAGTTCTACGGCGAGGACGACCGCGGGGTGCACTATGCGACGGCGCGCTACCTCTGCCTGTTCCTCCAGGAGCGCCGCGAGCTCATCCGCTTCTACGCCGAGTTCCGCGCGACCGCGAAGGAGGACCCCACCGGGGCCGACGCGCTCCAGACCGTTACCGGGAAGTCCCCCGACGAGCTGGAGCCCCTCTGGCGCGACTGGGTGCTCGCCCTTCGCTACCAGGACTGAGCCCCCGCGTGGAGGAGCACGACGAGGACGCCAAGCCGGCGAAATCCCGGGGCCGCGCGGCGTTCATCCTGACCTGCATCTTCGTCGCCCTCGTGATCTTCGGCTGGCAGGTCTTCTTCACCTCCAAGCTCGAGATCACCGCCGTCGCCAGGCCCGCCGAGTTCCTCCTCAAGGGCCGCACGAACAAGCCCGGCAAGCTGTGGATCCACGTCAGCGGCTGGATCGACGGCCGGGCCTTCCTCTCCATCGGGGATCTGGAACCGCAGGCCCTCGAGCCCGGCAACGTGGAGTGGAGCTACCGCGGTCCCCGGGTCACTCCGGAATGCCTGCTCAAGTACAGGCCCGGCACCGTCACGATGGGCCACCTCACCGTGGAGTACCGCCTGGATTGAATGAAAACGCCCGTCGATCCGGCAGGATCGGCGGGCGCCCTCTTCGGTCTGCGGGTTGCGGTCTACCGTCTACTTGCCTGCCTGCACGTAAATGTTATTCGACAGGATCCACACGATGTCGTTCCTCATCGCCTCGACGCGATACGCGCCGGGCTCCGTGAGGTCGACCAGGATCTCGTCGCCCTCCTCCTCGAGGATGGATTCGCCGTTCTTGTAGACGTTGAGCAGCGCCTCCTGCGGGAAGCTCGCGACCAGCTCCGTCTTCTCACCCAGATCGATCGAGTCGCCCATTCCGGCGATCTTCTTGCCGTTGTCGATCTCGAAGGAGAACTCGGTCGGATCGTCCCACCAGTCGAAGGAGACGTAGAGCGCGCCGTGCTTCACGGCCTCGAGGATCTGCTTCTTCGCCTTCTTGAAGTCCTTCTCGAGCGGCTTGTCGAGCAGCACGTGGTTCGTGATGGTCTTGAACGCCGTCTCGTACGGGAAGATCTCGAGCGTCTGCCCGTTGTACTCCTTCTTGTACTTGTGGTTGTCGACCTCGCCGATGCCGACGACCTTCGACTTCTTGTTCAGCTCGTCCCAGCGCTTGAGGGTCTCGATGCGCGGCCCGGAGAGCCAGTCCTCGAACTCCGTGTAGACGTCCATCGAGACGTCCTCGCGGTCGAGCTGGCTCTGCCAGTCGGTCATCAGGTCCCAGAGGCCCATGCCCGTGTAGTTGGAGACGTTCCAGTCCTCCCAGCGGTAGCTGGGGATGCCGAACTTCTGCGTGCCGCCGTGGTCGGGATGCGCGATGAACCCGAACCAGCCCTGGGCGTTGATCGCGTCGATGTACTCCTGGGGCTTCAGGGTGCGGAGCTTGTCCACGTCCTTCAACTTCTTCTCGCCGAACACGATGAAGTGGTTCTTCTCCGGCGTGACCTCGGTGCCGCAGATGATGAGCGACGAGCCGTTCCACTTCTCCTGGCCGTCCTCGACGGGCTTCATCTGGTCGTGATCCGTCATCATCACGAAGTCCAGGCCGGCGTCGTTCGCCGCCTTCCCGATCTCCTCCATGTCGCCGGTGCCGTCGGAGTACGTGGAGTGGCAGTGGATCACGCCTCGATAGTCATACTTGGCCATCGGAACCCTTTGCGCTGTGGTCTTTACACACCTCTCGCGGGGCGAACCATCTCCGTCCCGGGGGTGGAAGTATCGTAATTTTTAGGATCAAACCGGGCTTTCCGCAAGAGATATCCTGTGAAAACCGCGATTTCCGGCCTGAAATCTCAGGCGTCGATCTTGAGGTCCCGCAGGTGCAGCTCGACCGACTCGCTGCCCTGCCAGGAGTTGATCTGCGGGGTGAAGGCCACAGACACCGACCGCGCCTTCTTGAGCGGCTCCAGCAGCGCCCCCATGCCGAAGCCGACCGCGCGGATCGACTTGCCCTCCTGCATCAGGTAGAACGAGAGGTGGTCGTTCTTCTTGCCCATCAGCCTCGGTTCTCCGGCGACGCGGACGTGCGACGCGACCAGCAGCGGCACCGGGTTGCCCGGGCCGTGCGGCGCCAGGCGCTCCAGCTCGCGCACCACCGACCGCGTCACCGCGCCGATCTGAACCTCGTCGTCGACCTCCAGCTTCGGCGTCAGGTTCTCCTGCGTCAGCCTCAGCGAGATATGCTGCTCCATCTTCCGGCGGAACGTCTCCAGCTTGTCCTTGTGCAGCGAGAGCCCGGCGGCCATGGCGTGGCCCCCGTGGGTCAGCAGGTCCGCCGTGCAGGCCTGCAGCGCCGTGTGCAGTTCCAGGCCGCCGATCGACCTCGCCGAGCCGCGCGCGACGCCGTTCTCGTCGATCGCCATCACGAAGCTCGGCCGGTAGTAGCGGTCGACGAGCCGCGCGGCGACGATGCCGACCACCCCGACGTGCCAGCGCTCGTCCGCGAGGATGATGGCCGGCCCCGGACCGCCCTCCGCCTCGACCTGGGCGAGCGCCTGCTCGAACATCTCGTCCTCGATCCCCTTGCGGTGCCGGTTGGACTTCTCCAGCAGCGACAGGATCTCCTCGATCCGGACCTGGTCGTCGCTCACCAGCAGGTCGACGCAGTCCATCGCCGTCCCGATGCGGCCCAGCGCGTTGAGGCGCGGCGCCAGCTTGAAGCTGACGTCGAAGGTGTCGATGATCTTGTCCTCGAGGCGCGCGAGCTCCAGCAGCGAGCGCAGCCCCTTCCCCTTGCACGAGCGGAGGGCATCGAGCCCGTAGCGCACGTAGATGCGGTTCTCCCCGATCAGCGGGCAGACGTCGGCGATGGTCCCCATCGCGGCGAGCCCCATGGCGTCGAGGATGAAGCCCTCGAAGCCCGGCCGGTGCTTCGCCCCGACGCGGTCGGCCACCGCCCAGGCGACCTTGAACGAGATCCCCGCCGAGCAGATCCCGGTGAAGCCGTAGGTGGAATCGCGCAGCTTGGGATTGATCAGCGCCACGACGTCCGGCAGCACCGGCCCCGGCTCGTGGTGGTCGAGGATGACGACGTCCATCCCCCGCTTCCGTGCGACGGCGACCTCCTCGACGTCGTTCGTGCCGCAATCGATCGTGATCAGCAGCTTCGCGCCCTCGTCCGCGAAGGCCTCGACCGCCGCGGCGTTCAGCCCGTAGCCGTCGTTCACCCGGTGCGGCACGCGGTAGCTCACGGGGCAGTCGAGGAGCCGGAACAGCTTGATGAGGATCGCGGTGCCCGAGGTGCCGTCGACGTCGTAGTCGCCGAAGATCGCGACCTTCTCCTTCGCCTTGATGGCGGCCTCGAGGCGATCGACGGCCTTGGGCATGTCGTTGAACTTTCCCGGGTTGATGAGGGCGGACAGCTCGGGCTTGAGGAAGCCGCGGGCTTCGGCGGCGTCGCGGACCCCCCGGTTGACGAGGAGCGTGGCGGTCAGGTCCGAGACGTTGAGAGAGTTCGCAAGCCGGGCGCTGGCCGCTTTATCGGCGCGGGCGAACACCCACTGTCTTTCGCGCTGGTCCCGCCGCTGCCGCATTCCCCTCTGCTCCGATCAGCCGGAGCCGCAGCATGTTGAGCGCGTACCCGGCCGCGCGCTCCTTCACGTTGCTGCGATCCCCGGAAAAGACCTTCGACTCCACCCGGTCGCCGACCGCCATGTAGCACAGGCCGACGGGCTTCCGCCCGGAACCGCCGCCCGGGCCGGCGATGCCGGTCACCGCCACCCCGATCTGCGCCCCGCTGGTGCGCGCAACGCCCCGCGCCATCGCCCGCGCCACCGGCTCGCTCACCGCGCCGTGTTCCCCGATCAGCGCCGGGTCGACCCCCAGCCGCTTCACCTTCGACGCGTTCGAATACGTGACCACGGACTCGAGGAGCACCTCGGAAACGCCCGGCACTTCCGTCAGCCGGTGGGCGATCAGTCCGCCCGTGCACGACTCGGCGACGGCAAGCGTCGTCTTCCGCGCGATCAATTCCCGCACGACGACTTCGTGCAGCTCGGCGTCCATATAGCACGGACCGAGCGCGATGCGGACGCGGCGGGAAAGATCGGCGAGGACCTGCTTTCGGCGGGCCCCCTCTGCTCTGATCGAGATGTTAACCTGCCCGATCCGCACGGTCAAGCCGTACGTCGCCCGCTTCCCCACGATCCCGTTCACGATCTCGTCGACCGTCCCCTCCGGCAGCCCGTACGAGAAGCACTCCCACACCGCGAAGTCCGCCCGGGTGCGGATCCTCGGCAGCACGTGGTCCCGGAACATCGGCTGCATCTCCCGCGGCGGACCGGGCAGCGCCGCGAAGACGACCCCGTCCTGCCGGAACAGGAACCCCGGAGCCGTCCCGTTCGGGTTCGGCAGCAGCGCCGCGCCCTTCGGGATCCAGGCCTGGCGCTTGTTGATCGACGCCATCTTCAGCTTGTACTTCCGGAAGCGCGTCTCGATCGCCTTCCAGATCGACGCCTTGTAGACCAGCGGACGATGGAAGGCCTCCTCGGCCGCCGCGCGCGTGTAGTCGTCCTCCGTCGGCCCCAGGCCGCCGGTCATGATCAGCAGGTCCGACCGCGACGCCGCCAGCTTGAGGGAATCGACCAGGCGGCCGAAGTGGTCGTCGACGGTCTGGTGGTGACAAACCTCGAGGCCGGCCTTGCCGAGCTGCCGGGCGAGCCATGCGGCGTTGGTGTCGACGTTCTTGCCCCGGAGCAGCTCGGTGCCGGTGGAGAGGAGTTCGACCTTCATCGCACGAGCTTGATGGTCGGGGCGGAGGCGGCACTGTTGCGCTCCTGGGGCGGCTCGAAGAGGGAGTGCGGCGACTTGCGTCCGGTCACGGTGATCGCGCCCCGGCACAGATCCAGGCGCACCGTCCCGGTGACGTTCTCGTTGATCTTGGAGAAGAACGCGTCCAGTCCCTCCCGGACGTTGAGGAACCACTTCCCCTCGTAGATCAGGTCGGCATAGCGCTGCGAGAGGGACTCCTTGAAGTGCAGCACCTCGCGCTCCAGCGTGATCGACTCCAGCGCGCGGTGCGCCGTCAGCAGGATCGCCGCCGCGGGCGACTCGTAGATCTCCCGCGTCTTGAGCCCGCTGATGCGGTTCTCGACCACGTCGAAGCGCCCCACCGACGCGCGGCCGCCGATCTTGTTCAGCTCGTCGATGAGCCGGACGGGCGACACCTCCTCGCCGTCGAGCGCGACGGGGATGCCCGCGCGGAAGTCGATCTCGATCGGGGTCGGCTTGACGGGCGACTCGTCCGTCGGGCTGGTGAGGATATAGGTATCCTTGGGCGGCTCCTCCCAGGTGTCCTTCATGTCCCGCAGCTGGATGTTGTTGCCCCAGAGGTTCTGCTCGACGTTGTAGACCGTCTGCTTCTCGCTCTCGTACTTCAGGCCGTTCTTCTTCGCGTACTCGAGGTCGTCCTTCGGCGAGCGCAGCCCGAGCTCGACGAGCGGCGTGAGGACCTTCATCGTCGGCGCGACTGCCTTGATGCAGTTCGTGATCCGCAGCATGTCGTTGCCGATGCCGCGCGAGCCGTGGGCGATGTAGTCGCAGCCCTCGTCGTCGGCGATCTGGACCAGCTCCTCGACGATGAGGGGCCGCGAGAGCGCGCTGAACAGGAAGTAGCCCTGCTCATAGACCGCGTTCGCACGGATGCAGGGGAAGATGTAGTCGCGGGCGAACTTCTCGCGGAGGTCGGCGAGGTGCGCGGCGGACGCGCCGAGCTCGACCGCGCGCTCCGCCAGCGGCGCCAGGTACTCGGGCTGCCCGAGGTTGGCGGAGAAGGTGTAGACCTTCATCCCTTTCACGTGGCGGAGGTAGTGGACGCAGATGGTCGTGTCGAGGCTGCCGGAATAGGCGAGCGCGACTTTGGCCATGCGTCGAGTTTACCCGTGCCCTGAAATCCGATCAATACAAACCCGGGACGCCGGGGAGAGTGCGCTAGATCCCTGCGGCGCGCCGGAAGAACGCCAGCCCCAGCAGGAAGAGCCCCGTGCCGGCGACGGCCGGCAGCAGGTGCAGGACGTCCGTATAACCGACCATGAAGTGCACCCCGAGCGCGCAGCCGAAGCCGAGGCTCCCCGCCGCCGCCAGCGCCTGCCAGAGGGCCTTCGACGGGGTCGCGCACCAGACGCAGCCCAGGACGAGGAGCCCGCAGGTCAGGATGCCGCCGCCGAAGCCCGCGCGGTCATGGGCGATCAGCGGCACCAGGCGCGGATTCAGCGCGTGCAGCTCCTCCACCTTCACCCCCATATACTGCAGGTCCGTGGGGACGAAGACGCTGGTCATCCCGACGGCGAGGATGGTTGCGCCGCCCGCGATCATCCCGCCGGCGGTCGCCAGCAGGAGCGCGCAACCGGCGCCCACCGGCGCCCCGGCCTTGAGGATCGTCCGCCAGCTTCTCGGGGGCGCCAGCAGCCGGAAGGTCCGCGCGAGTCCGCCGAGGAAAAGCGCCAGCAGCCCGAGCGTCGCGACGCCGTGCCAGGTGTCCAGGTAGCCCGTCCCCAGGTACGCCAGGAAGCTCGCGAAGCCCGCGCTGCCGCTCATCGCGAAGAGCCACCACGCCCACGCCTGCCCCGCCCGGATGGGGAACGCCGCCAACCAGAGATACAGGATCCCCACCGCGATGATCGCTCCTCCGAAGGCGACGCGGTCGTGGAACATGAAGTGCACGATCCGGCAGCCCTGCACCTCGCAGAGCCGGCGGGCGTCCATGCCGAGATACTGCACGTCGTGCGGCAGGAAATGGCCGGTGGCGGCCAGGAACAGCGCGAAGAGCCCGGCGAGAATGAGGCTGAGCCCGGTCAGGAGGAGCAGCGGACGGCCGTCGCCGACGAGGGCTTCCAGGAAGCCAAGGTCCGCGTCGTCGGTCGGACTCACAACCCCGACTTGACCTCGATGAAGTCGTAATCCTGCATCACGTAGGCCTTGCCCTCGACGCGCTTCGGCGCGCGCGAGACGGCCTCGCGGTAGTTCTTCCACTTGCCGTATTCGGCGTAGGAGATGATTTCCGCGTTGATGAACCCCTTCATCAGGTCCGTGTGGATGCGGCCGGCCGCGTCGAGCGCGGTTTGCCCCTTCCTCAGGTGCCAGGCCGTCACGTCCTTGTCGCCCGTCGTCACGAACGTCTGCATGCCGATCTGGTGGTAGAGGTCCACCGGCATCGACTCGAGGGCCAGCCTCTCCAGGCCGTAGTCCTTCATGAACGACGCGCGCTCCGCGGGCTCCATCGCCATCAGCTCCATCTCGAGCTTGATCGCGACCGCGGGGACCTCCGACTTCCTCCCCAGGTCGCCTTCCGAGATGTTCGCCACCGCGAGCAGCGGCTTCTTGGAGTAGAACGCGAAGCCCTTCATCCGCTTCTCGTCGTCCGGCGTCAGCTTCTCGAACGCCTTCACGTCGCCGCCGGACACCGCTTCGAGCAGCGGTTCCATCGTCGCCAGCTCCTTCAGCAGGTCCTGCTGGTTCGGCAGACCCTTCTTGCTGTCGATCTTCAGCTTCTCGATGCGCTTCTGCATGACGTCGATGTCCGCGAGGATGAACTCGCTGCGGAAGGCGTCGAGCTGCTTCTTCACGTCCTCGCCCTCGTAGCCCTTCAGCACGGCGAGGAAGCCATCGCACTCGCGGATCGAGGCGAGCTTGCCGGGATTCGCGTCCTTGTCGGGCCCGTCGATCACGATCGAGCTCGCGTCGACGACCTCCATCATGGGCGTGACGAGCTTCTTCTGCTCGCCTTCGACCTTGTGCATCTTGAGGATGCGAGGATCGAGGATGCGGACGGGCGCCGAGAGGCTCTTGCCGCCGGAGGAGGCGACCACCTTGGCGTACTCCGTGCCGGTGAGGGCGCAGAACAGCGAGGTCTTGCCGGAGTACGGGACGCCCACGAGTCCCAGGCGCGCGGCGATCGGTCGGTCTGCCATCAGGGTTTGGCCGTTTCAGGGGGTTTGGGGGAAGCGAAGAGAAACGCGCAGACGACCCCGATCTCGTACAGCAGGATCATCGGGACCGCCACCGCGCACATGGAGATCACGTCCGGAGGGGCGATGAACGCCGCCGCGATCAGGTTGCAGAGGATCGCCAGGCGCTGGAACTTGTTGTAGGTCGGCGGGGCCACCAGCCCGATCTTCGACAGGAACACCATGATGAGGGGGAGCTGGAAGACGGCGCCCAGGATGATCGTCAGCGTCGTCACCAGGTTGAGGTAGTCGGTGAACAGGAATTGGCTGGAGATGATTTTGCCGCCGGCCATGCCCGTCTTGGCGAGGCCGAGGAGGCAGACCCGGACCAGGATCAGGTAGCCGAAGGCGCAGCCCGTGGCGAAGAGGAAGTAGGAGATCGGGGCGAACATCACGACGTACTTGCGCTCGTTCTTGTACAGCCCGGCGCTGATGAAGGCCCAGATCTGGTAGCCGATGAAGGGCGAGGAGACGAACAGCGCGATGATGAAGCCCAGCTTCATCGTCGCGATGACCGGAGTCGCGTAGCCTCCCGGCATGAGGCGGCTTTCGGCGTCGGACACGCCCAGCTTCTGCATCACCTCCACGTGGGGGCGGGTGATGAACCAGACCAGCTGGTCGTAGAAGAACAGCGACGTGATGGTGGCCAGCATCAGGAAGATGACGGACTTGAGCAGGCGGCCCCGGAGCTCCTCGATGTGCTCCCCGAAGGTCATGCGGGCCTCGGGCTCCTCGCCCTTCCCGCCGTCCTTCTTGCCCGCCTGGTCCATCCGGTCCTGGAGCTTCAGATCCACCATAGATGCGCCTATTTAACAAAAAAGCCCCCGCGCTGTCACGCGGGGGCTTGGGAAGCCTTGAAGTCTAGTCCCGCCGGATGCCCAGGTAGTCCAGCAGGATGTTCTCGCGCAGGATCTTGATGCCGTACTCGAGGGCGGCCTTGTAGTTCGGGTGCTCCTCGTAATCCTCGGCCACGACCACGTAGTTCGTGTTCTCGTCGACCTTGTCCTGGTACACGTCGCCGAACTTGCGCAGGGCCGACGCGGCCTCCTCGTTGGACAGCTTCCCGACGAAGCGCCCGGCGAACGCGACGTAGCGGGTGCGGCCGCCCTCGTAGAGCTCGTTGTAGATCTTGTCGCCGGGCTTGAGCGGCCAGGCCGGATCCGCCGTGCTCACGATCGCGCACACGCTCGACAGGCTCTCGCGGACGTCGATGACCTCGATCGTCCCCTTGTCGAGCTTCTGGCCGCCCTTCTCGAGCGAGTAGACGGCGAACTTCGTGCCCTTGAAGAGGCGGTCCTTGCGCAGCAGGTTGATGTAGGCCAGCTGGCGGTTCTCGTTGATCGAGAGGACCTCGCCGTCCGGCTCCCGGCGCTCCTTCGCCTCCTCGCGGTGGTGCTGGATGACGTAGATGCGCCGCTTGAAGTCGTCCTTGATCGTCTGCGACGCCGCCCGCTTGCGGACGTTGTCGTTCTTGACCGTCGTCGCCTCGTTCTGCTTGGCGATCGTCTCTTCCTCGTTCTTGGCCAGGTCCTCGGAGTCGCTCTTCTGCGTCTTGTTCAGGTCCTGGTAGAGGCGGATGACCTCGCCGATGAGGCCGGCCGCGGGCGCGTTGGGGGCGACCTTGCCGTCGATCTGGCCCATCTTCTCCGCGTTGTTGGTCTCGATCGACTTGATCACGGCGGCCTCGCCCGTGCGCTCGCGCTCGATCGAGGTCTTCAGGTCCTCGATCTTTGTCTTGTACTCGTTCTCCTTGGCCAGGAGCTCCTCGAACACGCGCGTGAGCACCAGGTTCTCGCCGGCGCCCTGCTCGTCCCAGCGCTTGTACTTGCCCTTGCCGATGTCCAGCGTCTCGAAGATGCTCTTCCCCATCTTGTCATGGTCTTCGGGGCGGTACTTGACCAGGTCGCTGAGGAACTTCTTCAGCACGTCGGCCTGGAGCGGCGACGTCGCGAAGCGGTCGGTCGTGCCCATCGCCTCGAAGCGCCAGCCGATGTCCTTCGCGTAGGCCAGGTAGTTGTCCTGGAGCGCCTTCAGCGCCTCGCGCTTCTCGCCCAGTTCCTTCTTCAGGTTGATGATGTTGCCCTTGTTCTCCGGGCTGTGCTCGAGGTCGTTGCCCTTCTTCATCCCGATGCCGCCGAGCACGAGCGCCGCGACGTTGACCACCGCGCAGAGGATGATGATCGCCAGGCGGCGCTTGTTCTCGGCTTTGGTGACGAATTCGGCCATGGTCGTCTCCTAATCCCCCAGGAAGCGGAAAATGTCCGTCGCGTCCGCGATCGGGATCTCGAGGAACACGGCCTTCTTGTACGGATCGTAGCTCTCGCGGGTCTTCTGCGATCCGGCCTCGGTGAAGACGACATAGTCGACGTCGAGCGTCACGTCCTTGCGGACCTCGCTGCCGATCTCCTTGATGCGCCGCGTCGCCTCGTCCACCGAGTAGCGCAGCCGCAGCGGGCGCTCCTCGCCGACGAAGGCCAGCAGGATGGGCCGGTCCTTCGAGAACAGCGGGTTGACGATGCCGTCGCCCTCGACGACGGGCTTGTCCTTGTCGTAGCTCTCGATGATGGCGACCTCGCAGTAGTTGATCCAGGCCTTCTTGACCTCGATCTTCGCCTTGTACTCGAACTTGCCCTGGATGCCGCGGTTGCCGACCAGGAACTTCAGGCCGGGCACCACGCGCTCGCGCGAGCCGATGTTGATGAAGGCGGTCTTGTTGGGCACGTCGGGCCGGAGGATCTTGCCGTGCACGAAGTTGATCTCGTGCTTGATGACTTCCTTGACCTTCAGCTCCTCGAGCTGCCGCTTGAGCTCGCGGATCTCGTTGTTGATCTTGATCTCGTCCGCGGCGTACTTCTCGACCTCGGTGGAGATCTCCGTCTCCGCCTTGGTCTTGTCCTCGTTGAATTTCGTCTTCCGCTCGTTGAACTGGGCCTTCTCGGCCGCGATCTGCTCGTTGAGCTTCGCGATCTCCTTCTGGAGCTTCGCGATCGTCTCCTCCTTCGCCTTCGGGATCTCCGGGGCGACGGCTTCGCGGCTCTTCTTCTGCGCCTCCGCGCTGCTCAGGTCCAGCTGGAGCTGCTCCATGCGGTTCTTATAGTGGTTCGTCCGCGCCACGGCGGGGTTGATCAGCGCCTGCAGCGTCCGCATGTACGTGGACTCGTCCCGCGCCCGCGTAAACTTGTCGGACTGCTCCTTGGTCAGGCGGCCGTCGCTTTTCTCGGCGGGGATCACCGGATACTTCTCGAGGGCCGCGGAGCTGATGTACTCGTCGAGCCACTTCTTCATGGCCTCGTTGGCCTTCGGGGCCGACAGGCGGCCCTCGTCGCCCATCCCCAGGCCCGTCGGCTCGTTCAGCTTCGGCAGCTGCAGGGCGATGACCGCCATCTCCGCGTCCTGCCGCTCGATCTCGCGGCGGATCAGCGCCGACCGGCGCTCGGCGTCCTTGTAGTTCGCCCAGAAGATCGCCGCGGACACCGTGATCACGAGCGTGAACACCACGAGAACGATGACGAGGATCATCGAAATCCCCACGTCCCGTCTCCTGTGACGCATCATAGCCGGCTCTCCGTCGGGGTTAGGGTAAGGCCCCATTCTAGGCACCCGTCCTCCCCAGTCAAGGAATAGTCAAGATCCGTGACCCATCCGTCATCAATGAGGACGCAGCGACACGCCGGGTTCCTTCATCGACGCCGAAAAGTTTTTCGGGATGATCCGGCCGCGCGTCCGCGTCCCTGAATTGAGGCCGACGGACTCCCTCCGGAGTCGTCCCCTTTTTGGGTTGACTCCCTCCCCGCGCTCGAGTACACTTCGGGTGGCGTCAACGTCCCCCAAAGAATCGACCCTCTCAAGCGAACAATCCCGTATACGACGATAGTGAAACGCCTCGTGGTCGGCCTGGCCGGCGGGGTCGGCAGCGGGAAAAGCACGGTCGCCTCGATCTTTATCAAGCAGGGCGCCCGGGGAATCGACGCGGATGTCCTCGGGCACCGCGTCCTGGAGCAGCCCCGGATGCGCGCCGCGCTCGTGCGCGACTGGGGTGCGGAAATCCTCAAGGACGGACGCGTGGACCGGGCGGCCCTGGCCCGCCTGGCCTTCCGGTCGCGGAAGACCGTGGCGCGCCTGAACCGCCGGGTGCATCCGGAAATCCTGAGAGAGATCCGTCGGCGGATCGCCCGGGCCCGCGGCTGGGTGGTCCTCGACGCGGCGCTGCTCTTCGAGACGGGAGCGGACGCCCTGTGCGACAAGGTCGTGTTCGTCTCCGTGCCGCGCGCGATCCGCGCCCGGCGCGTCCGGGCGAGGGGATGGGGCCCGGAAGAACTCCGGAGAAGGGAACGCTTTCAACTCCCGGTGGTGTACAAGAAGAAGAAGGCCGACTACATCATTGACAACGCAGGACCGAAGTCCCGCACGGAATCCCAGGCCCGCAGCATCGGCGATGAGCTCCGCCATCGACCCTAGGTAGAAATTTCACCGTTTACAGGAGAGTGTTCATGCCCCCGCGCAAATCCAAGGAAGTCGAAGACAGCAACGAAACCGATACCGCAGCCGCCGACACGAAGACGGCGGACGAGAAGAACGGCGCCAAGGGCGCGGCCCCCCACCGGGCGCCCGTCAAGGCGGTCGAGGAGAAGGCCGCCCCCGCCAAGGCGGCCGTCGCCGATGCCTCCCCCGCCAGGGCGGTGGAGGACAAGCCGACCCCGGCGAAGCTCGAAACTCCGGCCCCCAGGCCCCCGGCTCCGGCGCCGACGCCCTCCCCGGCGGCCTCCGCGCCCGTCGACGGGGTCGCGGCTCCCGCCGACCCCAATGCGCCGCCCCGCAGCCCCGACCGCAACGACCAGTACGAGCGCGTGAAGCGCGAGGAGATCTACCTCTCCAAGCTGCAGGAATTCACGATGGCCGACCTCCTCAAGTTCGCCCGCCAGGAGGGCATCAAGGAGGTCATGGGGCTCAAGAAGCAGGAGATCATCTATAAGATCATCCAGGAGAAGGCCAAGCAGAACGGCCTGCTCTTCGGCGAGGGCGTCCTCGAGGTCCTGCCCGAAGGCTTCGGCTTCCTGCGCTCGCCCAAGTACAACTACCTGCCCTGCCCGGATGACATCTACATCTCGCCCTCGCAGATCCGCCGCTTCGGCATGCGGACCGGCAACATCATCAGCGGCCAGATCCGCCCGCCCAAGGACGGCGAGAAGTACTTCGCCCTCCTCAAGGTCGAGCTCATCAACCACTCGAACCCCGACCAGTCCCAGGGCACCGTGCCCTTCGAGAGCCTGACGGCCCTCAATCCGTCGGAGCGGGTCCGGCTCGAGACGGACACCAACGACCTCTCGATGCGCGTGATGGACATGATGGCTCCGCTCGGCAAGGGCCAGCGCGCCCTCATCGTCGCCGCCCCGCGCACCGGCAAGACGGTCCTGCTCCAGAAGATCGCCAACGCCGTGATCAAGAACCATCCCGAGATCTACCTCATCGTGCTCCTCATCGACGAGCGGCCGGAAGAGGTCACGGACTTCAAGCGCAACCTGAAGGGCGAGGCCGAAGTCATCGCCTCCTGTTTCGACGAGCCGCCCTCCCGCCACATCCAGGTGACGGAGATGGTCCTCGAGAAGGCCAAGCGCCTCGTCGAGCACCATAAGGACGTGCTGATCCTGGTCGACTCGATCACGCGCATGACGCGCGCCTACAACACCGAGGCGCCGCATTCCGGCCGCATCCTGTCGGGCGGCATCGACTCGACGGCCTTCCAGGGCCCCAAGCGCTTCTTCGGCGCCGCCCGCAAGGTCGAAGAGGGGGGCTCGCTCACGATCGTCGGGAGCTGCCTGATCGATACCGGATCGCGCATGGACGAAGTCATCTTCGAAGAGTTCAAGGGCACCGGCAACAGCGAGCTCCACCTGGTCCGCGAGCTGGCCGACCGCCGCATCTACCCGTCGTTCGACCTCACCCGCTCGGGCACGCGCCGCGAGGAGCTGCTCCTGCACAAGGACGAGATCACGCGCGTCTGGATGCTGCGCAAGGTCCTCGCCGACATGAAGCTCATCGAGGCCATGGAGACGCTGCTGGACCGCATCAAGAAGACCAAGTCGAACGCCGAGTTCCTCATGAGCCTCGGCCGCTCGGACTGGTCGTAGTCGATCGGGTTGTTCCGCCGGCGACCGGGGTACGTCCGCCGGCACGAGGGCAGGGTAAGAGGAGGCCGCCCGGCGGCCGGGACATGGCGTTTTCGCTCTCCGGCCGCTCGGCCAGCCGGGTCGCGGTGGTCGGCTCCGGGAACATCGGGCCCGACGTCGCGCTCTTCTTCGTCCGCAACCTCACCCGCCACGGCGTCCCCGTCGTCGTCCACGACGTCTCCAAGGCCGCCCTCGACTCAGGCCGGGCCCGCCTGGCCGAGAAACTCCGCCGCAGCTCCGAGATCGGCGTCTTCCGCCCGGCCGACCTGGAGGCCGTCGAGAAAAACGTCACCTTCACCCAGGACCGCTCGCTCCTGATGGGCTGCGACCTCGTGGTCGAGGCCGTCACCGAGGACCTCGCCGTCAAGCAGCAGGTCTTCGAGGAGATCGAGCGCCTGGTCCCGCCCCACGCGATCCTGGCCTCGACCACGTCGCACCTCGAGCCCGAGCGGATCTTCGAGAAGCTGCGGCGGCCCGAGCGGACGCTGGTGCACCACTTCTTCTTCCCCGCCGAGCGCAATCCCCTGATCGAGATCGTCGCCGGCCCGAAGACCACCGTCGCGGACTGGTGCGCCCGCTTTTACGAAGCCCTCGGCAAGGTCCCGATCCGGGTGAAGGGCCGCTACGGCTACGCCGTCAATCCGATCTTCGAGGGGCTCTTCCTCGCGGCGATGCTCGTCGAGCAGAAGGGCTTCTCGCCCGCGATCATCGACGCCATCGTCTGCCGCGCGTTCGGCGCCACGGCCGGGCCGTTCACCGTCGTCAACATGGCCGGCGGCAACCTCATCACCCGCGAAAGCCTCGACGTCTACCACGAGAAGATCATGCCCTGGTTCCATTCGCCGCCGACGCTCGAGGAGAAGGCCGCGTCGGGCGCCCGCTGGCGCACCGCCGACCGCGGCGAGACCGTGAGCTACTCGAACCAGATGTACGAGGAGATCTCCTGCATGCTCCTCGGCGCCTACTTCGGCCTCGCCTGCGAGATCGTCGAGAGCGGCATCGCCCCGCTCGGCGACGTCGAGCTCGCCGTCGAGCTCGGCCTCTCCCTCAAGCCCCCCTTCGCCATGATGAACGAGCTCGGGCCCAAGAAGGTCCGCAGCCTGATCGAAACCTACGCGAAATCCCACCCGGGCTTCAAGGTCGGCAAGGAGTTCGGGCCCTTCACGCTCCCGACCGTGTTCCGCGAGGACCGCGACGGCGTCGCCATCCTGACCATCCGCCGTCCCAAGACCCTCAACGCCCTCAACAAGGACCTTATCCGGCAGTTCGACCTCGAGGTGACGGCGATCAAGGACGACCCGGCCGTCCGCGGCGTGGTGATCACCGGCTTCGGCGTCAAGGCGTTCGCGTCGGGCGTCGACCTCGGCACGCTGACGTCGATCTCGTCGCCCGAAGAGGCCCGGCAGTTCTCCTCCGACTGCAACCGCATCGTCCGCCGGATCGAGACGCTGGGCAAGCCGGTGGTCTGCGCGCTGAACGGGCTCTCGCTCGGCGGCGGGAGCGAGCTGGCGTACGCCTGCACCGCGCGGATCGCCCGCAAGGGGCTTCCCGTCCTGTTCGGCCAGCCCGAAGTCCGCCTGGGCCTGATCCCCGGCGGCGGCGGCACGCAGCGGCTGCCGCGGCTGATCGATTTCGCCGCGGCCTGGCGCATCCTCCGGACCGGCGCGACGCTGTCGGGCACCGAAGCCCTGCAACTGGGGCTGATCCAGGAGGAGGTCGAGGGAGATCTTCTCGAACGGGCGGTGGAGCTCGCGCGCACCCTGCAGCCCGCCCCGCTGCCGGCGGCCCGGATCCCCGACGTCCTGCCCGAGGTGGACCTCAAGGGGCACAGCCGCCGCATCGACGAGATCCTGAGGCGCGCCATCCTCGACGGCGCGAAGCTGCCGATCGACGCCGCCCTGGAGCTCGAGGCCGCGGCCTTCGGCGAAGCCTACGCGACGCGCGACCACCGCATCGGCCTGGACAACTACTTCAAGACCGGCCTCAAGCAGCCGGCCCGCTTCGTCCACGGCTAAGCCAGCCGATACTCCTCGACGGTCTCGTAGACCGGACCCTGCGGAGTAAGCGTCGACTGAATCAGCGAGAAGACCCTGACTTGGTCAAGTCCAACCTCGAGCGACTTCCGCTCCGAGATCGCCGACGTCAGGGCCGTTTCCCCGCGCGACGACCGGATGCGGCCGATCGTCAGGTGCGGGGTGAATCCGTACTTGTCCCGCGGGGGTCCTTCCGCCTCCGCAGCCGCCTCGATTGCGGTCGCGAGCGGATCCGCCTCGCGCGAACCGCCGATCCAGACGACCTTGGGAAACTCGCCGACCCCGGCATACGTCAGGGAAAATCCCGGCTGCGCTGCGGCGATCTGCGGGAACGACGCCCGGAGCCGCGAGACCCTGGCCTCGTCCAGGTCGCCGAAGAACCTCAGGGTGACGTGCAGTTCCTCCGGCCCGATCCACCGGACATCGGCTCCCGCGCGCCGGAGGTCCTCCTGAATCCGCGCCACTTCGGCGCGCAGGCTCTTCGAGGGTTTGACCGCGACGAAGCAGCGCATTTTCGATATAATCGCGCCCCATGAAAGGCGTGGCAATTCTTTCCGGCGGGCTCGATTCGACCGTGTCGCTCGCGGCGGCAACCCGGAAGATGAAGGTCGTCCTCGCGATCACCTTCGATTACGGCCAGCGCGCCGCGAAGCGCGAGCGCGACGCGTCGACGAAGATCGCGAAGCACTATAAGGTCCCGCACCGGGTCCTCGCCATCCCGTGGCTCGCGGACCTGACGTCGACCGCGCTCGTCAACCGGCGCGCGGCCCTGCCCGTGAACGAAATGTCCGTGCGCTCCGCGAAGGCCGTCTGGGTCCCCAATCGCAACGGCGTCTTCATCGAGGTCGCGGCGGCGGTCGCCGAGGCGCTCGGCGCCGACACGGTCCTCGCCGGCTTCAATCGCGAGGAGGCGGCGACGTTTCCCGACAACTCGCGCGAGTATCTCGCCGCGATCAACGGCGCGCTCAGGTACTCGACGCGCAGCCGGGTGC
>DASQOM010000083.1:0-12992 GCA_035644495.1 Planctomycetota bacterium | reverse complement strand
CCCCCTCCTCCAGTACTGGGTGAACGAGCTCGGGATCGCGGTCCTCGCCCCCAACGTTCGCGGCTCGACCGGCTACGGGAAGACCTACACGACCCTGGACAATGCCGCGAAGCGCGAGGACTCGGTGAAGGACATCGGCGCACTCCTCGACTGGATCGCGAAGCAGCCGGAGCTGGACGCGTCGCGCGTCGCGGTGCACGGAGGCAGCTACGGCGGCTATATGGTGCTCGCGTCGCTCGTGCACTTCGGCGACCGCCTGAAGGCCGGCGTCGACATCGTCGGCATCGCCAACTTCATCAGCTTCCTGGAGAAGACGAGCGGCTACCGGGTCGACCTGCGTCGCGTCGAGTACGGCGACGAGCGCGACCCGAAGATGCGCGAAGTGTTCGAGCAGATCTCGCCCGCGAACCACGCAGACAGGATCCGGTCCGCGCTGCTGGTGGCGCACGGCCGGAACGACCCGCGCGTCCCGTTTGCCGAGGCGGAGCAGATCGTCGCCAAGGTCCGCGGCATGAAGCGCACGGTCTGGACGGTCTACGCCGACAACGAAGGCCATGGCTTCGCCCGCAAGGAGAACCGCGACTACTTCAGCGCCGCCACGACCCTGTTCTTCCAGCAGCACCTGCTTCAATAGAGGAGACCCCATGCTTCTGCGAACCCTGATCGCCGCCCTGCTCTGCGCGCTTCCCCAGGCCGAAAAGACCCGCGTCGCCTGCATCGGCGACAGCATCACCTTCGGCGCCTGCGTGCAGGACCGCGAGAAGAACTGCTATCCGGCGGTGCTGGGCGGCTTGCTGGGCGACAAGTACGACGTGCGCAACTTCGGCGTGAGCGGCGCGACGCTGCTCAAGAAGGGCGACCTGCCCTGGTGGAACGTCGATGCCTACAAGAACGCGACGGACTTCAACCCGGAGATCGTGATCATCAAGCTGGGCTCGAACGACACCAAGCCGCAGAACTGGAAGAACAAGGCGGACTTCGAAGGCGATTACAAGGCGCTGATCGAGCACTTCAAGGGTCTTCCCGCCAAGCCGACGGTCTGGGTCGCCCTCCCCGTCCCGGTGCTCAAGGAGAACTTCGGCATCAACAAGAAGGGCGTGGACGAGCAGCAGCTCCTGATCCTGAAGGTCGCCAAGGAGGAGGGCTGCGGGGTGATCGACCTCTATAAGGCAGTCGCAACCAAGGACCTCTTCGACCAGGACGGCATCCACCCCAATGCGGCGGGAGCGAAGCGCATCGCCGAGACGGTCTTCGCCACGCTGAGCGCGAAAAAGAAGAAGTGAGGCGTCCGGTGTCCCGGCGCTACTTCATGCACACCGACCGCACTTCGGCCATGTCGGCGATGCCCTTGATGACTTTCCGGATGCCGTCCTGCTTGAGCAAGACCATGCCCCTCTTGATCCCGACCTCGCGGATCTTGCTGGAGAGCTGCTTTCCGTAGATCAGGGCGCGGATCTCGTCATCCACGGTGAGCAGTTCGTGGATGCCCGCCCTGCCCTTGTAGCCGGACTTGTTGCAGCGCTCGCAGCCGCGGGCCCGGGCCAGTTCGACCTTTTCCCGGACGTAGCCCTGCTTCTCCCAGAGCGCGTCGTCGCCGAAGTCGCGGCGCAACTTCTCCCACTCGGCCGCGTCCGGCGTGTACTTCTCCCTGCACTCCTTACAGAGGGTGCGCAGCAGGCGCTGCGCCAGGACTCCGAGTAGCGAGTCCCCGAACGTGTAGGGATCCAGGCCCATGTCCAGCAGGCGGGTCACCGTCTCGGGGGCGTTGTTCGTGTGCAAGGTCGAGAACACCATATGGCCGGTCAGCGACGCCTCGATGGCCGCGCTGGCGGTCTCGAGGTCTCGCATTTCGCCGATCATGATGATGTCCGGGTCGAGTCGCAGGAAGGAGCGCAGCGCCTTCTCGAACGTGAAGCCGATCTTCGGCATCACGCCCACCTGGCGCAGGCCGGCCTGCGTGATTTCGACGGGATCCTCCGCGGTCCAGATCTTGACGTCGGGCTTGTTCAGGTAGCCCAGGCCGGAGTGCAGCGTGGTCGTCTTGCCCGAGCCCGTCGGTCCCACGCAGAGGAACATGCCGTACGGCTCCTGGGCGATCCGGAGGAACTTCTCGAGATTGTCGGGCTCCATCCCGAGCTTCTCGATCGGGATGGGCTTGGAGGCGGCCAGGATGCGCAGCACCGTGTCTTCCATCCCGCCCGTCGTCGGGATCGTCGCGACGCGCAGCTCGATGTCCCTCGGGCCGTACTTCTTGAAGGGGATCTTGCCGTCCTGCGGAAAGCGCCGCTCGGCGATGTCGAGGTTCGACATGATCTTGATGCGCGCCACCATCGCGCGGCCCGATCCGTTGGGGATCTCGGGCAGGTCCGGCATCAGGATGCAGGAGCCGTCGATGCGGATGCGCACCCCGACCGGCCCGTCCAGCCGCGGCTCGATGTGGATGTCGCTCGCTCCCATGTCGTTCGCCTTGACGATGATCGCGTTCACCAGCTTCACCAGGGCCGCCTCGTTGGCCTTGTCCTGGTCCTTGCTGATGTCTTCCTTCACGTCGCCCTGGATCATCGAGGCGTCGCTGGCGATCTCGCTCATCAGCGCGTTGAACTCGGCGGAGCCCGCCGACTTCTGCTGCTGCCCGAGGAACGCGTCGATGTACTCGTTGATGTCTTCCTTGAGGGCGACGTTCACGATGACGTCCGCCCCCAGCCGGCGCGCGATGTCGTCGCGCAGCTGGAGGTTTTTCGGGTTCGCCATCAGCACCGTGGCCCGGTTGCCCGCCTTGTTGATCGGGACGAACGAGTGGTACTTGAGCAGGTCGTGGGTGAACTTCTCGAGCAGGTCGATGGGAGGGAGCACGCCCGCCGTGTAGGACATGAAGGGGACCCGGTAGAACTCCGAGAGGCTCTTCCCGACCTCGTCCTTGCCCAGCTTGAAATTCATGATCAGGGCCATCTCGGGCGAGAACCCGTTCTTCTGCCCGATCGCGGTCGCCTGGTCCACCTGCTCCTGCGTGATGCGCCCGCTGCGCACCAGCGCGTCGAACGGCGAGGTGCGCACCGCGATGCGCTGCTGGTTCGAGAAGGCCGTGGCCAGCGTCTTGGCCAGATCCTCGACGATGACCATATGGTCCTCGCGGAAGCCCATCCCGTGCGGCGCGTTCATGCACTCGATCACGCCGTAGAGACGGGCTTCCTTCAGGATCGGGACCGAGAGCATCTGCTTGGTCCGGAAGCCGGACTTCTTGTCCCACTGCGGGTCGAACTTGAGGATGGGGTCCACCGCGGCCAGCGATTTCGGGTCGTAGACGTCGGAGACCCGGACCATCTTCTTCTTCAGCGCCGTGTAGCCGGCGATGCTGTTCGAGGCCACCGGCAGTCGGATCTCGCGGATCTCATTCCCGTCCATGGACTTGGAGATCAGCTCCTCCCGCAGGGGGTCCTTGGCGAAGATCGTCACCCGCTCGCAGCCCACCAGGCGCTGCACGTCCTCGCGGACCGAGATGATGATCTCGTCCAACGAGGCCGTGTGGATGTGGTCGGTGACCTCGCGCATCCGCTTCTCGGTCTCGAGCTTCGCGGACAACTCGTCGAGCCGCGCGAGAACGTCGTCGCCGGCTTTGGTTCCTGGCGGATTGGGCATGCTGTAATGCTATCCGGCGACCCTTCACAGTCAAGGGGCGCCCGGATTGGCCTCCTGGTTCAGGGTCCTGATCTGGCCGGCGGGACGACTTCCGTGATCCGGACGGCGAAGTTGTCGCGGACCACCAGGACCTCCCCCCGCGCCACCAGTCGGTCGTTGACGAAGATATTGACCGGGTCCCCCACCAGGCTGTCCAACCCCACGATCGATCCGGACCCGAGCTGCAGGACCTCCTGGACGTTCATCTTCGAGCTGCCCAGTTCGACGCGGACCTGGACGTTGACGTCGCCCAGGAATTCAAGGCTCGCGTCGCCGCGCCCCGAGGGGGCCGCCGGCGACAGCGGCTCGTAGGTCATCGGCGCGGCGGACGGCGGCGCCGACGGCTCGATGCGGGCGCCCGCCGGAACGGCCGATGCCGCGAGGACCTTCATCAGCTCGTCGATGTCTTCCTGTCTCGGTTCGTCGGGCATGCATCCTCAGCGACGTTCGGGCACTTTTCGGTCCGGAAACACCACCCGGACGATCATCTCCTGGCCATCCTTCGTCCCGCCCAGCTCCTGGTTGAGCCGCTGGCGGATCTCCGTCTTCAGCGCCTCCAGCCCCGCCGGCTTGCGCAGGTCGGCGTCGCTCTTCGCGTTGAAGATCTCGCTCCAGACGATGTCGCGGAAAAGGTTCCTGCGGCGCTCCACCTGGAGCTTCAGCGCCGCGGGATCCGGCACCTTCGGGTTCAGCACCACCACGACCCGCAGCGTCAGTGGATCGCGCATCAGGCCGCCGCCCTCGGGGGCGAGCTCCCGGCTCACCTGGCCCAGGTCGACGTCTTCATAGTCGTCGCGGACGGCCGGAGTTCCGCCGGTCTCCTGGAACGCCGCCGTCGCCCGCAGCACGATCGCGATCGTGACGCCGATGACCACGGCCAGGCCCACGTATCCGGCGGGGGAGAGAACGCGCTCCGAAGGCGGGGGTCGGAGCATCTCGGACGATTCGCTGGCACCCGTCTTTTCGCTGGCGGCCGTCGGCGCCATCGGGCTCTCCTTACTGCGACTTCTCGCGGCGGTCGGACTCCTGGAGCGGCACGGCCATCCGGACGCCGCGCTGGTACGCGATCACCCGCCGGATCACCTCGTCCATCTTCTCCTTCACCACGACCTTCTCGTGGTTGACGAGCGTGATGATCGTGTCCGGGGTCTCCTCCAGATACTGGATGAGGTCCGCGTTCACGACGAACTCCTTCCCGTTGAGCCGGGTGATCTTGATCATCAGAGGATGAGCTTATTATAACCCTGATCGGCGTTCAACGAGCGGGGCTCCAGCCCTTTCAGCCGGTCACGTCCAGCACCTGCCGCCGATGCGACCGCGGACGGCCTTTCGGATCGACCTCGGCCTCCCCCGCCTCGACGAGAAAGCGTCCCATCCTCAGGCCCCGTTCCTCCAGCTCCCGACGCAGGTCCTCCAGATGGGCCAGGATCAGGTCCCGCGCGGCGGCGCTGCCGGCGCGGACCCGGCCGCGGACGACGTCGCCCGCCACGCTCAGGTCGATTCGGAGCTCTCCCAGATGGGCGGGGCTGAGGGTGATCCGGATCGCGGATCCACCGCCGGTCATCGCCTGGTCGGCGATGCGCCGGACAAAGCCGGCGCTTCCCTGGCCGCGAGCGGCGGACGCTGCGGCAATCCGGACCGCGGGGCTCCCGGGGACCGCCCGGGTCCGCATCGGCCGGGAAGCGGCCGCCTCGGGTCGGGATACGGCCGCAGGCCGGGGTCCGGCCGTCGAAGGTCCTGCCTGATGGACTTCCGCCGCGGCCGCCGGTCGCGCGGGGCTGCGAGACGGGCCGGCATCGGTCCGGATCCGGCGGGGAGCGGGAGGCAGAGGGGAAGATCCGAGGACCGCAAGGACTCCCACCCCGTTCGACATTCCCACCCCTGAGAACCGCCCGCGGGACCTTAGGGCGTCTTCTGGAACTCCTCGTTCAGACGCTGCACCCGGGGCTTCGTCCCGGCCGGAGCGCCGGCCGGCACCCGCCGGAAGTCCGTCTCGAACTGCGGGTCCGTCCGGAGCGCCTCGAGCACCTCGGCCGCCTTGGTCGGCCGCAGCGCGCGCAGGTGGCGGACGAAGGCCGCGTCGTCCCCGTCCTTGAGCACGGCCACGACGCCCGCGGGCTCCATGCGGGAAAGAATCGGCACGTTCGCGGTAATCTCTGCATCCGATCTGGCGGCGTCCAGTTCCTGCCGGGCCTTCTTCGCCTCGGCCGCCGCGGCGTCCGCGTCGACCCGCTTCCGGTCCAGGATCTCCTGCGCGGCCTTGAGGAGGCTCAGGCGCGCGGCGGCGCGCTCGTCGAGCCGCGCCAGCTCCTGGCTGCGCTTCTCGAGGATCTGCTCGCGCTCCGACAGGTCCTCCGCCGGCTTCTTCACGACGACCGGTGCCGCGGCCGGCGCGCGGCCGCGAAGGGCGTCGAACGCCGCCGCCACCCTCGGACCCGTCAGCGCGCCGTTCCCCGCGAGGATCGCGACGATCAGCAGCAGCACGGCCGCCGCGTAACCCGCGAGGGCCGACCAGACCTTCAGGATCCAGACCAGCAGTTCCTTCATCCGACCTTATGCCCCTTTCGCCAGATTCTGGCCGATCTCGTCCAGGAACTTCCGCTCCTCGAGGTCCATCGCCTGCCGGTGCGTCCGGAGCTCGCGCTCCCGGAAGCGCTCCAGCACCCGCACGTCCTTGCGCGCCTCGATCAGGCGGTTGCGGCGGTCGAGCTCGACCTGGACCAGCTCGTGCAGCGACTCCTGCTCGCGACGGATCAGGCGGCTGAGGGCCGCGCAGTAATCGTCCGCGAGCATCAGGCGGCCGATGTCGGCCAGTTCCTGGGCGCCGCGCAGGGCGTCCATGGCCTCCGACTGCTGGCGGAGCAGGAAATGGATCGACTGGTTGCGCGCGGCGACGGCGGTCTGCGCCTCGGCGAGGTCCCGCTGCGCGAGCTCCTCCTTCTGGCGGCGGATGCCGAGCAGTTGCTCCAGCCGGAATCGGAAGACGGTGGCCATGGCTTACCGGTCCTTTCCCAATAGGGGAGCCGCGACCTCGAGAAGCGCCCGGCGCGAGGCTTCGAGGGTCGACGTCTCCGCAATCGTCTGGCTCAGGAACTTCATCAGCGCCGGCCTGGCCTTCACGGCCAGATCAATTTCGGGATTCGAGCCCTTCACGTAAGCGCCCACGTTGATCAGATCCTCCGCATCGCGGTGTGTTGCGAGGAGCGCGCGCACCCGCCCGGCGGCCGCCGCCAGCTCCGGCGTCGCGACCTCCGTCATCAGGCGCGACACGCTCTGGAGGGGATCGATCGCGGGATAATGGCCGCGCACCGCCAGGTCGCGGGACAGCCAGACGTGGCCGTCGAGGATCGATCGGGCGGTGTCGGCGATGGGCTCGTTGACGTCGTCGCCTTCGACGAGGACCGTATAGAAGCCGGTGATCGAGCCGCGGCCGCTGCGGCCGGCGCGCTCGAGGAGCCGGGGCATCTGCGCGAAGACGGACGGGGGATATCCCTTCGTGGCCGGCGGCTCGCCGGCGGAGAGGCCCACCTCGCGCTGCGCGTTCGCCATGCGCGTGATGGAGTCCATCAGCAGCAGGACATCGAAGCCCTCGTCCCGGAAGTATTCCGCCACCGCGGTCGCCGCGAACGGCGCGCGGACGCGGAGCAGCGCGGGACGCTCCGAGGTCTCGACGACGACGACGCTGCGCTTCAGGCCCTCGGGGCCGAGGTCGCGCTCGATGAACTCGCGGACCTCGCGGCCGCGTTCGCCGACCAGGCCGATCACGGTCACGTCCGCCGCGGTGCCCCGGGCGCACATGCCCAGCAGCGTGCTCTTGCCGACGCCGGAGCCCGCGAAGAGCCCCATGCGCTGGCCCTTGCCGCAGGTCAGCAGCGCGTCGATCGCGCGCACTCCGGTGCCCAGCGCGTCGACGATGCGCGCGCGCTCCATCGGATGCGGCGCGCGGGCCTGCAGCGGATGCAGCCGCTCCGCCGCCGGGCGCCGGCCGCCGTCGATCGGGTTGCCGTGGGAGTCGATGACGCGGCCCAGCAGGGCGCGGCCGACGGGAATGCGCTGGACCTGCGAACGGCACAGGACCTCGTCGCCGCGGCGGACGCCCTGGAGCTCCTCGAGCGGCATCAGCAGGGTCACGTCGTCGCGGAAGCCGACCACTTCGCAGGGGACGGGGCCGCGGCCGGACGTGCGGATCTCGCAGACGGCGCCGACCGGCAGCGCGAGGCCTTCCGCCTGGACGACGAGACCGATGGCCTGCCGGACCCGGCCGCGGATGCGGGCGGGTTCGAGGTCGGCCAGGAGCTCGGCGCAGCGGGCGAGGCTCATCCGAGCAGCCCCCGCTCGATCTCCTCGAGCTGCGCCGCGATCGTGGCGTCGACGCTGCCCTCGCGGGTCTGGACGACGACGCCGCCCCGGGCGACCGACGGATCGGGATCCAGGACGAACTTCTGCGCGTCGGAGAACTCCCGGCGGAGCTCCGGCAGGAACTGCTCGATGCGGGCCACGTCCTCCGGATGCAGGAGGATATGGAGCTCCTGGCGGCGCGCGGTGAGCTCCACCGCGCGGCGGAGGTTGGCCTCGGCGACGGGCCGGCCGTCGGCGACGGCGCCCTTGACGATCTTCGCCGCGACCGCGAGGGCGAGCTTGAGGAGGTCGCGCTCGGCGGCGGCGCCGAGCTCCGTACGACCGGCCTCGATGCCGGCGGCGGTCTTCCGCAGCAGCTCGACGATGCCCGCGGCCTCGGTTGCGATGCGCTCGCGCTCCATCTTCGTCGCGTGCTCGAGGGCGTCGAGCCGGCCGAGCTCCATGCCGTCGCGCCGCGCGGCGTCCTTGATGGCGTCGCGCTGGGCCTCCAGCGCCCGGATCTCTTCGCGCAGCATGCGGAGGTCGGTCTGGGCCTGGACCTCGTCGTCGAACGCCTTCAGCGGCAGCGGCCGGATGTCCTGCATTACAGCACCACCGAATCCCTTCCGCCGCGACCCTCGACGAAGAGCTCTCCGGCCTCCTCGAGGCGCAGGACCTCGTCGACGATGGCGTTCTGGGCGGCCTGCACGTCGATGACGCGGACCGGGCCCATGAGCTCCATCTCCTCGAGGACGCGCTCCTGCGCGCGCTTGGACATGTTGCGGAAGAACTTGTGGCGCAGCTCGGGGCCGGCGGTCTTGAGGGCCAGGGAGAGGCGCGAGGTATCGATCGTCTTGAGGAGGTTCTGGACGCCGCGCTCGTTCACGCGCTCCAGGTCGGTGAAAGTGAACATCTGGCGGCGGAGCTGCTCGACGAGGTCGGGGTCGTCGGTCTTGAGGCCTTCGAGGATGGCGCGCTCGGTGGCGCGGGTGACGTGGTTGAGGAGCCGGGCTGCCGAGCTGACGCCGTCGGTCTCGCGGACCTCCGACGCGCCGAAGGCGGCGAGGCGGCCCTGCAGGGCCTTCTCGACCTGCTCGACGACGACGGGGCTGGTGGGCTCGATCGTGGCGAGGCGGCGGATCACCTCCTGCTGCTTGGCCGGCGGGAGGCCCTCGACGATGCGTCCCGCGCGGGCGGGCTCGAGGTAGCTGAGGATCAGGGCGATCATCTGCGGATGCTCGTCGGCGATGAAGCCGACGACGCTCTCCGGGTCGGCCTTGCGCAGGAACTCGAAGGGCGTCTTGCCGACCGCGGCTTCGACGTTGGCGAGGATGCGCTTCGCCTCGCCGGGCTCGTGCACCTTCTCCAGCAACGACTGCGCGGTGCGGAGTCCGCCGGGCTCGACGGCCTGCTGCGATAGGTGGAACCGGGTGAATTCGCGCAGGACCGCTTCGCGCTCGGCGCGGTCGGGCGGCGCGGATTCGAGGCGGACGATCTCGGTGGCGATACGCTCCTGGTCGGCCTTGTCGAGCTGCGACATCAGGCGCGCAGCGGCATCCTGGTCGATGGAGACCATGACAATGGCGGCGCGCCGGGCGCCGGCGGCTTCGGCCGTCGCGCGGGGATCCTTGAGAAGGGCCATCTCGGTCTCCTACTTTCCGCTCATGAAGGACTTGAGGCTGGCGGCGACGCTCTGCGGATTGCGGCCGACCATCTCCTGGACGTTCTGCTTCAGGCGCCCGATGTCCCCGGCGGCCGGGCCCGCCAGCTCCGCGGCGGCATCCCGGGTCTCGGTGAGGGCGTCCGTCAGCGACTGGATCTCCTCGACGGTGTCGCGGGCCATGGCGGTCTGGACGACGCGAAGGAGGACGAAAAGCCCGGCGAGGGCGAGGCCGAAGAGGGCGACCTTCGTCGCATGCCCCGCGATCCACTCCGTCAGGCTCTCGGACGCCGGCAGCGCGGCCAGCACCTCGGGACGCTTCATCGGGATCAGCTGGACGCTGACATCCTCGTTGCGGGCCTGGGGTCCGGCCGCGCTGAGCGCCATCTCCCTGAAACCGGCGAGGCGTTTCTCCGCCTCGGTCAGTTCCTTGTTGTCCGGACCGACTTCGACCGGAATCACGACTCCGACTCGAATCTTCTCGATCTCGCCGGCGGGGTTCCGTTCGGTGGTCCGGTGAATTCCGGTCACGCTCTTCTCATGAGTCTCGGTATCCGTCTGATCCTCCCGGGAAGGAGTCTCGACGGCCGGCGGCGGCTCGCTCTCCCCCTTCCGGACGGAGGAGGGCGAACCCGGCGTCCCTTTGCGCACCATTCTCTTCTCGCTGCTCTCGATCACGATGGGACGGTCGTGCCGGACCTCCTCGGTTTCGGAACTGCGCTTGCGAACCTGCACCCGGACCATGAAGCTGGCCCCGGGCACATGGACGAAGCCCGCCTTGAGGCTTTCCAGGATGTCCTGCTCGATGTTCCGTTCGAGCTGCCGGATGTCGTCGGCAACACCCGCGGCGGAGTCGGGCTTCTGGACCCGGTAGGAGTTACCCTTCGTGTCCATGATATGGACTTGGTCTTCCTCGACCCCCGTCAACGCCCGTGCCACCAGGCCGACGATGGCCTTTACGTTGTTCCGGCTCAGGGTGGCCCCCTCCTTGAGCTCCAGGGTCACGGACGCGCTCGGCTTGGGCCCCGCGAATCCCAACTGGGACTGGGTCGAGCCGGTATTGACCAGGACCGTCGCGTTCTTCACCGACTCCATGCTCCGGATCATGGCCTCGAGGCGCGTCTGATAGGCGATCTGGAGCTTCTTCTCGCGGTCCCAGCGCGTGTCGAAGATGTTGGACTGCTCGAGGAACTTGAAGACGGAGCTCGTGCTCATCGAGCCTTCGCCCGTGAGCTCGATGACGACGCGGTCCCCGTCCTCCCGGGGCACGTAGATCTCGACGCCCCGGACTTCGTACTTCTGATTCTTTTCCTGCAGCTTCTGGAGGACTTTCGCGCGCGCGTCGGCGTCGATCTCCGGGCCGGCGACGCGGACCCAGGCGGGAGCCGACGCGGCCGAGCCCCAGACCAGGAGCAGGACCATCGCGGCGGCGGAAACGGAGAGGATGACGCGCTGCGTGGCGTTGAGCGCGGCCCACATGCGCCCGATGCTCTCGAGCGCGCGCTTGATGGAGTCCATGACCAACCCCTCTTCCTCTCCTCTTTACTTCCCCCGGCGGCGGGCCCCCGCCCGCCGCGTCCCCGGTCGCCGTTGCGGACGGTTTTAGATGCGCATCCGCTGGATTTCTTCGAACGCGTCGACCAGCTTGTTCCGGATCTGCAGCATCGCCTCGAACGCGATCTGCGCTTTCTTGAAGGCCACCATCACCTGGTCCTGCGACGCCTGGCCCTTCGTGTATTTTTCCATCACCTGGTCGGCTTCCTTCTGCAGCTGGTTCACGCTCGACAGGGAGTCCTGCAGGATCTCCTTGAATGAACGCTCCCCCTCCACCGGGGCCGCCTTCGGCGCGATTCCGGGCGCGACGGGACCTTTTAGGGCTCCCAGTCCGCCGATGCTCTCGATCATCCGTTCCTCAGCCCTATCCCAGGATGCGCAGCGCGCTCTGGTGCATCGCTTTGGCCACTTCGATCGCCGTCAGGTTCGCCTCATAGGCCCGCGACGCCGCGATCAGGTCCACCGTCTCCGTCAGCGGATCCACGTTCGGGTACCGGACGATCCCGTCCGCGCCCGCGTGCGGATGTCCGGGCTGCGACTCCGTCCGCAGATCCGACGCATCCTCGACCACCCGGACCTCCGGGACGCCTCCCGCTCCGACTGCCACCCTTGCGATCTTGCGACGATAGGGAACGTGGCGGACGAGCGGCTGCCCGTCCTCCCCGATCACCGTCTCCTGCCTCGCGCTCGTGGTGTCCCCGTTCGCGAGATTGGAAGCGATGAGGTCCATCCGGCGCCGCTGCACCCGCAGGCCCGCGGCGCTCAGATCGATCGCACTCAAGTCCATATCAGTTCACCCGACCGGAAATTGCCTCGCGCATCAGCGAGAACTGATGGGCCAGGAGCGCCGCCGCCGTGCTGTGGAAGTCGGTGTTCCGGACCATCCGGGTCATCTCCAGTTCTAGATCGACATTCTGGCCCGTCTCCGCCACCCCAAACGACGGGGACATCCGCCCCTGGCCGGCGAAGGCCCGGTCCAGCTCCGCCTGGAAACCCGACTCGGACAAGTCCCGGGCCCCGTAGCCGGGGGTGCTCACGTTGGCAATATTGCCCGCGATCACCGTCTGGCGCTCCGAGGCGAACGACAGCATCACCTCGAGCGCGCGGAGGGACCCTCCGCCGAATAGACGATCCAGCATGCGTCGAGCCTCTTCGAGAGAATCTCCGGCCTAGCGACTGCAAGCGCCGTGCCAGACTCTCCGTCGATACATCCCCAGAAACCTTTGGCAACGAGACAGATACACCTGCTTCGGAGGCCACTGCTTCAGGGTCGGAAAAAGGTTCCCCCGGACCGGCAATCCCTTCCTCATGTCCCCTCCTCCTTTAGTTCAGGCAACCCCCCATTTCTTCAGCTTGTCGCGGAGCGTCCGCGACGTGATGCCGAGGATCCGGGCCGTCTTCTCCCGGTTTCCGCCGTTGGCTTTCAGATTCTCTTCAATGATCTTCCGCTCGACGTTCGCCAGCGGCACCCCCACCATCACCTGGGGCGTCCGCGTCCCGCCGTCCAGCCAGGACGACAGGGTCTCGCCCGAGATCTCGTCGCCCGGCGACAGCACCACGGCCCGCTCGATGATGTTGGCGAGCTCACGGACGTTGCCCGGCCAGGAGTACTCGCAGAGCCGGCTCATCGCCCCCTTCGAGACCCGCTTCTTGTGCTTCTTCAGGAAGTGCTCAACCAGCATCGGGATCTCCTCCCGGCGGTCGCGCAGGGGCTTGAGCCGCACCGGCAGCACGTTCAGACGGTAATAGAGGTCCTGCCGGAAGC